>CAYUEE010000214.1:0-1799 GCA_964443615.1 uncultured bacterium | reverse complement strand
AACTATGTATTATGCGTCAACATGACGTCTAAAATCCTAGATCAGCTGCAATCACGTCAACTTGACCGGATCCCCGCCCTTAGAGAACACCATTAAACTAAGCTCAAACCCTCTCCATGTCAAGGATCCTCACTCTCACCCCTCAGGATCCTATACAGCATGATGATCAATAATCCTCCCATCAGCCTGTTATGCAACATCTTGACATCTAAACATCCGGGACGGATCCTTGGCTTCCTTAATTCACACTACATAGAGCCACTTTGAGCAAGTATTTAGGACGGCATGTTGACGTATAATACCCCTCCTAACCTGTTTTTACAGCATAAATCTATGGGCGTTCCTTCCAAAAAACTCTTAGATGTCGTCAAGGAAGCCCTCCGGATCCGGCATTACTCCTATCGCACCGAGCAAGCCTACTGTGATTGGATTAAGCGCTACATCCTCTTTCACCACAAAAGTCATCCCCGAGACATGGGCGCACCCGAAGTCGAAGCCTTTCTCAATCATCTTGCGACCGAAGGTCATGTGGCAGCCTCCACCCAAAATCAAGCCCTGGCTGCTCTGCTGTTTTTGTATAAACAAGTTCTGCATCAAGAGCTCGAAACAGAATTAGAATTAGTCCGAGCCAAACGACCTCAACGACTTCCTACCGTTCTGACTCCTGGTGAGATGAGGCGTTTATTGCTTCACCTCAGCGGCACTCAACTCCTGATGGCTCAACTTCTGTATGGCAGTGGCCTGCGTCTCATTGAGTGTTTACGCTTACGGGTGAAAGATCTCGACTTTGAACAGCACCAGATTACTGTCCGAGATGGCAAAGGTCAGAAGGATCGCTTCACCCTCCTCCCCATAAGTCTCATTGACCCGCTCCAGGAGCATCTCACCACCGTCAAACGTCGGCATCAACAGGATCTTGACCGAGGGAATGGCACCGTTCACCTCCCTGATGCCTTGGATCGGAAGTACCCCAATGCTAATCGAGACTGGATTTGGCAATATGTCTTCCCCTCAGATCGGCTCTCGCAGGATCCCCGTAGTGGCCAAACCCATCGCCATCACCTCAGCGAAAGCACCTTGCAACGTGCCATCCGCCAAGCGACAAAAGCAGCTCAGATTCCCAAAAAAGTCAGCTGCCACACCCTACGGCACAGTTTTGCCACCCACCTCCTGCAAAACGGCACGGACATTCGGACGATTCAGGAGCTCTTAGGCCATGATGACATTAAAACTACCATGATTTATACCCATGTCTTGAAGATCAATGCCTACGGAATCCGTAGCCCCCTCGACATCTCCATGCCCCCTCCCTTCAGTACAACTGATGACAGAGAAGAGAAATAACTTCAGAACTCTCCAGCTCCACCTCAAGCAAAGGATCCCTTCTACAACTCAGCATGAATCAGGATCCTTCCAACCGTCCAATCCGCGCATCCACATAAGCCTTGTGAGCCTGATAACCCCCAGCTAGCCGATTAAACTCCGCCACCTGAACTTTTACCTCAGCCAACTCCCCAGAGATATGAAGCAGTTGTTGTTGCATCTGGAGCGTCGACGTATGCAGTCTCCAAATCAAGGATCCCACCCCCGCAATCCCCACCACCGACAGCCCCTGCAGGATCCGTCCATCCGAAATCATCTCCACCGCTTGCTCTAATAGCGACTGTCTAAGCTTCTGAACCTCGGAACTCCTAGTCATCACCCCACCTCAAATGAGAAACTTCAAATCCACTACAGCACCGCCACAATCTGACCCACATCATAGGATCCGTTCTGCAACGCATAGTTCCGCCCATTCA
>CAYUEE010000213.1:0-1972 GCA_964443615.1 uncultured bacterium | reverse complement strand
AGTCCCTTTAGGTGTACTTAAGAAAGGTGTCATTGCCTTTAATCCCCCCCTTTCTAAAGGTAAACAAGGTGCGATCTCTAGGTTGGGAATGGGGACGCTTGACAAGGTATATTTGCTATTTAAAGAAGCGTTTTGGGATAGTGATCAGACCTGGATCATTACGCCAGAGAATGACTTACCCCCAGGGCAATTTAATGCCTGGCTCAATCTTCACCGCTACCTTGGTTTACCCATCATTATGGCCTTCAATGGAGCCTCCCCAGCCCTTGACCTGGCTAATCTTTCCGATGAGGACGTGGTTACTCGTGCCCTCCGTACCCTTGAGATTGCCTATCCTGTTTAAGATAGAAAGTGTCTCGATTCTTCAAATACAGGTGGCACTTCAAAGTGGCTGACATGCCTATTCAACGTCTAGCTCGACTCAGCGACATTATTTTCGCCGTAGCCATGACCATTCTGGCCATCGTCTTTGCGCCAGTATCGATGGATAACATCTCTCCAGAAACAGCGGCTCAAGTGCTGTTGCAGCAATTACCGGGTCTAGGGATTTATGCCCTGACGTTTCTCACCCTGGCATTTTATTGGTTCACCCATGTGCATCAGTTCAAGCACTACCAAAAGACCGATGCGGTTCATACGTTTCTGACTCTGTTTGCTCTGTTATTTGTAGTGCTGTTTACCTATGCCAGCGATCTCTCAGAAGCCTCTGAGGGGGTATTTGTGATAAATCTGTTTTACAGCTCGGCAGCGATTGGGGTAGGTATTTTTTCCACAGCCGCATGGATTTATGGCACTCAAAACCGACGGCTAGTGGCACCTGATTTATCTAACGAAACTATTCGCCACATTCGTCAAGAAAGCTATATTGAACCCAGTATTTATCTGCTGGCAATTGGAGCAGGTTGGCTGGTTTCCTGGGGATGGAGTATCACTGTGACGTTGGGTTTTCCGATCGCTTTTCTGATTCAGACAGCGGTGTCTCGCCGCCAAACAGAAGAAACTAAAGTTGCCTTGGAGTAATACATTAAAGGTGATTAGCTTGGAGCTAACACTACGCAGGAGCGAACGGATTGAAAATACTTGATATTTGCCAAGATACTAGCCGCCGCTCAGCTCCACGTTAGCCTGCTCAAATAGAATTAGGCTTAAACAAATGCGAAATGACGAAGAAGAAATCCTTGAGCTGATCGCGAAATGGAGGCAGTCCCTGGAATCGAAAAACGTCGCGGCCTTGATGAGCGACTATTCGGCGAGCGCTGTTCTGTATGACGCATGCCCGCCTTACAAAACAGAGGGTGTCGAAGGAATTACGAACGTATGGAACTCCTGCCTTCCTTACTTTCCAGACTCATTCAAGTCAGAACATCGCGACCTC
Organism: uncultured bacterium; assembly: GCA_964443615.1. Taxonomy (GTDB): domain Bacteria; phylum Cyanobacteriota; class Cyanobacteriia; order Thermostichales; family Thermostichaceae; genus CAYSWV01. The sequence goes on along the minus strand of CAYUEE010000213.1, from coordinate 597 downwards.
AATATTCACGTGTCAGGGGATATCGCGATTGCATTCGGTTTGCACCATTTCGTGCCCGAACCACCGGATCATCCCTGTGGCCAGAGTTGGATGCGCGTTACAATTGGATTCCTCCGACAAGATGGCAAATGGAAGGTAATCCATGAGCACGTTTCTCAACCGTTCAACCCAATGACTAATCAGGTATGGCAAATCACTGATCCAGACAACCTTGAAATGCCAGACTATTCTGAGTTGGGACCTGATGCAGGATAACAAACGGATGAACCGGAGCCGGAACAGCCGGGCTGGCTCACTTCGCTCGTTCATGCCAGAGAAGTCAGTGAATCCTGCGAAGATAAAGTTGAACAAGGATATCAGCACGCTTGGAAGTTCCGAGAGCCGGTTCACGCAGTCAGGCTTCCGCTTATTTTATCTTGATGGACCGTGCAACAGGTTATTCTACAAGGAGGTTCTGCTGGGGCCTAACCCATCGCTGGAGCCGACACTCCGACCATCCTCTGTGCTCACGCATATTTTGTTTGAGTGCGGCTCACCTCCAGGCCGTTATGCGGCTCAGTCACCTACAATTCTTAGGTGCATTCTAGACTTCATCCC
>CAYUEE010000212.1:0-2482 GCA_964443615.1 uncultured bacterium | reverse complement strand
CCTGCTGCAGAGCCAATCCCCCATTCACTGTAGTGGACGCGGGTAGCTGCATTGACAATGTGGGTAACGGCAATCCCTTTCCCCCCAATTAGAACATTGTCCACCTTCTGGGGAATTAAACTTTCAAGAGGGATTTGAATGGGGCGCACCTTAAACTCATTGGCAGGGGCGGAGTTAGCTGAATTGGATGGCTCCCAATTGCGGTAACGACAGCCGTGAATATCGATGGCATAGTGAGTTAACGCCACTCGTGAATCACTGAAATCTCGTGCTCCTCCTAAATCATTCCGGATATCTTGCTCTCGCATCATGAACTCTGACTGACCGTAGGCGGCTCGCCCTAGGATCCGTCGTCCTTCACGAATGTAGGGATATAAGCTTAAGCCAGACTCTGTACCCATCGGTGAATTGGACCCAGCTAAGTAGGTGAGTGGGTAGCCGGGTTGGGGTTGGGTTTCTAGGATCCATTCAGCAAATAGTAATGCGTGGTTTTCACCATCTTTGAGTGCACTATAGTTCAACCCACCCAGCCAGTTATGGTGTTGTTGACTGGATTGAATTTGGCCGGGAGTCATGAGTAAGGGAGGATTCATTAGCCCCCAATCATTACCCTGATTCCAATTGATTAAACTCATGTCTCCCCGCACGGGACTGCTGTAGAAGGGATCATTACGGGTCAAACTGACCATCCGCCGGTAGTTGAACATACTTTTACCGCTGAACATGGGGAAGCCTTCTAGGTTATAGGCGCGTCGGTGTTCTGCTCGGGTGAGGCCAGGTTGAACAGTGGCTAATTGGGCTAAAGATTCACCTTGATCGTCGTGAATGGCCATGACAAATGGATAGGTAAAAGCCTGAGTGCATTCTTGATTCTCCACTAACGCCGCATGAACTTCCCCCGTAGTGGCTTGGCTTTCAGTCCCTACTCTGTAGGGGATCCCCGACCACGCTACAACTTCAGTGGTATCGGTGGCATCAATCACTAAGGGAATATGCCCCTCTCGACCTTCCAAACGGATTGGAACTTTGTCGTAATTATCACTCCCACTCCAGCTGTACCATTCATATAACTCTTGTGAGAGACGACCTGACGGGACATAGGCCGGATCCTTAGGAACACGACGGACCCCATAAATGGCCGTAAGGTAGCGACCTGAAGCATCAAATTCACCTCCTTTGAAGGCAACAGAGGTTTCCCACCGACTCGCTGGCGCTGATTGAGATGATTGGTCTAACCATTGTTCAATTGCCGTCACACCAGCAGCAGGCCAGAAACACAGATCTCCAACCCAACAACTATTGATAGATTGTACGGCGACTGGATTGGCAAGCCCTGTCCAGGCCGGGAGGGTAATCGGTTGATTTTGAATAACCTGCTTGAAGTTGAGCCAATTCGCCGAAAAGTTTTGCGAATCGCGCATCGGTAATGATTCATCAATTGCAGATACCCCTTGAGAGGTTAACTGCCCTCCTAGCCAGGGTGTTAATTCGATTAGACACGTTGTCGATCCTGACTCCATCGCATGGGATGCCGCCGCTACCCCTCCCAGGGATCCGCCCACAACAATCACATCACAGGTCCACACTTCGGCTGGGGGTGGCAAATAACTCAAGCGGGGCCACCCTTGTTCAGTCCATAGGGAGGGTGTTGGACTGGGCTCGATAGTGTCTGGAACAGTGACCAGACTCGGTGACTTGCCCTGCATCGCAAACCCTAAGCCTGCTAGAAAGGCCACTCCACAGATGAATCGAATGACTGTATTGCGCTGACGCCGACGTCGAGACCGCTTCATCTTCACCAATCACCTCACTCATCTCATGGGGGAACGACTGCCCTCCACTGTACAAGCTCTACCTAGGAAAGGTGTTAGGATCCACCCGGTTGAAGTCATTGGAGTTGAATCTTCTGAGACAGCATCCATTCCTCTAGGGCTCTGCTCCTCATAGGCAATCACCCTGTGCTGCCGAACACTTGTCTGTGCCTTGTAAAGAAGGCCTATCCTGTTTGAGAAGTCACCTATGCAACAAAATTAATTTAAACTACACTGGTATCTAATAGCGTTTCAAAAATATCTGCGCCACCTGAGAGGCGGGTCCATATCCTCTAGACTTAGAACAGTCCAGCCGCTACCACTCCTCTTTTAGAAGGGTAAGCCTCTGAAGGTAGAATTTACAGGTACAATTTGGTCTAGCGACAACTGGTGAATTTGAGGTGAAAAGTAGCATGACCCCACCCTACGATGACCTGCTGCGTCAACGGATGGCGTTAGTAGGAATTGAGTCATGGTCAGCCCTCCAGGACCAGTCTGGAATCAGTCGCCGAGCGATGGATCAGGTGCGGAAAGGATCCTTAGATACCCTCAAGCTCTGCCATATCCGAGGACTAGCCCAAAGCCTTAACTGGAGTATGTCAACGTTCTTGAGTCACTTCGGTTTAATGGACCCGACGATCGATTCCCCAGTTGAATCGGCAGATCTCGGT
>CAYUEE010000211.1:0-2631 GCA_964443615.1 uncultured bacterium | reverse complement strand
TATTTGCCAGAGTATCGTACCCTTCAGCTACCTCAGAGGGAAGATGTAGGGCTAAGACTTTTAGGGTGTCATCTGGGGCAATGTCAACCGAGGGAATCGAATAGTCACGATATTTGCGCAACATGTTCAGGGTCCGATTGAGGAGATTCCCCAAGTCATTGGCTAAGTCAGCATTAAGCACATCTCGAAAACGCGACTCACTGAAATCCCCATCTCGCCCCAGGTCAATCTCTTTCAAGAAATAGTAGCGAACAGCATCAGCTCCGTACTGTTCAATCAGCTCATACGGATCCAACGTATTCCCCAAACTTTTACCCATCTTCTGGCCATCTTTCGTTAAAAAGCCATGCCCAAACACTCGGTAGGGAATCGGATAGCCTGCTGACATCAACATTGCGGGCCAGTACACAGTATGGAAACGCAGAATATCCTTACCGATAAGGTGAAGATTGACTGGCCACCACTTTTTCAAGGCATTATCTAGCGTAGGCTTGTCTTCAGGATCCAACAACGCTGTTACATAACTGAGAAGCGCATCAAACCAGACATAGATGGTGTGATTGGGATTAACCGGTGTCGGGATCCCCCAAGATACTTGCACCCGCGAGATCGAGAAATCTTTCAGGCCTTGTTTTACAAAATTCAAGATCTCATTCCGACGGGATTGGGGTTGAATAAAATCAGGCTGGGTGGCGTAGAGGTCTTCCAATTGAGGCTGATAGTTGGATAGGCGAAAGAAATAGTTCTGTTCGTCTCGCCACTCCGCCTTTTGATTCGTATGAATTGGGCACATCCCTCCTTCAAGTAGTTCTGCCTCATCCTTGAACTCTTCACAGGCCACACAATAGAATCCCTGCTGCTGACCCATGTAAATATCGTCGTTCTGCCAGACTTTTTGAAAGAACTCTTCCACGATGGCTTGATGCTCAGGATCCGTGGTCCGCACAAAGCGGTCATAGTGGATATTGAGCAATGACCATAGTCGTTGAAACTCAGCCGCTACCGAGTCACAGTGCACTTGCGGATCGATCCCTTTTTCTTCTGCCGTCCGTTGAATTTTTTGACCATGTTCATCTGTCCCTGTCACCATCCACACCTGCTCATTTTGCATACGGTGGTACCGAGCGATCGCATCTGCCACCATAGTTGTGTAAGCACTGCCAATGTGAGGGAGAGCGTTGACATAATAGATAGGAGTAGTCAGAGCAAAGGTCACGGAATTTCTAGCGGAATTTCTAGCGGAATCTGGCATGGTAAAGCGGCAGTACAGAACGTCTTCCGATCATATCTGCTGAACGGATCCGAAGTCAGCCAAGATTATAAGTCCGTCGTGGAATTATGAGATCGTGAAGAGATACAGTCACCTCAAGCCTTGAACTGTAACCTCAGCAATGAGACATCATCCTCGAAATGAGCCGATTGGGTAAAGTGTTGAGCAGCTTGAATTAAGAGTTCAAGGGGAGCTCCCATCGCACCCGGTTGGCAGATTGATTGGGTGAAGGCCTCTAACCCCCACACTTGACCTTGCGGCTCACTAGTTTCATAGATCCCGTCACTGAATAGATATAGCTCACACGGAGGATGTAGGAGTAACTGGTCATCTCTATAGTCGACACTATCCACCATTCCCACGGGCAGATTCGGTGTCCGTAAGAGAGTTACATCAGGATCCTGTTCTGATTCGGGATCATAATGAACCAGAACAGCTGGAGGGTGCCCCCCGCTACTATAGGCTAGAGTTTGGGTCGAAACTTGATAGACCCCGTACCACACGGTGAAATAGAGCTCACTTTGATCAGACATTTGAAACTGGTGATTGAGGGCCTTCAGAACAGATTTAGGATCCTTGAAATCAATTGACAGTGACTGGGAGCGGAGTTGATTAGTAACGGACACAGAGAGTAAGGCTGCCCCGACACCGTGACCCGAAACATCCTGTAGATACAGCGCTAGATGATCAGGATCCAACCAATGAAAACTGAAACAGTCCCCCCCTAATTCTTGAGAGGGAATAAACTGCCAATCAGCCTCGATCTGGTAGTTTTGGAAGGTTTGGGGAGGGGGAAGCAAAGACCGGACATAGTTAGCGGCTTGATTCAGTTCCGAGCGCAATTGTTCCGTCTGTTGTTGGAGATCTGCACTGAGCTGATGGAGTCGCAAACCAGCCCGAACGCGAGCTTGCAGTTCATTTGCATCAATTGGCTTTGAGAGAAATTCATCGGCCCCCGCATCCAAGCCTTCTACCCGATCCTCTACCTCAGTACGGGCTGTCAGGAGAATAAAAAACGTGGTTGAAAAGCGGGAATGAGCCTTGAGAATTCGACAGACCTCCAATCCATCCATCGTTGGCATCATCCAGTCACAAATAACCAGATCAGGAGTTATTTTATGGGCCAGCTCCACGCCTTCATGACCATCCTCAGCAACACTAACATCATGCCCTTGTCGTTCGAGGTTGTGGCGCAGTAGCAGACGCGTGGTGGGATCATCATCAATAATTAGGATACAGGACATAACGTCGGAACACTCAAGGCAATTAGTCAATCATAGGTCGCCTGACATAAAGATCCAACATTGGTAATTGGTCAGCGCAATAAGAATCATTAATTGAAAATAGCTCAAACCATCCAG
>CAYUEE010000210.1:0-2657 GCA_964443615.1 uncultured bacterium | reverse complement strand
CGGAGGAGTTAAAGATGGCCTTGTCACAGATTTACCTAGAGTGGGAAGCGAAAACGAAACAAGAAGGGCTTCAAGAAGGAGAGGAGCGAGGCATTACCAAAGTTGTGCTCAACATGCTTCGCAAAGGAGTCCCCCACGACCAAATTGCTGAATTCACGGGCCTCACCCTAGAGCAGATTCGACAGCTCCAATCCTGAGGCTTCGGATCCATGCAAGATCCATCAACCACCTGGCACCGAGACGCTATCGACCGCGGGATCGACTACATTGTCCTAACCTACGATAAGGCCGAAGGATTAGTATTTTGTCCTACCCATACTGACCATCTTTTCCGGATTGGTGGAGACTATGACGGAGCCTTCCCGGTTACCGCAGAACAAGCTCTAGCCTACTTCCAGACAGAGTTTAATCCAGTCTTTGTTGATCGAGTCCAATGGTTCATCCCTTGGCTAGAAAAAATTACCCGTGGTGAAGACTTCTCCCTGGATGACCTCCAACTTGATACTCGTAACGTGCGCTTGATTACAGGAAAGTGGCCTTGGTAGATACAACCGCTTTCTCAAAGCGCTAACAGAGGATCCCATCAGGAGCCTATCCTACCCATCTGTCATCACTTACTCAAATACTGAATCATTTACTGATAAGCTTCAGCAAGTCAGCATTGCCTCACTCAAATATATGTGCAATACTGCACTCTATGATTACAGCATTCGTCAATCTCAAAGGCAGCTGTGGCAAATCAACCTCGGCAGTCCATCTCAGTCGCTACTTCCTCAGCAAAAAACGGGGAACTGCACTAGTTGACTCGGACAGTCAGGCCACCAGCAGCACCTGGATCAACACACTTGTCGAAGGGATCCCTCGGCCCACCATCTTCCGGATCACCGAACCGGATCCATTACTTGATCAAATTCCCACCATCGCTGATCAACATGATGAAGTCGTGATTGACGGAGCGGGGGGTCTGGCCGAAGTCCAGCGGGCTATCCTGCTTCTAGCGGATCTAGTCCATATTCCGATTCAACCCAGTGCCCCTGATATTTCAGCAAGTACTGAAGCAATCAAGGCAGTAAGGCGGGTTCGGCAAATCAGACGAGGAGAGCCTAAAGCCCATACGTTCCTCACTCGTGTCACCCCCAAAACCCTGCTACTCAACGAGGCCCGCGAAGTTTTACAGGAATTCGATGATGTTCCCATGCTCCACTCCGAGATCTCCCAACGCCAAGCCGGAGCCGATGTCATGGGCCAAGGATCCACCCTCTTCGATATCAAAGGATCCCGAGGGGCCACAGAGTTAGCGCGCCAATACCGCGACTTATTTAATGAGGTAGGTTTCTCATGACTCAACGCCGAAAACTCACTGATCAAGCCAAGCAATTTCTAGAAACCGGCGAGCTTCAACCATCCGTTCCAGAGGACCCACCTCCCACTCAGGAGAAACCGACTTCTGACTTGCGCGGTGAGATCCTGGGTGATCAACCTGATCAGGAAGCGTCTATTCGATTCACCGTTGATATACCCAAATCACTCCACCAGAGGTTGCAGCAACTATCCTTTGACTCCAGTAAACCTAAGACAGAACTAGTCAGAATCATTATGCGGCGAGCTTTAGATGATCTGGGATATTAATTGCGCGTTTAGAACGAACAAATTTGGCTGCACAGGTGGAACACCTCAACAAACGGATCACTGACCAGGACGCCGCACTACGCATACTGGATACTCAGCTAGACCAACGCTTGACTCTCGCGCAAGAGGAACAACTTCGCACCCAGATCCAACAGCTCGAAACCCAACTGGCAGCAAAAGACACCCGGATCGGTGAGAAGCAATCAGAACTTGAAGCCCAAGCCACTGAATTCACCACCCGGATCCAACACCTAGAAGAACAAATTAGATCCTTAAAATCGGAGCGAGACACCCTACAGAACCGCCCCACCCCAGACCAAGTCAACAAACTGACCACCCGGATCCGAGAGCTCGAAACCCAGATTCAACGCTTAGAAACCGACAAAGGATCCTTAGTCACCGAGCAAAAGCAACTCCAGGCCCAGAACCAACAGCAGACAGATCGTATTGCCGAACTAACCCAGGAGCTACAGCAACTCAAGCAGAATCGGCCCAGTCGAACCCAAGCCCCGGATCCGGTTAAACGCCCCAGCAAAATTGAATTGAAGTCTGAAAAAGGAGTGGACTACTCTCAACTTGAAAAGTTCCTACAACAGAAGCAGTAGAGAGACGCTGACCGAGAAACTGAAAAGCGCATGAAAGAAGCCGCTGGCCGCCAAGGATCCTATCTCCGAGACTCAGACATTAAAAACTTTCCCTGTGCAGACCTCAAAACGATTAATACGTTGTGGATGCACTACAGTGAGGGACGATTCGGATTCAGTATCCAGAAGCAAATATGGATCGAGACAGGCAACCCCGTCGATGGTAGTCTTGGAAAGAACTGGGAACAATTTTACGAACAGGTCGGCTGGTCCCGAGATGGCTCATTCATCGGCTACGACAATTTTACATTCGATATTAGTGCTCGGCGAGGGCACTTCGACATAGCAACATTTGTAACCACGCCATTTTCTACGACAGCATCAGCCTTTCCCAAACTCCGTACCTGGCACCTGTACTCCAACCCTTACCCCTCAAGGATCCCA
>CAYUEE010000209.1:0-2798 GCA_964443615.1 uncultured bacterium | reverse complement strand
TTGACCGGTGCCCCCCAACAATTGACCGATACCGCGCAATGATTGAGCGATCCTCTTCTATCCAGCGGCACGAGCACTATCGGACACACCACGCAAGGATCCTTGCTTGTTGAAAGCTTCAACTGTAACGCCTCCTTTAAGGAATTCAACACCCTGTTTGACCAGTCGTAGCCTCTACGTGCTAATTCCACCCGACTGCAACTAGACTGAGCAGTCTTGCCATCACGGATCCCAGGTTAATCTAATCCAAACAGGATCCTTCCCGCTTTCGAGGAGCGACCGCAGAAAACCAAATCATTTTGTTGACAACCTCAATATATCCGGCTAACTTTAGACCTAGCTTACAAAATATAGTGAACCCCACCACCAGTCTAGCCATACTCCAACAGCAAGAGTGTATCTCGTCATCTGGATCCGGTCCTGATGAGAGAGTTTTTGTGGTGATGGTGATATCCAGGAGCGTAGATTATGGCCATTCAAGTTGCAATTCGTGGGATCCCGTTAGTCCGATCCCGATCTCAACGTCGATCGTCATCCCGTCGGTCCCACCGATCACAGTCTCGTCAGCCGCAGCGTCGCTTGCATTGGCTAGAAACCTTGTTGCAGCGATGGAACTTAGTTCAATCCGTTGACATCGATCCGACTAGATCCCTCTATCATTCACAAGATCTCAAGGATGGGGAGGTATGGGTTGGGGCCATTCAAGTGAAGCAGGTGGATCCTCAGTCCCATTCTGTTCAAACGCCGCCCCGTAAACTCTACGATTTCATGGTGCCCTATGAACGGCAAAAAGTACGACAGATCTTTCACCAAAATCAAATTACAGATCCGTCACGGTCTGGCCTCGCCCCGTTAGATCCCATCTCTATCGAGGATTATCGCAGTGCCATTGCGGCTAACCAGTAGTGGACCATCTACAATCTTGTCAATTTACCCATTCAATTTTAGTTCAGCCTGATGAGGTGAGTATGGAACTCAATATTGATGCCATTCGCTTGAAGGTTGCTGATTTAACTCAAGCGCGCCGATTTTACCAAGAGTGTCTGGGTCTCTGGCTGACCACAGCAGCACTTGATCGGGGTTATCTTGAATTTCAAACCGGATCCTTAGTGTTGAGGGTGGAGCAGAGCTACAGTCGGTTGGCCTCAGATACCCGTACCCAAGTCATCTTTCGAGTTTCTGATGTCATTAGCAGCTATACAACCCTTTTGAGCCGAGGTGTACGCTTCATTCAGGGTCCCGAGTGGCTCCACGGATCCATGAGTGCCGAGTTTACGGATCCTGACGGGAATCGACTCGCGTTAGTGGCCACACCCTCCCTATCCTTTTTGGATCCTGAGGTTCTCGAAGCCTTGTCATATGCTGGGTGAGGCAGCCTAATTCATTTAACTCAACGCGGTAACGGCCATCTCGGGTTAGGCTACAAGAAGAATTCTGGGTCAAGGACCTTGAGCATGGCAAAGCCACGTATCGCAATTTCAATCCCATCGTTATGGCTATTAGGAACTGCTGTTCTTGTTACCCTCCTCGTTTGGCACCTGCGTAGCCTCCTGGTCACCCTGATGATTTCGGTCGTGATTGCGGCCACCTTGGCTCCCATTGTGGCGGGTGCTCAACGGTTACGGATCCCTCGTTGGCTCGCCGTTGTGTTGGTCTACCTCTTCCTCATCGCTGGATTCACAGGACTAGGATTGCTCATTGGTCCTACCGTTATTGCCCAGATTCAGCGGCTTACTGTCAGCCTGCCTGCCTACCTTGAAGAATTGCGCCTTCTGTTTGAAGACTTGGGCGCTCGATTTGGGGTGGCCGAACCGGGTCTTCTTGAGCAGTTAATTGATACGCAAGGCCTCACGGGTACAGTCCTCCGTTCTTTCCAACAGCTGTTGGTCCGTTCCGTGGGTCTCACCCGTGGTATCGTGGGCGGATTTATCAACTTGATCCTCTCCTTATTTATCTCGGGATACATGATTGCAGGCAGCAAGATCCTTTTGAATGGGGTGGTTAGCGTCTTCCCGTATCCCTGGAATGAACGGCTTGCTGAACAGATTGAACCCGTAGGTCAGCGCATGGGAGGCTACATTCAGGGGCGGGTCGTGGTCTCTGGAATCCTGGGTATTGCTATTACTTTGGGTCTGCGCTTTTTGGGGCTCTCTGAATTTGCCCTGGCTCTAGGTGTCATTTCTGGAATCACGAATTTAATTCCATTTGTGGGGCCTGTACTCGGATCCTTGCCAGCCCTAGTGGTTGCTGTAGCTCAGGGAGGATGGACCTTTTTCTGGGTCTTACTCCTCTACATTGTCATTCAAAATCTAGAGACCTATGTGCTAGATCCATTGTTAGTAGGATCCTCAGTCAAAGTTCATCCGCTGTATCAACTTCTGGCTGTCATTGCTGGAACTCAACTGTTAGGCATTATTGGAGCCTTGATTGTTCCCCCTTGGGTGGCGGGGGCAGCCGTGTTACTAGAAAACCTATACCTGCGTCCTAAACTCCTGGCAGAGCAGTCAGACCTTGAGAGTGACGGGATCCTACCCAATGAAATTCTGGCATTAGAGCGGGCTGAGATCAGTCATCCCCAAGCCTAAGGGGATCCTTTTTTCAGTTGATGACTCTTGCTTCATTCAAACGCCACTAGACTTGAACATCACAGGTCTAAATATCACAGGTCTAAATATCACAGGTCTAAATATCGTAGGCCCAGACATTGTAGGTCTAGACATTGTAGGTCTAGATATTGTAGGTCTAGATATTGTAGGTCTAGATATCGTAGGTCTAGATATTGTAGGTCTAGATATTGT
>CAYUEE010000208.1:0-2823 GCA_964443615.1 uncultured bacterium | reverse complement strand
CGCTTACACGGTGGTATAGATTAGCCCACATCATTTTGGCAGATACTACAGAGTTGAACAGATTCCATTTCTCCAGTTCCATCAAATCGCTGGGATGCAGATACTTATTATGATCCTGACCAAAATAAATCCGGCAAAATGTACACTCGCTTCGGTGGGTTTGTAGACCATCCCATTGAGGATTTTGACGCTTACTTCTTCAATTTGTCACCTAGAGAAGCCCTAGCGTTAGATCCTCAACAACGACTTTTATTGGAGGTGAGTTGGGAAGCGCTTGAAAATGCTAATATCACATCTACACAGTTATTCAAAAGCAAATCAGGCGTGTTCTTGGGGATGAGTACTAACGATTATAGAGCAGAAAATCTTCAAGGGGCTGAATCATCTGACAGTGCTGCTTATGTTGCAACAGGAAATACTTTTTCGACTGCTAGTGGTCGACTGTCTTACTTTCTAGGCCTCACAGGACCTAGTCTTACCGTTGATACAGCTTGTTCTTCATCCTTAGTTGCCTCCCATATTGCCTGTCAAAGCCTCCGCCGCCAAGAATGTGATTTGGCTTTAGTGGGCGGGGTCAATCTTATTTTATCCCCTATCACCAATATTCTCTTTTGCCGAGCCGGGATGTTATCTCCGGACGGTCGTTGCAGAACATTTGACGCATCTGCCAACGGGTATGTGCGGGGAGAGGGGTGTGGAGTGGTAGTCATCAAGCGTCTATCGGATGCGCAGCGTGACGGTGATACAGTTCTAGCTCTAATTCGAGGAACAGCAATCAATCAAGATGGCCGTAGTGGAGGCTTAACTGTACCGAATGGCCCCTCTCAGGAAGCAGTCATTCACCAAGCTCTAGCAGATGGAGGGGTAGAACCCTCTCTGGTCAATTATGTAGAAGCGCACGGCACCGGTACCTCACTAGGGGATCCTATTGAAGTTGACGCGCTACAGTCGGTATACAGTAGTACTCACTCACAAGATGACTCACCCATCATTCTCGGATCCGTAAAAACGAATATCGGCCACTTAGAAGCAGCAGCAGGAATTGCAGGCCTCATTAAGGTAGTGCTTCAACTTCAACACCAGGAAATTGTACCCCATTTGCATTTTAAGGATCCAAATCCTCACATTGACTGGCACAGAGCCCCGATCAAAATACCGACTCAATCCATACCCTGGCAGCAAGACGCCTGCTCTCGGCGATTGGCTGGCCTAAGCTCCTTCGGATTCAGTGGAACCAATGCGCATCTTATCCTTGAAGAAGCTCCCACTCCTCTCCAGTCTCATCAGCCTCAAGACCCTCTGCACAGACCTGAGTACTTACTCACACTTTCAGCAAAGACCTCCAAATCTCTACCTCAACAGGCTAAAGCCTACCTCAACTACTTCATTCAAAACCAATCAACTAAAATTGACGATATCTGTTACACAGCACAAGTAGGGCGTACTCATTTTGAACATCGCTTAGCAGTAGCAGCCTCATCTTTACCAGAGATGGTTGAAAAGCTACAAGGTTATTTATCTGGTCTAGAGATGCCTGGTTTATCTACGGGAGACGCACGACCAAGCTCTGTAAAGGTTGCTTTCCTCTTCACCGGCCAAGGATCCCAGTACGTCGGTATGGGGAAAGAGCTGTACGATACAAATCCCGTTTTCCATCAAGCTCTAGATGAATGTGCAAGGATCCTTGGCACTTATCTGGACAAACCACTCTTAGAGGTCATTCATGGAACGGATCAGGAGACGTTGAGCCAAACAGCATTCACTCAGCCAGCTGTATTCGCTCTGGAGTATGCCTTAGCTCAAGTCTGGCTCTCATGGGGGGTTAAACCCACTGCGGTTATGGGGCATAGTGTGGGAGAGTATGTTGCTGCCTGTTTAGCTGGGGTGTTTAGTTTAGAAGACGGGTTGAAACTGATTGCCCATCGGGCTCGACTCATGCAAGCCCTACCCTCTGATGGGGCGATGGCGTCAGCAATGGTAGATGCAGCCACAGTGCAGACAGCACTTGCTGAAACTAACGGATCCGGATCTAAAGTTACCATTGCCGCGTTTAACGGCCCCCACAGTACCGTATTCTCGGGAGAACGGGCAACAGTAGCATTGGTAACACAGATATTGGAAACTCAGGGGATCAAAGTTAAAGCTTTAGAAGTATCTCAAGGCTTCCATTCCCCACTAATGGATCCAATGTTGGCAGAGTTTACCGAAATAGCTCAGCAGATTACCTACTCACAGCCCCACATTCCAGTTGTTGCCAATGTACTTGGAAACTTGAGTACAACAGAGATTGCCACAGCTCAGTACTGGGTCGATCATGTACGACAGCCTGTTCAATTCAACCGAGGTATGGACTGTCTACATCAACAAGGATCCGAAATCTTTCTTGAAATCGGTGCTAAACCCATTTTGCTTGGGATGGGTCGGCAGTGCTTGCCGGATGATGCGGGGGAATGGCTTCCCAGCCTCCGGTCTGGTCAATCAGAGTGGGGACAAATGCTGTATAGCATGGCACATCTTTATGCCCATGGTGTAGAGATTGACTGGGTAAGCTTCAATCGCGACTATGGGCATCACAAAGTTACAGGGCTGCCGACCTATCCCTTTGCAAGGCAACGCTACTGGATTGAGGCTACTCCTCCTCTGCCTCGGGACCCTCTCCTGGATCACCGGCTCCCCCTAGCCTCAGCCCCTGATCAGGTGATGTATGAGGCCCTGCTATCACACCAAAATCCGCACTATTCGGTCGATCATCAAGGTCACCAGATGGGGATGCTCTATCAGATTGAATGGCACCCCCTACCAATGCCATCAGGTCGGTCTAGT
>CAYUEE010000207.1:0-2896 GCA_964443615.1 uncultured bacterium | reverse complement strand
GGATGTTAACTGTTCTGAATCTGTTGAAAGAAGAAGGCTAACAATCACATGCACTCGGACAGCAAAAAGCGCCGCTCGTACCTCGCTCTGCTTTTTGCTGCCGGTGATGTGAAGCGTTAGATTACCTTGCACCTCTTGGAGTTTTAGGCTTAGTGATATCATGAGCAACCCATATATTCGCATCAAATGCAAGAGTGTTCAATATCTCAGTGGCTTCATTGGCTACGATTTCACCGTTGCTTTCACCCCTATATCAATACCTGGTAGTCCAGTTTCGCAAAATGTTAGGCTAGAGCGAGGAGAAACTAAGCTTTTAGATCTTGAGATTCTTGCTCTATCGTCTGATGCGATCTTTAACCCGTTTAATGACACGTTTAAGCTCGAATCTCGGGTGACGGAATCAGGGTCTGATGAAACTTTCCCAGATAATGCTCTAACGGCCTTTGAGTTGTCACCACCAATGAATAGTGGGAACCATAAAATTTGGACCCATGAGCGGGAGCAGATTATTGAAGAAACAGGGGGAAATCAGTATACGACACCGGATGCCACCCTCAAATTCGTCTTTGAGGTCGCCGTACTAGACTGCACATTAAGGACACAACAGGAAGAATTTATTTATCTATACCGAAACCAGATCTTAGCTGCTGCAAACAGCCAGAGAGACCTGATTCCTCCAGAACTAATTGCTGCGATCTTAAGTGATGAGTTAACTAGGCGTGACTCTGTAGATGATGAGCAAGATCGGATCGCTCGAGAGATTATAAATGGCGAAGGAGTTGATGAGGAAGATCTGGTAGCTGTCATTGAAACGCTTGCTGGAAAGCCAATTAGTCAGATTTCTTTTGGTCCTGCTCAAATGCAGCAAGGACTGGTTGTTGAACTGGTTGGGGATGGTTACATCAGGCAACCAGATGACTGGAATTATGATCGACTTGACGCATCACTTCAACTCTTAGAATCTCCTGAATGGTCGCCTTATCTAGTCAGTGCATATCTTCAGAAAATTATTGACTTTTGGCGAGGAGGAGGAGATTGCCCTGGTAGGGAGTTTGAGAATGGAACACCTATGGAGATTACGGGAAGATGGAGTCTAATTGCTTCACTCTATCACCTTGGGGAGTGCGGAACTCGAGGGGTTCATCCTGGAGCAGGTCCAAATGGTAGGGGGCTAGATATTGAGGCTAACATGAACAGAATGGGTGAGATTCTTCGGTGCCCTTAATCTATTGGAAAATCAAGGCAAAATGAGACAAGATTACATACATCTAATTAGGAAAATTCTGTTCTTTGGAATAGGTGTATACACAGCGGTAAGTGTAATATCTTGGCTATTTACTTGGCTTGTAGTCGCTAATTCTTATTGCAGTTATAATCCCTCAGAACGAGAATGTAGATTGCCACTATATCCTAAGTGGGAATATCAATCTTTGCTTTACTCAGAAGAATTCAGAGGATCTATCCAGGAAGCACTTGCCGCTGGCTGTTTAACAGAAGAGCCTTTAAGTATCAAAGTGATGCAATATCGGCAAGACGCTGCACTGGTTTGGTATAGGGGGAAGAGTGGTAGTACATGGCTTGCACGTTTCTATAGATCTCAAGGGTCAATAAAATGGAAGATGTACAGTCCCATAGATAACTCTGGAGAGAAGGTATGTCATGTTGATGTAATTTACAATAGGTTAGGTGGTTCGTCAGATAATTACTATTGGTACAATTAAGTAGGTTTTGTTGTCTAACACATTACTTGAGACTAACAGACCTGATTTCGGTGTCTAACCCAGCACTGCACCAGATCGCCCAATCAATGTGCTATGTTTGTCTTCGATCTCATCTGGCGACCGGTGAGTTTTTCCGTTATGTCGCATACCTACCTTCAAGACCTACTGTTGCGTATGGATAGTCGAGAACGGCTCCCTAACGCGGGACCGCATCCGTCATCGAGCGATACGGTAGCCTGGGTAGCCTATCGCGAAGCCGAACACTTAGACGACTTGGGACTGCTCCCGGAACTTGAGACGCGGATACAAGAAGCCAAGCGTGTCCGAGATTTTCAGAAACTCGCGATCGTCACAGGGCACCTAGCCAGAAATACGAATGGAAACGCTCACAAGGCATTTCAGCTTCTATTAGAGCGTACGCCGAAATCCGACGACGCGTGGCACTACGTCTTAGAGCACGCACGAAAGGCAGGAATTCCCGCGGCAAGGCCCTACGCTTTGCACGTGATCAGCGAACCCTTCAAACGCAATCTCGCATTCACAGCTGCAATTGAGTACCTGGGTGTGATGGGAACTGACGAGGACGTTGAACTCTTGGGCAGACTGCTTGACAGACACTGCGACAAAAGATGCCACCCGATGTACAGCGTGTTCGCACTTCAGAATCTCGGGCATCGATCCGCAATCCCGTACTTACGCCGCGCAATCGAGAACCGCGCGGGCTCTCGGAAATCTGAAGATCTCGAAACTGTATATTATGCGAGATTCGCAATCGAACATATCCAAGAAATGCCACCACCCCATATTGGCGATGCTTCAGTGGAATCATGGACTTTAATGGCCAAGGGCGATCAAAGACTGGCAATCGTCCAATATCAGGGTGTTTATGCATTGTTAACTTGCGACGTTAATTGGTTGCCCGAGAGTTCGGAGTCTGTTGTTGACCATAAGGCAGCAATGGTCCTGGCGAAAGCGCGGCACGAAAGCAAAGGATTGGCTTGGCATCAGACACATATTGCGACATAACCATGGGATGCAGGCGAGCGTGCCTGCGCCCCGTATCCGGCTCCAGAGACTCGCCTGTCGTGAGACAATTCTTGGACGCCGCCTGATCCCCGACGTTATGCCATCTCAAGCTATCGGTGGGGGCATGCTGGAACCGCATCTGTTAGTGT
>CAYUEE010000206.1:0-3022 GCA_964443615.1 uncultured bacterium | reverse complement strand
TTGGGGCTAGTGCGGGGAGGGTGCTCTGATTCGCCCACTTCTGTATCGAGCCTCCAGCCTGAGGGGGAGTCACCCGTCAATGCCAATGAAGTTGTCGAGCTGTATGAGACCACCTGGGATCAGAACCGCGTCCAGTTAACAGAGGCTTTGCCTGCTGGAACGATGGCCACCGACATTGAGATTGAGGTGAGGGTACCTCAGTACAGAGCTCTATTTTTCCGTGTGGGTACATCGGCTGGTAACGCTCTGTTCTGGCGACGTTCTCAAAGTCGAGCGACTGATACCAGCGTGACAATGTATCAAGCTGGGTTTCGTGCTGCTGAGATTGACTTAGGCGGTGTTTCCCAATTCTATATTGCTGGGATCAGTGATGAGTGTGTCGTTGTTCGCGACGCAAGTCAATCAGAAAAGCCGATTATTGCTGAGGCTGTAGCATGCTCTACCCAAACGGCGCCCTCTCCTGCACCCACTCTCCCTTCGAATGCCACAGAGAATCAGCTGTCCATCACCGATGTCACTAAGCCTGAAGGGGATAGTGGTCTGACTGAGTTCAATTTCTTTGTGAGCTTGGCCCGTGCTAATACTAGTGAAGTTAGGGTTGAAGTTTCGGTTCCTGACAACCGTCCGACGGAGATTGGTAAAGCGTTAGGTGGGACGTCTTGTGACGAAGTCTTCAACTTTATCGATGTCGACTATCTTGTTCAGGATCCTCAGATCTTGACCTTCCCGGCAACGACCTCGGTTGATGAAGTAGAGCCTCAGCAGGTGACGGTTCAAGTCTGTGGTGACACGCTCCTAGAACGTAACGAAGATTTTTTCGTGACTTTATCGACGGTAGAAGGTGGCAACGCCGTTTTGGCTAAACAAGTGGGCATCGGGCGAATTCAAAACGAGACGTCTGATTTTATCCCGACACCGACACCGATACCGCCCACACCCACACCCACGCCCACGCCCACGCCTACGCCTTCAGGATCCCTGACAGCAGATCCTGTAACCAATGGCGCCAGCTTAACTCTAGTGGCTAGTATCCCTGCTGGGCTGGATGTTAGGCCTTCTGGAGATATTTTCGACATTACCTTCTTTAACCTTACGACTAATACCATGTTGCCCATGTCTGGACCTATTAGTCTGGATAATGTGGCTATTTTGAATCCGCCAGAGGCGTTAGAGGGTGAAGACGCGCTGAACTTGACGTTTGTCTTGCCCTTTACCCCTGAGCTGCTCAATATGATCAGCAACGGTGACGTCTTGGTAACCAATCTCACCTTCCAGGATGAGCAAGGTAATGTCGTCACGGTATCAGCGGCTCCCATTGAAGCCTTGATTAACTTCCCAACACCAACCCCACAGGCAACGCCCTCTGGATCCTTAGCTGCTGCACCCGTCACGAATGGGGTGGCCTTGACGTTGAATGCCCAGATTCCGGTGGGATTAGAAGACCGGGATCCTGTCTTTGATATCAGCCTGTTCAATTTGACCTCAAATGAGCGGCTGCCGAGTATTGGATTCCTTGATCTCGCGGAAATCTCTGAAATTCTCGATGGTTTAGTGGGTTCAACCTCCATCACTGATTTCACCTTTGTGGTCCCATTTACAGAGGACATCCTGAATCGGATTCAGCCTGATGATCAACTGATTGTCAACCTGCGCTTGCAGGACACCGATGGTCTGTTCCTGACACTGGCTGCGGCACCCTTCACAGCGGCGATTAGTCCGTTGCCACCCGAGCCACCTCAAATTCAGGTGATTGACCAGATCTCGTTGACTGCTACTGATATCTTCCTCTCTCAGACGGCAGATACTGGGGTTGTTGGTTTTGGTCCTTCAAGTGGACCCGGTGCAGTTGATGCTAATTTTGCCGGCCCTGGATCCACTGCATTCCCTGATAACGGGATTGGGGTATTTAGTTGTGGCTCTAATAGCTTCTTTAGAGGCAGCAATGCTCCGGTGCTGTTGGTGAGTGAGCAAACGGGAACCTTTATCTTTACGAAGGAAAACGCAGTTCTGGCCCCGACGACGACTCAGATGAATCCCATCACCTTGGCGGGGCAACGGTTAACGGTCTTTTTGAATCAAAATGATCGACTAACGGCTCAGATTACTCCTGCCAACTTTGATGAAGAGTACCGGATCAACTTCTTCCAAGCGCAGGAGGTTGAGCGGACAATTGCAAACTGCACCACTACGACAACCATTGAAGAGGGCCAAGTTATCCAAAACTTCAATTTGTCCTTCGGTACCGTTACTGAAGTGTTGGCTGGGATTTTGGGGACTCAGAGGTCCCTGTTTACCTTGAGAGGGACCACAGGAGGCAATGCTGAACCGAATGATGGCACGTTGCTCGGGGCTCAATTTACCTCCGATGGCGATTTAGCTGCGGGCATTGTTGAGGTTGAGGATCCTCGATTCTTTGGTGTTCAGAACGTGCTTGATCCGTCAGATAACCAGATTCGGACAGACATTGCGTTAGTCTTCGACCAGATTGGGTCTGAGCCAACGCTAGGGGCGATCAATGACCTCGCGTTGCCTGGTGATAGCAATCTTGTCTCGGGTAATCCGCCATTCATCTCTGCTAACGATTGTCCAGCTAATGATGCGAATGGATTGGTGTGTGGTCGATTCCAGTTCAACCAGCCCTTTGCTTCGACAACGGCTAGTGATGTTCTTGTCTTGTCGGGTCGGTTCACCGGTCGATTAGTGCCTGCAACCACTCCATAGACTTCTGAGGCTGATTGAGTCTCATTGGTGTGATGGCAGTCTAGGATCCGATGTGTTCTGGGCTGCTTTTCTTTAGGGACTCACTGTCTAATTAATGAGGTGAAAGGGGCGGACGGAAGAGGTGAAAGACATCTCGGTGTCCCTCCCTTTTTGAGGGTTTTGCGGTACTATTGGCAGTGAATCAAAGGTTGATCAAGCTAGGTTTAGAACTCTAAAGATAATCTCTCTTGGGTTCATTACTCATATCGAGTTAGATGAAAGGTGTTTGGGGGTAAGAAGGGTGATTATGAAAGCTCATTCT
>CAYUEE010000205.1:0-3056 GCA_964443615.1 uncultured bacterium | reverse complement strand
CCCGCCCGTGAAGGATCCGGTAAACTCTAAGGTCGTCCCATTATCATCAAATGTAGAATTCGTAATCCGCACCGGCGAGGCATTCCGCATCCGAATGGCTCCACCTCGGTCCCGGGCACGGTTCCTAGCGAAGGTGGTATCGGTGATGGTTAGTCCTTGATTAATTTCATTACTCTGTAACTCGATGGCCGCGCCATTACCTTGTTCAGCCAGATTATTGCTCTGAATATCCTCGTTTTCTGACCTGTTGTCCAAGAAAGTTGAATTTTCGACCAGCAAGCCATCGGAGCCACCTGTAAACAAATACAGAGCGCCACCCGCAGATAATGATCGATTGTTTTCAAAAGTGCTGTTGCGAATTTGAAAGATATTGACTGTGTCCGTATCACTAGCTGGGCTCACGCGGTCGGAATAAATACACCCTCCATACCCACGCAAGGTTGGACGAGCTTCCCCCGTATCCCGTGTTGCTGCTTCCACATCATTATTAATGCAAGTGATATTATCCAATACCACCCGACCCACTAGGTTATTGATCGCCGCCCCGTTGATGCCACGATTCCCTCTGAACACGGTATTGGTTACAGTCAGCTGATTCGGACCTCTGAAGCCAATGCCGCCCGCTCCCCGTTCATCATTCCCCGCAATGGCAATGTTGTCCTCGAACAAGGATCCATCTACTGTTAGAGTCCCGTTCGTTTCGCTGTAAATGGCCCCACCTCCATCATCAGCCTGGTTATTGCGGAAGGTGACATTAGTAACTGTGACCTGAGCTTGATCTTGAGTTACTATTGCCCCACCTCGTCGACCACCATCATTAATTGGTGTAGCCACCCCATCGCTCAGGGTCATGTTCTTCAACATCAATGAGGTTCGGAAGTCCTGATTAGAACGGACTGTGAAGATTCGGTTCTGGGAATTGCCGCTGATGGTGAGTAGAGCATCTCCGGGACCCACAATCGTTAGATTCTGGCCTGGGATCGTCTCCAACGGGCTCGTGAGGGTAATCGTTCGGCTTTGACCAAAAAAGACCGGATCGAATGTAATCGTAACCGCTTCACCCACCTGAGCCGATGCCATCGCTTCCCGCAAGGATCCGTCACCACTGTCATTAGCATTAGTTACAACTGCATCAATGGCCCCTGGGATCCCTTGTCCGGGTATCACCAGCATATCGGCGGCACTAACAAAATTGGGAGCACCCAGTAAGTCATTAATTCGCGCAGCTACGGTGAGTGCTGTCGGATTAGCTTCTTGGATGGTTGCCAACACAGCTGCTAGATCAACAATATTGACGATCCCAAAGGGCGCAACGAAATCGGTATTCGTGCTGTCTGGTACGGGATCTAAGCTTTGGGCAGTAATTTGGCCGGGGGTCGCAAGTAAGATATTAGCGCGCTCGGCTAGCACTTCTGGGGTTTTGGGATTGACCTGCAGGTAGGCCAACATGAGCGCTACATCGTTGATGGTCGGGGTATGAGCGTTGCTTTGGTAGATCAGTTGAATCGGCTGAGTCTGAGCCTCTGAGGTTACCGGATCCGTCAAATGGACCACTCGAACAGGTGTGCCATCAGGCAGGGGCAGCGTGAGCTGGGTGGCTGCCGTGACGGGGTGTAAAACAGAATCCAAGTTGGCCGCATACGAGGTCCATCCAGGATCCTGTGGTTGAGACATGGGGATGAGGGTCGCCCCCTGCAGAGTCACGGTTTCGAGCAGGGGAGCTGAATCGGGAATATCAAGACGGTACTCAGCAGCATAGCCTTCGCGCAGCGGTTGAGACAGTGCCACTTGCCCCGCTTGGACCACATCTACTGTGGACGTTGTCACTGCTGAGTGGGTCGTGACGGATCCTTGACCACACGAGGCCACCGCTAGCAGCAAAGCCACCCCAGCCCCATTCACTGTGTTCTGAACGGTATGAAAATTCACCATCAGTCTGCCCCCTGAAGACTCATTGCCCCAACATCCCCCTTACTGAGGATCCGTTACACCTACCGTGAGGGTACTGTTTCACCTACAACTGGACAAGATCTACCCGACACTAAGTCAAAGTCACCAACGTCATTACTGATCTGAGTGGTTTGAATACTTGGGAATTGGGATTGAGGGAATTGGGATTGAGGGAATTGGGATTGAGGGAATTTGAAGACTGCTCGACAAACTCATGGCCCCAACTCCTCATAGTGACTTGAGGATCCGCTATTCAGTCACTGTCACGATCAGCCATCATTCCCCTAACCCAGGCCGAGCTTCCTAGGGTATGCTCGCTGATAGGATAGTGCCCCTTCCTCCTCTCCGCAACGAGTCTCCTTAAGAGTAACGATTTTCGCTCCCAGTCCGATAGGATCCTGTGGATAAGCGATTGCCTGAGTTAGGACACTCTTGCAGTATGAATGACGGTAGTGTTTCCTGGTGGGACGGATGATCGAGATGAATCTACGTAAAGTTGTGCATCAATGGGGCCCCTGCGTGCTCCTCTTCACCCTGGTATGGATGGATCCGGTTCATGCTCAAGAGTCTCCCGAATCGCTACCTGAGGTCTCTCAGACGGCCACCGCGCCCAGCCAAGAGCCGGAAGCCTCCCGTGATGAGGTGCCTCTAAACCTGGTTGACTTTATGACCGAGACGGGTCGGATCCCCCCAGATGAGGAGATCAGCAGCGATGAGTCACTCCCACAGCCCCCTGTCTTAGATGCTAGTGACCTGACTGCTCAGGATGCTAGTCGTGACGCGTCTGACCTGCTCTCGGATCCTGCCCCTAACCTGCTAGATCTGGTCGATGAGACTGAGGCCACTGATGACATCGCAGACCCTAGCTCAGTGGAGGAGTCTGATGCTAGTGAAGTGAAGCAGGTTAGTACCGAGGAGTCCATCACCCTGCCCCGAGGCAACACAACGACACCTGATCGACCCCCTTCACTAGAGGTTCCCGATAATGAACCCTTACCAGCCCCTGTTCTCCTGCCAGGTGAGCCCGAGCTGGGGGAAGAACTAACCGTGCCTCAGGATCCGTTGCAGGTTCGGGTGACCATCGAAACGGACCCCCATCATGTCGA
>CAYUEE010000204.1:0-3083 GCA_964443615.1 uncultured bacterium | reverse complement strand
TAGCATATATCTTGCTCTCTTTTTTGCTCGTTAAGCTATCATTCAACACTTCTGGTTTGTGGGAGTAGAATCAATAGCTGTATGACTTAATGGAGTTCTCCAGTGATTCCCTACTGTATATTGTAGATGTCGAAGCCAGGATCCTAGATGAGATGACTCAGGCATGTGTAGAAGCTGTGCCTCTAGAGACTGGAGGGATCCTGATTGGTTACTACAGCTCTGATCTTCGTAAAGCCGTAGTAACTAACGTATCCAAATCTCCTGCTGATTCTGTACTTAAAACCAGCTGTTTTGAACGTGGAACTCTAGGATTACAGAGCTGGATAAATTCTTTTTGGAACTCCCGTCAGCGTCGGTATTATCTTGGTGAGTGGCATTTTCATCCATATTCAGATCCAGAAGCCTCACCACAAGATGTTTGGCAACTACATGCCATTGCTTTGTCAGTGGAGTATCACTGTCCAGAACCTATTTTGATGATTGTTGGGGGAGATCCCCATGGAGATTGGAGAGTAAACTGCTATATTTCTGTTCACGGGAAAGAGCTGCTCCTCCTCCATTAGCTCAATGTATGATCTTCCTCACTGAACAAACAGAAATTAATTCCAACGCTGGTTCCGAAGACTAACAAATTGATCAGTTCGGCTAACGATACTGGTGGCCTTGTAACAGATATAATTATTTCGAAAAGATCCAATAGGAGTCTCTATCGTGGATAAAATTGATTGGAAGCTGATTGCTGCCACCATTACTGGGTTAACAGCTGTTACCGCATCAATCATTGGTCTTATTCAAAAGCTTCGTTTGATTCTGCAACCATTACTGAGGAGGCGAACGGCAAAGATCGCAGTACTACACAATGTAGAGAATGAAGAGTCCACTAAGGACTTTGCAAAACTGTTGCGTGTACGAGGATACAGAGATATTGATCTGACGAGAACTCCAGAGGCACTGCTTGGGCGACAGGTGGTGATCATTTGGCAGCCAGCAACGGAAATGGCTGCAGAATTAGTTGCAACGGTTCAGAGAGTGACATCTGATGCTACTCTTCTGATACTTTCATACGACCAATTGCCCCTACAGCGAAGTGAAGGAATTTTATTGTCGAATTCTAAGCTTCGATTACTCAGTGATCTCTCAGCTCTTGCTGAGGGGCTAGAACCAAAATAAGTTGGATCTTTCTTATTACAAGACCTGAAGTCAAGTCAGGAGAAATAGTAGGATATAAGCATCATCTCATTCATCTTCTACTACACCTCATCCAACTCATACTTTGTTTCTTGCTACATGGTTGTATGCTTCATGAGAAAGTACTTTTAGGAAAATGATCTCGGATTTCTCGCGGCGGCAGAGTAGGCGATAACGATAGGTGACAGGGATACTGATCAGATTGCGGTTGAAGTGAAACTGTTTGCCACCAAGCTGAAACCAATTGATGCCCTCCTGAATCGCCTTGATCACTCGTCTTGCTTTAATCGCAACTTTATAGGGTAGATGGCTCAGATCAATGGGATCATTGGCTATGGCTTGATTCATGAGTGGGCTCCTTGGGAATGGGGATGATCCAAGCTGTGGCGTTGGCGATGAGCCTGAGCGCATCCTTCTCGATATCGACGTAGTGTTGATAAAGTTCCTGACCAGTTTCTGGATCCAGGTAGCTACAGAGGATGGCAAACTCGATGCAAACTTGCATGGTGGAAGCCTGGCTCTGAATCTGCGTGAGGTTGGTCAAGAAGAGATCGTGGTAGCGGCGCTGCGACCAGGCTGCTGCCAGGGTAGTGCAAATCGATCTGGCCGACTGCAGCATGGGTTTGGCGAGCAGGTCATACTCTTTTTCGGGGAAAGTGCTGATGAGCCGAAAGACTTGCATAGCAGATTCAAAGGCCAGTTGATAGATCCGTAGCTCGTGATACTCCTGAATAAAACTCTTTGGCATGATCCGTTCCTCTTTTGATGGTGATTGAGGGGTATTGGGATAGGAAAACTCAAGCGATAAACGAGTTATCGTCAATTTGTCTCTCTGGCTGTAATCCCAGCACAACAACTTTGCGGCGGGTGTGGGCTGACATAGGATAGAAACGCACCTGATCTTCTTCAGGTTTGAGATAGCGGGTTAGCTTGCGGTGAATCATCTCGTATTGCTGCTGATCCAGGATGCATTCGAAAACTGATTTCTGGACTCGCATGCCGTAGCCTTCGAGAAGGTTAGAGATTTTGTTGCGGCGATAATTACTGACAACGTCATAACAAATTAGGTAAACCATTATCGGATCTCTGCTACTTAGGCCATTTCATGGGGCGGTAGGTGTCGCGTTCACCCATCAGGCAGCTTACGTATTCCCAAACCTGCAGTTCAAAGCAACGGCGGTAGCTGACTTTGTGGCCTGTGTTGGGATGGGTGACCTGTTGCTGCAGTTTGTCTTCCCAGTGTTTAAGGAACTTTTTTAGTGCATCGGGGAAGAGGTAGACACCACCTCGTTCATCCGGAGGGGTAAAGTCTTCATCCTTAAAGATCTCAGAGTTGATCAGGTAGGCCACAAGGGCATCGACGACTGGGGCACGGAATTCTTCGATCAGATCACAAACCAGGGAGGGACGATTCTTTTGCGGGGTGTGCAGGTTACCGAAGTGGGTGTGCAGGCCAACGGCCTCGACCATGGAGTGCAGGTTTTGAGAGAGGAGAGTGTAACCCAGACTCAGGAGGCTATTGACTGGATCGGTAGGGGGGCGACGTGTTCGTTTTTCGAATGCGAATTTACCTTTGAGGAGGGAGGCATAGGCCTGGAAATACAGATGAGCTCCCTGGCCTTCATAGCCCAACATGGATTCGATGGAGTCGGCTTGATCCACTTTTTCTTGCAACTCTGCCAGTTCTTTAATGGCTTGGGTGGCGATGTCGGTTTTGCGGCGACGGTTAAAGCGTTGGAGAATGACTCGGCTGTTGTGGAGTTTGGCTTTAATGATGCTGAGGGATTGGCGCTGGGTGAAATTTGGATCTTGAGAGCATTTCACTTGTTGGGTCAGGTAATCGATCTGGGCATGACCTTCGGTATCTAGGCGACCAAAGTAGCTACCGTTGCTGG
>CAYUEE010000203.1:0-3104 GCA_964443615.1 uncultured bacterium | reverse complement strand
GCCGCTCCTATCCCTCCCCTCCCTAAAGGAAGGGGTCTCCCGAAGGCTTCGATGATCGTAGATAGTGAGTGGAGTGACTCAAGGGCTCATTACACTTGTATATCGTTATGATTGCATTATGGTAGCGATTCGCTTATAAACTGATACACAAGTAACTATGATCCTGACCGTCGGCAACGTCAAAGGTGGAGTGGGTAAAACAACCCTCGCAGTGAACTTAACCGTGATTCGTTCTCACTTAGGTCGGGACGTTTTGTTGATTGACGGAGATGAACAAAGAACTGCTATGGCCTTCACAGAGCTCCGAACCGATCAACTCACAACCCCTGGCTACACTGCCGTTAACCTCCAGGGCTCAGCCGTCCGGACTCAAGTTCGTCAACTCAGTTCTAAATACGACGACATCATTATTGATGTAGGAGGCCGAGACACCGGTAGTCTTCGAGCTGCCCTGACCGTCACTAATACCATCCTCATTCCTGTCCAACCCAGATCCTTTGATGTTTGGGCCTTAGATATGGTGGCTGACTTAGTCAAGGAAGCCCGTGAACTCAACGACAAACTAAGAGCAGTTACTATCCTCAATATTGCTGACTCTCAAGGATCCGATAACGAAGCTGCCGTCGAAGTTCTCAAAGAAGCGGAGGAGATCGAGTACCTACCCTGTCCAATCGTAAGACGTAAAGCTTTCCCCAACGCAGCTGCATCCGGTCGAGCTGTCACTGAGTACACCCCAAAAGATCCGAAAGCAATCCGAGAAATCCAAACTTTATCAGAGCTATTATTTGTATAGCAGCATGATACCGAGGTGATACACGATGGCTATCGCAAAGAATCCAAAACGCAAATCAGGGAGTAGGAATATTGATGAAAAAGCGGCTGCCTTCATTTCTGCTGCTGGTCAAGAGGAAAAAGGATCCCCTCAACCTGAGAAAGAAAATAAGAAGCCAGTCATGGTCCGATTCGATCCTCAGCTATTAGAGCAAGTGGATGAAGCAGCTAAGAAGAGAGGCGTCAGCCGCAGTGCATGGATCCAGTACACAATTAGCCGAGCTCTAGAGAATGGAGAAGGATAAATTGAGATACCATTGAGCTAACGTTTGTATAGCATATTGATATCGAATAAATGTCGAAAAGAAATCTTTACGATATCACTGGCTTGATTAGATACGAAACAGCTTACAAGGATCCCCCGCACCCAACCAGCTAGAACCCTGATAGCACCACAACAATCCCGGATCCTTCCAACACCCAATACACCTGAGGATCCACCTCCGGCACCGCCGCCACCCCCGCCAAGAAGCTGAAAACTAACGCAAGACAGCACGCACTCATCATCGCCACATATCGCCACATCACAATCACCCCCCCAATAATTTCGCTTAGATTCCGAGAGCCGCCGCAGTAATGGGGCCGACGATGCCGTCAACGGCCAGGCGGTGAGTCCATTGAAAATTGCGGATCGCTTGGTCGGTCCGTGGACCATGGATCCCATCGACGGCGAGATGATAACCGTGTCGATTGAGCGCGGATTGAATCTCTTTAATGCGATCAGCCTTGGTGCGGGTCAACCCGAGCACTGACTTAGCGCAATTTAGATAGGATTGCCGATCGTGGTAGCCGTTGGTCCCACCGTTCACACGGCGAGTGATTGTTAGAAGGTCGTCGTTATCAGCGAAAGAGTTCAGCCCCCGGCTATACCAATACCAGCCAGCCGCGAGCGACGAGTATTCAGGCTGAAGCAACAAATCAGGATCCGCCTCGAAATCAACTCCCAGATACTGACTGAACTTACGGTAATTAGCTCGCCCAGTCAGTTGGATGAGTCCACGTCCCCGAAAGCGGAAACCATCACCCAGCTGAGAGTTGCCTAAGTCAGTGCGACCTTCGTAGTTGGACTGTGCTGGAGTGGGCCCCCAGATTTCCTGCAAGTAATTAAGGGATCCACTTTCGTGACCGAGTTGAGCGAGCCAGTGAGCCCAGCGAAGAGGCGTATTGATTTTGAATTTACGAGCGGCCATGTTTAGCGGCCCTACGAAAAGAAGGATCCTTTGAGGAACTCTACAGTCGGGGAATATCTCCTTCAGTTTCTGATATTGGATGGAAAAGCCTACATCAGTGGGAGAGGATTGATAAGTTAAAGCAGTCATTTTAGATACCTAGACACTTCAGAAATATTTCAAAGATCAGGAAAGCCATCAGTCAGCGGCGGCGGAACTCCCAGGGTTTCTCGGAAGACGGATCCGCCCAGACACCGAGTCGATACTGCTTAGCATGGTTGCCCTGGTCATTGACTGCATCGAAATTGGTGCAGGCGGAACCTTTGTAATGGAGTGGGTAAGCGTGACCGGCACGCGCCATCAGTGCTGAAACATCACGACCATTGATGCGAACCTCGCCAACGATGCGGCCATAGGGGTCGAGCTGAACTGGCGTCAGTTGAATCACTTGAGCGTTAATCATGTCGCGTAAGTAGTCGGTGCTTGGGGTGCCCAACGGCTGGCGCTTCTCAGGAGCATCGATGGAGCAAAGGCGAATTGATTGAGGGGTGCAGTTCACCTTGATGGTGTCACCGTCAATCACCCTTGTGACTGTGCAGTTGGCCTCATTGAAGATTGACTGGGCAAGCACCGGAGGTTGCAAAAAGACAAGGACGACGGCCAGCAAAGAGATAATACAAGTCATTTATCCTCCAGCCGAGACAGGCGAGAATGAACATAGCCCTTATTGGCCTGATAATCCCCAGCTAGCCGATTAAACTCCACCACCTGCAATTTCACCTCAGCCAACTCCCCAGAGATGTGCCACAGCTGTTGTTGCATCTGGAGTGTCGAGGTGTGAAGTCCCCAGATCAAGGATCCGACACCAACAATCCCGGCAATCGAGAGACCTTGAAAGATCCGCCCGTCCGAAATCATTTCAACAGCAGTATCTAGAAGAGTGTGCTTGATTTTTTGGACGTGTGGGTCCGTGACTGGGGAACCAGTCTTGTGAGCAGTCATATTGCCCCCTGTTATTGAAGTATTAGTTAAACTCTTAGAGAGCGGCTACAATCTGACCCACATCATAGGATCCGTTCTGCAACGCATAGTTCCGCCCATTCA
>CAYUEE010000202.1:0-3196 GCA_964443615.1 uncultured bacterium | reverse complement strand
GGCTGTACGGACGGGCAGATGCATCGGAGATTGAGTGGGCGCGGGGATTTTTGTAGTTACGCGTTGAGCACCCCCCTGCCCCCTTTATTCGACCTGTAGCTGGGAATACGGATCCAAACTGCCAACTATTCAGTTGGTGTCTGAATCGGATTGTGCAGGCGGTTAAGCTGGATCAAGCATTGCAACGGGTTGGCTATGATGCTGAAGCGAGTAAGCTAGCTAGTGTTAAAAATTTGATTAGGCTAGCCCCGCAAATTCCAGACTATGGTTGCGCTTTACTGATTTTAGAACTGCTGTACCGGGAGATTCCTATTGCCCAGCAAGATGAGCTCAAGGCTGCCTGTGGAAACGATGAGATGCAGGCAGCATATCAACTGAACATGATGTGCATTGATCCTGAGAATGAGGACCGGACATTGCTGCAGCTGCGTCACATTGGTTTGAAGCTTACACAAGAGGCTGAAGCAGCTGTTTCATCAGGAACTCAAGTTCAACTCTCTGACAGCAGAATGGTCTAGTTACAATGAGTCACATTAATGTGTGGTGTGAGTATATGGGGCTAGTGATACCTGGAACATCATCCGAGGGAAGGGATCCACCCTGCCCGATCCCTTCCCCATGATTGACCAGGTCCCATGACTCACCCTGATCCACTAGAGCTAGATCCACCAGATGTAGACAAACAGATGTAGACAAAAAGTAGGACTAAGCC
Organism: uncultured bacterium; assembly: GCA_964443615.1. Lineage (GTDB taxonomy): Bacteria > Cyanobacteriota > Cyanobacteriia > Thermostichales > Thermostichaceae > CAYSWV01. Next base: position 2,484 of record CAYUEE010000202.1, on the reverse strand, counting down.
TTGGAGTCATCTGCTTCAGACGAGTCTTCCCCAGTCGGAGCATCCTTAGCCACCTGGGGCATGTAACCTGGTCGATCAGCATTTTCCCATCCAGCTGGGCGCTTGGAGTTAAACCAGGCAAGGGATCCAATCCCCACCGCCGCAACAAATCCACCCGCGACAACTAGAACAGGTATCAAGGGAATATTATTCGCAGGATATGTAGGATCCATGTCTAAACCTCATGATCTTATGTAAGACTCTATTATCTCATGCTGAGCCCTCAGCCAACCGTCAAGTCAGTCTCAAGACCAGCTGGGGATATATTAGTTAGTTTTCTGAGGTCAATCCATGCCGAATCTAATTATATTAGGTTTTGACTGTCAGGAACTATGAAGATCGTGGACGTCACCTCAACTCCAACCGATGCTTTGCGTAATCTGGTTAACTAGCTCGGTAGCCTCGAACGGTTTTGCAATGACACCCGCCACTCCTAGATCACTGAATTGATCTTTAGATTGATGGCTTCGCACCTTTGCCGTTAGTAAAATCACAGGAATACTCTGCGTTGTCGGATCCGACTGGAGTTTCTTAAAGGTTGTGGGTCCATCCATCTCCGGCATCATCACATCCAGAAGGATGGCATCCGGTTTCTCTTGGGCTGCTAGCTGCAACCCTTCCACTCCAGATGAGGCAACTAGCGTTTCCCAGCCTGCGATGATTTCAAGGCTAAGCTGCGTAACTTCCCTAATATCATCCTCGTCATCAATGATTAGGATCCGTGGCATTGTTAAACCATCTAAATCACGACTTAATTCTGCTACAACCATAGTCTTTTTTTGAACCACTGCAACGTGATCACAGTACCTAACTTGCTTTTGATTCGAATCGAGCTGCCAGGGCCAACAGAAGAACCCCAACGGTACAGCATGATCGAGCTCTCTAATTGAGACTGTTCAAAAAGCTGAGTCTGTCCCACACAATATCTACCCATTACTGAGCATCAGCAGAGCCCACTCCCACTAAGTGGCAATGGCATAGCCCTTAGAAAGTAAATCACCAATTTGCTCAGCTGTGATGAAATTGAGTCGGAACAGAATCATAACCAACGGCCCTTGATTCACCTTCTGCAATTTTCTAGCGACCTTCAGCTGATCGGCTCTGAGACCCTGCTCCTGAAGCAGGTAGTCGTCTAATCGATCTGATTGGCGATCTGGTTGGCGATCTGTTTGCTGATCCATTAGCCAACTCGTTCGCTGATCCACGTGCGGATCCGTTTGAAAAAGTTCATCAGAACGCTCAGTAACCTCAGTAGCCATTGCTCCCAGCTCCAACTTGTCTAGATGTTCGCTAGCATAGGATCCGATTGTGAATTACCCATGAATGGGAAACCCTATGAAACTCTTGCTGGTGGAGGATGATGAGTCATTAGCTGAATGGATGGCTGAGACTCTGACTCAAGAAAACTATGCCGTTGATGTCACCAACGATGGACAGAGTGTCATGGATTATGTGGAAACATATCCTTACGACGTTATTCTGCTAGACATTGAGCTTCCTGGCTTGAATGGGATTCAGGTATGCCGTCAGCTGAGAGACAAGGATTACACCATGCCGATCCTGTTACTAACGGCCCTAAATCGCAGTGAAGAGAAAGTCGCAGGGTTAGATGCTGGCGCTGACGATTTTGTGGTGAAGCCTGTGGATATGGCTGAGATCTCGGCTCGGATCCGGGCGCTATCGCGACGAGGAGTGGTGGACCTTCAACCTAAGCTGCAATGGGGTGAGTTAGAACTGGATCCAAGCGGGTGTGAAGTGATGTTCCAAGGTGTACACGTCGACTTATCCCCCAAGGAATATGGTCTACTTGAATTGTTTCTCCGCAATCCCCGCAGGGTCTACAGCCATTCGTCGATTTTGGATCACCTCTGGGTTTCTGAAGATTCTCCGGGTACAGATACTGTGCGGGCTCACATTAAAAAGCTTCGACAAAAACTGAAAAAAGCGAATGCGCCAGATCCAGTAGAAACAGTTTACGGTTTGGGCTATCGTTTGAAGGAGACAGTGGCATCCCCTACCGAGTCACACTCTGTTAAACCTGTCGCCGCATCGACTCAGGATCCTGTGCCCTTTCCTGCGTCATCAATTCCAGCTCCTCCAGAACATGACGCTAAAGCCCCAGCAGAGTCTAATGACCAGAACCAGCAAGGGAAGACTCAATCTATTTTGCTCAAGGTGTGGGAGCGACATCGATCGAAGCAGTTTGAACGGTTAAAGGTTCTTGAACTTGCTGCAACCCAGGCTCAGTCTGGCGTACTCGCAGAGGCTCAAATTGCAGCGGCAAAGGGGGAAGCCCATAAATTAGCTGGGGCGCTAGGATCCTTTGGTTTCCCTGCAGGGACTGACATAGCGCGCCAGATTGAAGATTTATTGATGACGGCCCCCCCTCTTTCACCTGAGCAAGCGGGACAATTTGCAACCTGGACCCAGCAACTCCGGACAGTT
>CAYUEE010000201.1:0-3371 GCA_964443615.1 uncultured bacterium | reverse complement strand
CTCAGGTCCGCTTCAGACAGCACAGCTTCATCTAATGTAGCTCCTGATAAATTCACCTCGGTCAACTTTGCCCCCAACATGCGAGCATCTCTCAAGTTCACGCCACTTAAATCGGATCCTCTTAAATCAACATGGTTGAGTTGGATCCCTTTCAAGTTAGCGCCCCGCAGATTCACCCCTGCTAAATTCGCCTCGCCCAGATTAGCCTCTGCTAAATTGGCTCCACTTAAATCTGCTTTACTCAGGTCCGCTCCTCTCAAGTTAGTGCCATATAAATCAGCCCCGCTCAAGTTAGCGGTCTTCATCACCACACTGCGACGATTTTCCTTACGTAAGTTGGCTCCCCGCAGGCAGGCACCAGATAAATTGGCACTGGTTAAATTGGCCATTCGCAAGTCCGCGTCGATAAAGTTCGCATCCATTAGCAAGGCCAACGTTAAATTCGCCTCCTGCAAGTTTGCATTCTGCATTGAGGCTCCATGCAAATTGGCATCGCTCAAATCAGCCTTAACCAATTCGCACTGATTCAGATTTGCTCCACTCAACTTTGCACCAACAAGGTTCGCCTCTGTCAACTTAGCTCGACTCAAAAAGGCAAACACAAAGCACGTTGCGTGGAGATCCGCATTGGAAAAATCGGCCCCAATCAAATCGGCTGCTGTTAAATCTAGTGCAGCTAACCGCGAGCCTGTAAAATTCAGCTTGCCAGATCGATATTGCCGTAACAGTTCCTCAGCATCCATGCAGCACCTACCCAGAATAGTGAATCAATCGATCAAAGGACAACGCTGAACCTAAACACAGCCGGATCCTTGTCAACTAGCTTTACCAGGATCCTGGCCATCTATCTCACACAGTAATTCCATATGTTAGTCTCACAAATTAAACAGACGGCGCTCAGCCTCCTCCATTTTGGACAGCATCATATTGAACTTCGTAGATACCTCTGCAATACCATGCACAAAAACGCGTAAGGATTTATACTTCATGCTCAAGCCGTCCGAGAGACTAACATCAGTAAGAGACTCGTCTAACTCATTGCCCAGTGCAGTAATGGTACCTTCAATACCTGTCTTAATAGTTGTCATACTGCGCCGAACCAAGCGTTTGATATCCTCATCATAGGCTGGGTTCTGTAAAACGATAGGATGAGAAGCTAACAATTTTCGCACTGTGAGGTATGGATCCTGCCCGATACCCCAGGTCTCCTCATCATCGTTGGTAGGTAACGGCTGATCAGGTTGTATCAGCATCCACTCAGACTCTTCTAGCTTGCGCAGCATCGGGAAAAAGGATGGTGAGAACCCTTCGATATCCTTCAAAAAAGCCCTCAGTACTTGGTGCTTTAGCTGTAAATAATTTGACGGATCCTCATCTTGTAAGCGCTCATCTAGATAGTTACCAAGTTCACTGAGGGTATTTTCAATCGTAACCATCAAGTCAGCGGTGTTCTTATCCACCATCGGTTGAAGCAATTTGCCCAACTTCAGATCCATAGAGCGGGGGGCCGCGACAACAGGAACAGGAGCTGGGACAGAAACCGGGGTGGGGGCAGCGACTGGCTGGAGTTGGCCATCCATCCAATCATCAGGAACATAACCCAGACCGCCTTGGGGAGGTGTTGCCGGCTGTGGTCGGGGAGCAGGTTGAGGCTGTGGAGCAGGTTGAGAAGTTAGCTGACTGTGATGAGAGCGCCGGTACGGTAAAGTATCCTCAACAGTCGTGCTGTTCGAAAAGTCTGCCTCAGGATCCTCTAACCACGACAAGGTTTCGGGTGTGTGAGCATCCTCCACTGCTGGGGCCAGGCCACCTTCCGCTACCACAACAGATGGGGATGCCGCCTGGGGTGGGACACAGACATAGAGGGGCTTCAAGTATTGCAGCAAGGCACTCATGGTCTGCGAGGTTTGTTCCCGGTCCTCAAGCTTGCTAGCAGCCTGCCTCAACTTATGCTCTAGCTCCATCGGAGTTGTTGCTGTATCCAGCAAAGTCTTGAGTAAGCTATTCAAGGTATGGCGTTTCAGTGTTGATAAGCCTCGCTCTGTTAAATCCAAAGGATAATTCATGGCGGTGAACAGCAGCAGCTTGGCCCGCAGAGGGTTGGTTTGCCGCATAATGTTAACCCTGAGGTCAAAGGGCTCGTAATCCACCAGTTGAAATTCTTGCCAAGCTGAGTCTGATGCAGCCTGGGTTGCCGGAGCAGCCGTTGAGCGGGATGAGGCCGATGTGGCAATGTGATCCGCTTGATAAAGCTTCTGAAATTGAGTAATGATTAAACGTGCAACTCGAGTGTACTCAGCTCTTTTATTAATCCGTTGAATGGCCTCAGATAGACTGTTACGCAGCTGGTCTAGAGTTGGATTTTGAGTCCTGATTTCCTGAATCAACGTGGGCAGATCCAGATCATTCAACTTGTCGTTATTAGGCTCCCAGCGTTGGTGGCGCAGGAAATAAAGCAACTTGCGAATTCGGCCTAGACTAGCATCCTGTTGCAGTTCCTGAGCAACCTCAGTCAGCAGCGGTAAACCATTCATGGATGTGGGGAGGGGAGTACGTGCCACAATATACATACCAGTAACTTACTGACCAGGTAGCCAGGATCCTCTCGTCGCTAACCGGCCTGCCACCACTAACCTGCCTCATCACTGAAAAAGATCCCAAATCGGCATGAGGCCGTAATTAGAACGTAATGTTGCGGAAGACAGCTCAGATAGCACGCAGAATAGCACAGCGAACCCCAATTAGAAATGAGGAATTCGTAGCGGATCTTTGGTTTGTTTGGCCCATGTCACTTGGCCTGCTACCCAATGTCTCTGAGATGTCCCAGGCCTCACTAGCAACGCACATCAACTAGGTAGAGCTTCATACTAGAGCCCAATGGATCTATTCCTCCTGTCTAGCCACAGTTGGGCTAGGATCCTGACATTACGATCAGAAAGAACTACTAACTTCAGCGTAGTTTATCAAGCACGGGTTCAGTGGAAACTACATGGCGATGTAAGCCTAACTCCTGAGGTGAGAGCCCTAGTGCTAACCCAATAAGCTGCGGTAAGTGAAGCACTGGCAACTGGAGTGACTTCCCGATTACAGCTTCGATCTCAGGTTGCCGAGACTCCAAGTTGAGATGACATAGTGGGCACGGAGTCACCATACAATCCGCTCCAGCTTCAATTGCAGCTGTTAAATGTCGACCAGCTAGGGAAAAGGACTGTTCAGGTGCGTAACTTGAGATTGGCCAACCGCAGCACTGTGTACGACCCGGATACATTATGGGCTGAGCCCCAAGCGCCTCGAACACCCGTTCCATTGCGGTCGGATTGATAGGATTGTCATACACCTCAATATCGTGTGCCCGTAAGAGGTAACAACCA
>CAYUEE010000200.1:0-3451 GCA_964443615.1 uncultured bacterium | reverse complement strand
GGTAAGTTCCTAAGTCAAATCTTTACTCAGGTGTACCGACTGCCCAGTCCCGCGAGCGCCAGTTGCTTGAGGAGCTGTATCAGGAGCGTACCTTGACTCCGTTTACCTCTGGACAGCAGATCCCCCTTCATCAGGATGAGTGGGTATTAGTGTGTCGAGGGGTTGTCCAGCTATCCACCTTTTATCCTAATGGCAACGAAGCCCTCATCGGATTTGCGGGTCCCTCAATGCCCTTTGGCTCCCCTTTGACGGCCCTAGATCCATACCAGGCGACGGCGATGACCGATGTTGATGTTTTACGGTTACCGGTCGCTGAAGTTGAGGCCAATCAAGACTTGGCTCGTGGATTGAATCGTCAGCTGATCCGACGGTTGCGTCAGACTGAGGCTCTGCTGGCTCTCTCCGGTCGGCGGCGGGTTGAGGATAGACTCCAACAGTTGTTAGCTCTGCTGGCGATGGAATTGGGGACCTCAACACCTGAAGGAATGCGCCTTAATGTGCGCCTAACTCATCAGAACCTGGCGAACGCAATTGGGACAACCCGAGTTACGATCACTCGCCTACTCAATCGGTTTCGGGAAGAGGGGTGGCTATCGTTTGATAAGCAGCGCCACCTGGTTATTAGTTTTCCCGATGCGGCCCACCTCGACGGACTAGGTGAGCGGTAATGTTCTCTGGTTCATAACCCTCTGGCTCGTAATCCTGTCATTTAGTAGTCCTGTCATTTAGTGGCCCTGTCATTTAGTAGTCCTGTCATTTAGTGGTCCTGTCATTCAGTGGTTTAGCGCATAATCCTTTGGTGTACAGACTAGGCGCACGAATCTGGACATAACCCTAGAGAGTAGCGCTGAGTGGTCTGAGCAACAGATAGCTGGGTCTTAGGATCCGGCTATTCTTGTCTTTAACTAACGGATGTAAAGTCGTAGACAGGATGTAAAACGGCAGGCTGTCACTTAGGGTGGTGGCGAGCGACGTGAATCCTCTACCCAGATCGCAAAGCCAGGTTGTTAAAATGGCACTCGTGATTGGTAGAGACTGAGCAGCACTAATGCCAATTGTCACGAAAGTGCTCTGATCTGTTGCTGGGTAAGTTCATCATGTTACGTAAGCCGTTAATTTTGAAGGTATCTGTTGAGGGGCATCTACGCACAGTTCTGCTAGATCAGGATACCTACGATATTGGCCGATCCAAACGGTGTGCTATCCAGTTAGACCATCCCGAAGTCTCTCGCTTCCATGCCCGGTTAGTGTGCTATCAAGATGGCCGGATCCAACTGCTAGATGGAGATGGTCAGCACTACAGCAGCAATGGAACCTGTGTCAATGATGAGCCGATTACGAGCTGCTGGCTGGAGCCTGGGGATCGGATTATGTTTGGGACAACGTTAGTGACGGCTCACTTAGAGTCTTCTGAGGCAGACGAGATTCAATTACCAGAGGGCTTTGAGGATGAACCCTGGGCACCGGGCCAGTTTCCGAGTGATGTAGGGACGAGTATTGTCCGAGAAGATAAGGTTATGCCGCCGGCCCCCAGTCCCATGGATCCTTACGACCGGATTCGGGCGCTAGAGGCGGAACTGGCCCAGACACAGACAACACTGCAGCAGCAGCAGGGCCAGTATAGAGAGTTACAGACTGAACTTGAAAACCTGCGGCAGCGGATTAAACGAGAGGCAAGGAAGGCGATTGAACGAGAGCGGCAGGCTGTCATCTTAGAAATTCTGGCGGTGGCTGATAGTTTTGAGTTGGCCCAGCGGTCGGTGACGTTCCAAACGGAGCAGGAGTTCAGGATCCATCAAGGCTATCAAAAGGTGGCACGGTTACTGACCAGCATCTTGGAGCGGTTGGGGGTATCTCGGATCACAACAGAGGATCAACAATTTGACCCAGCCCTGCATGAGGCGATCGGGGTGGATTCATCGACGGGTCGACCGGAGGACATGATCGTAGCGGAACACCAAGCTGGATACAGAATGAATAATCGGGTCATCCGAGCCGCTAAAGTAACGGTTGCGGGTCATTAATGTTCTGTTGTGCGCTGTTGCTATGCCTCCGTTTGCTGTTGTTCATGATCATAGATCCCATCAGTGGCTATGGTTTGAGGATCCGATCCACAGTTTCCAAGCCCAAGATCTCCAGGAGGTCAGGTCTTGTCTGCGAGAGGTTGAAGGCTGGGTAGCACAGGGCTATTACGCGGTGGGATTTTTGGCTTACGAGGCGGCCCCGGCGTTCGATGCGGCCATGATAGTTCACCCGGATCCTGGGATTCCGCTGCTGTGGTTTGGGATCTATACGGATCCTAGACGTTCAAGTGACCTTTCAATACGTGACGCGAAAGACCCTTACCAAATTGGTGGATGGATCCCCTCGACTAGTCAAGAGCAGTTCAATCATTCTATTCAACAGATTAAAACGGCAATTGCGGCGGGGGAGACTTTTCAAGTCAATTATTCATTTCGCCTCCAGAGCTCGTTTAGTGGGGATCCTTGGCCTCTATTTCAGGATCTGGTTAGAGCACAGGTACCTGGCTATTCCGCTTATTTAGATTTGGGAGACTGGGTTATTTGTTCCGCGTCTCCAGAGGTCTTTTTCACGCAGACTGGATCCTTACTGACGACAAAACCCATGAAGGGTACAGTAGCACGAGGTCTCTCGGCTCTTCAGGATCATCAGCAAGCCCAAGACTTACAAGGATCCTCTAAAAACCGGGCTGAGAATGTGATGATTGTGGATATGCTGCGGAATGATTTAGGCCGGATTGCAACAATAGGATCCGTACAAGTGCCTGAGTTATTCAGTGTTGAACAGTATCCAACTTTATGGCAAATGACCTCTACGGTGACCGCGACAACAGCAGGATCCTTTACCGATATCATCACGAATTTGTTTCCTTCCGCTTCAATTACAGGAGCGCCTAAGATTCGGACAATGCAGTTAATTCGCGAATTAGAATCATCGCCACGGGGAATTTATACCGGATCCATTGGGTATTTAGCGCCGAACCGAGTCGCTCAATTTAATGTGGCCATCCGGACTTTACGGATTGATCGAGTGAGTCAGACTGCAGAATATGGTGTAGGTAGTGGCATTGTGTGGGATTCACAGACCCAGTCAGAGTATGAGGAGTGTCAGCTGAAAACCCAGATCCTGTTTCATCAGTTACCTGCATTTTGTTTATTGGAGACTATGCGCTGGACCCTTGCTGATGGGTACTTTTTGTTGCCCTATCATCTAGAGCGGTTAGCGGCTTCGGCAGGGTATTTCGGGATCCCTTTGGACCGAGGGGCGATTGAGGCGGCTCTTGATCAATTGGCTCTGACTTTTCCCTCTCAGGGACGACGGATCCGCTTACAGGTGGAGCAATCCGGAGCCTTTTGGGTTGAGGATGATGAGTGGGATCCTAGTGTAGGGTCTCGGGGTGTAGGGTCTCGGGGTGTAGGGTCACGGGGTG
>CAYUEE010000199.1:0-3531 GCA_964443615.1 uncultured bacterium | reverse complement strand
AGCTGAACCAACGGCAACCGAAACAGCGGCTAAACCCCGCTCGACCATTGTTAGCATTGGCCCTAAGAAATCGTCGTAAGTTGACAACAGGATCCGTTGCGTGTCGGTTCTAGGATAGGATGACAACAGTATCTGTTGATTGCTGACCGTTGCTGACTGACCTTGAAGGGCTAACCCATGCTGAAATCTGTCACTCGTCATGTCCATATCATGGCTGCTGAGATCACTGCTGATGACCGATGGATCGATCGAGAGGATCTATTGACGTTGGATGTAGATCCAGACAATGAGCTTATTTGGAATGATGAAGCATTGCAGCAGGTCTACAACAAATTCGATGAGCTTGTGGCCAGCTATGAAGGTCGGGATCTGATTGATTACAACTTACGCCGCATTGGATCCGACCTTGAACACTTCATTCGCTCCCTGTTGCAAGAGGGCAAGCTTGCTTACAACATGTCAGCGCCGTCGGTGAATTACAGCATGGGATTTCCGCAGGTCCCTCTGGATACCGTCAAGCAACAACAGTTTGTTCCTGAAGAATAACTAATTGCTGTCGAGCATAAAGTAGTTACCCATTGTTCAATCACAAGAGTTAACTGGGAGCACATCATGGCTAAGAAAGAAAAAGCCCCTGAAAAGCCGTTTCCACAGCAGATGGAAGAAGACATTATTCCGACGACCAAAGCAGCCTTTGAGAAGCGCAATATCACTGACTTGAAGTTGGGTTACTCCGATAAGTTGTTGACTGGGTCCTTTGATGGTGGTCGACATGAGTTCAAGGTAATCTTTGCGGAAGAGGATCTGACAGCGCCCAAGTATTTCCGCTTTGCGGTGGATGGCGTCGACAGCAGCACCATTGAATCGTTCATGATTGATGAGCGTAAGATCACCGCTGACCTGTTTGCTTTTTACTTGACCCAGAGACTGTATGCCCAGCAATGGTATTGAGTTTCGGACTACGGCAAGTCCCACTCCTGTGCTGTCTTCCTCAGCCAACCTGATTCGTCCAACCTATCAATAAGTTGAGAGACTCGCCGGGTCAGTTCAGCGGCTTCAACATTGCGGGCCATCACCACACCCAGACCTACACTTGAAAAAGCTGGTTCAATTAACTGATAGTCAGGATCCTCCCGCTGCCATCCCGACACCACACTCTTGTCCGCTGCAATCCCCGACACTGCCTCCGCTTCAAGTAGTTGGATCCCATCTTGATAAGACGCAACTGGAATGAGTTCAACAGTGGGAAGTGCCGATTTTAGATGAGGAATTGCACCGGAACCTAGTAAAACTGCAATAGATTGATTTTGCAAACCTGTCCAGGTATCAATACCAGAATCTTGAGCTACAGCAATTACAGTCCCATCAATGTAGTAGGGTGAAGTGAAATTAACTTGGCGGGCGCGTTCTGGCGTAATACCTACCTGAGCAATCACAAGATCCACTTGATCTTGAAAGATAGCCGGGAGACGTTCAATATTACTCAGGGGAATGAGTTCTACAGCAGTTGCATCCCCCAGTAATTGATGAGCGACTTCTCGGGCTAGGTCAATTTCAAAGCCGACCAGAGTGCCCTCTGGATCCTGAAACCCTAGCGGCGGAAGATTATCTTTAACACCGATCCTTAGCTGACCTGATGATTGAATCTCAGACCAGGGGCGAGCGCTAGCGGGTGGTCCCCAAGTTGTGTAGAGAATCCAACCAATAAACAGCCCCCACCGTACTAGACGAAGGGGGAAAGGGCCTATGTGTGTTGCCATCTTTCAGACTGCTCGTAGAATGTCTCCACCAGATTATCTAGGAAGCGTCCGGGTGGACAGTTTTGATAACTTGGGTAAACGCGTCCGGATCCATCATCGCCAGGTGAGCTAGCATCTTGCGGTTTAGTCTAACATCCGCCTTCTTAAGATCGTGCATGAAGACGCTGTAGGACACCCCATGCATCCGGGAGGCCGCGTTGATGCGAGCTATCCACAACCGCCGGAAATCACGCTTACGCTTGCGGCGATCCCGATAGGCATGGCGGAGTGCCTTCATAACCCGCTGATTCGCTGTCCGGAAAAGTTTGGATGCACCAGCTCGGAATCCCTTCGCTAGTTTAAAGATCTTCTTACGTCTTTTGTGGGCGACGTTGCCCCGCTTTACTCGTGTCATGGTGTTAAGTGAGAGCTGTTGACGATTGGGCTAACTTGTCTAGTCAAAATGAACATAACGGGTGAAGGTACTAGCGAGAATAGGGAAGTTGTAGCCGTACATTCTCAGCGTCACGCTCATTCACTAGAGATGTCCCTGCTAACATCCGCTTCTTCTTAGTCGTCTTGTGCTCAAGCAGGTGGTTGTGTCCTGCTCGACGCCGCTTGATTTTGCCGGAGCCAGTAAACTGAAAACGCTTAGCTGTGGCCCGACGGGTCTTGAGCTTTGGCATGAGTTTGTGAAAGAAATGCGATCACCTAGTTTACGCGATAGATTCGCTGATTTCAACCCTCACGTCCAACTTTATCTATCTTTGCGCTGTGGCTGTATAGGTGTTCAGGGGCCGTTTAAGGACAATAATCGCCATCGGGATCCTTCCTTACTACGATAATTGCTGGATGGCTGCTGTGATGTGGTTAACTAACTCTTCTGAGGCAGAGAAGAAGGCGGAGTAGTCAGAGAGAAAACGGACTGACAGGGAAGGGCCTCATACATCTGTTTTTGCATTGCAGTGGCAGTACCTTATACCAGGATCAAGCACCATGCCAGAATCCATGCACCAGAACGATAGTACTCATCACACCTCCTGAAATGATGACCAATCCCCTTAACAGTTTAGAGGGCGTCCCAACAGTAGTAAGGTGTTCAATACACCTGTATTATTTGCTTAAAGCTGGGACAACTTAGGATCCTTAAACGCCTCCCGAGTACAGTTGAAAGTAATGCGCAGCAGGAGACCTGATGATTGTCATTGTTTCAAATCGGTCAGTGAGTGCCACGGATCCGTTAGTGTTTAGTGAAGCAATGAATGCTGCAGGCCCCAACGAATTACGCCTTGCAGTGGTGCGGAAACCGCCTGATCAATGGCAGGATCAATGGCACGTGAATCTTTTGCCAGAGACAGATAATCGTCAGGACGTGGCTCAGGATCCTCCATCTCGACAGTTGTTTGACAGTGTGATTCAAGGGATGGTGGACGGACGCATCGGATCCAAGTGGGTCTTCTACATCCATGGATTTGATCAGTCTTTTGTTGAGACGTTGCAAACCTGCCATGGTCTTCAAGAACGGTATGGAGTCAATGTGATCGGCTTCTCTTGGTCCACGAATCCAGGAGGATGTGTAATAGATGAGTATCAACAAGCTCGACAGGCGGCACGGATCTCTAGTGGAGCACTGGATCGGTGCCTGGATGTATTAAGCCGCTATCTAGTTTCGGTGCGCCAGGATCCGAAGTTCCGAGAGCTTAACATTAGTTTGAATGGTTTGATGCATGGGCTAGGTACAGCAATCTGGGATGAATCATGAGAAAGATCCATACATAGACAGCTTGGGGAA
>CAYUEE010000198.1:0-3658 GCA_964443615.1 uncultured bacterium | reverse complement strand
AAAGAGCGTGTAGAAGATACTATCCGTTTTCACACATCACCACACAATGGCTCTCACGATCTTAACTAAGTTAGACAGTGATTAGGATCCGTGTTTCTCTCGCTTGAACAGGCTGAGGCCAACCCCCTACAGAGACTGTTATCTCTCCTTGAATTGGATGACTAGAACACTACAAGTGGTGCAAGTGTCGGTCTAATTGCAGTCTCTCTTGACGACTAGTTATCTTAATTAGCGGCAACAGTTCTTTTTAAGTATTGTTCCATTTCAGCCTAGGTAGATAGTGCATCACCTCCCGTTCACAGTTAACATATGTAATGCGCTGAGTGTGCCCTTGTGGTCAATGTCTCGCCTGCTTTGTTCATGTCACGTGAGGATATTATGACTGGATCCCAATCGACCTTCAAACCTTCAGTCTCCCTGATTCTTAGTCTCGGGGGAGCCCTGTTGGTCTCTAGCTGTGGTTCGAGTCCTCAGACGGTTGCCTTTGAGTCTGCTCCTGTATTTGAAGCTAATCCTTCTGTTGAAGTTGAATCGGATCCGGCTGAGTTGATTTACTTCGGGGATCCTACTGTCGTAACGTTTGATGACTTTATTGCGGTGCAGGCTCTGTTTAATTTGCGGGGCACGGCTCCGTCTGCGGCTGAACTAGCGGCTGAAGCCAACCGTATCTTTCCTTCTCGCCCTCAACCCTTTATGGCCGGTGATTTTGACCCGGTACCGAATGCGGCCAACACCGACTATGCCATCGGCGATGGGGGACCGAATCCTGAGTTGGTTGATGTTCTGGTTATCCAAGCGTCTCTTAATTTGCCAGCGGGTCTACGGACCCCGGAAGGCTTGGCTGAGGCTGTTAATGCCCTCGACCCGAATGTGAACCTGCAGCCTGAGGATATTCTCGTGATTCCGGGCGTGGAGTTACCGGGGCCTCGGGTTGAAGCGGCTCCGGAGTCCGGCTCAATTATTGATTTGGGTGCTGTTGATATTGGCATGACCACAGTGACTCAAACGCTCGTGATTGAACAGCTGGGCACAGGTGATCTGGAGCTCGACATTAGACCTCCGGGAGCTCGGCCTGAGTTTAGTGTGGTGCCAGCGGGTGACGTGATAGTGACTGGGGATAAACCACTAGAAATCGATATTTCCTGCACCCCCACCGCAGAAGGATCCATTACAGGCCAGTTCCGCATCTTTACCAATGACCCCACCACGCCGCAGCTGAACTACCAATTGCGCTGTGAAGGGCTACCCGGTCCTGGGTTTAGCTCGGATCCGGTGGCGGGCATCGTTAATCTCGGAGCCGCTGCGGTAGGCAGTACCACTGCGCCGACCACGATTACCCTCTCTGAGGTCGGTGTGGGCGACTTAGAACTTGATATTCGTCCGCCTGCTACGGTGGATGACTTTACCGTAGTGCCTGAGGGTGAGCTCACGATTGTCGATGGCGCTGGGTCCCAAGACTTGACGGTGACTTGTACCCCCAGCGAAGTCGGGTCTATTAGCGGTCAGCTGCGCATCCTCACCAATGACCCCACGCAACCTCAGGTGACCTATCAGCTGCGGTGTGAAGGGCTCGAAGGGCCTGGGTTTAGCTCGGATCCGGCCCCCGGTATCATCGACCTAGGATCCGCTGCCGTGGGGAGTCCCACTGGACCCGTCACCCTCACTCTCTCGGAAGTTGGAGCGGCTGACTTGGAGCTGGAGATCCGGCCCCCCGGAGCTATCGATGACTTCACCGTGACACCAGCAGGGCAACAGCTTATTGCCGATGGCGAAGGTCCGTTAGAGATTACGATTGACTGCACGCCCAGTACGGAGGGCACCATTGACGGGCAGTTACGGATCCTCACCAATGACCCGGCTCAACCTGTGGCGAGCTATCGACTGCGGTGTGAGGGCACAGTAGGCGGTTTCAGCTCTAACCCGGCGTCAAGCACCGTCATTGACCTCGGATCCGCCAATGTCGGCGAAACAACCTCTACCTCCACTTTGACCATCACGGAAGTGGGCTCCGGCGACCTTGTCCTCGATATCCGGCCTCCAGCAGCGGTGGCTGACTTTACCGTAAGTCCTGCAGGGGAGGTCACGATTGCAGATGGTGAGGATCCGTTAGACATCGATATCTCCTGTACTCCTAGCACCTCGGGCACTATCACCGGGCAGTTCCGAATCCTGACCAATGATCCTAACTTGCCGACAGCGAGCTATCAGTTGCGCTGTGAGGGGCTGGGTGTCGCCAGTGTTTTGGAGAGTCTTGTCATCAATGAAATTCTGGCTGACCCTAACGGCAGCAACGACTTCGACACAGATGGTGACGGCAGTGCCGACACACTGGATGAGTTTGTGGAAGTTTTCAACACTAGTGAGTCTGCAGTAGATCTCAGCGGTCTGCAACTTTGGGATGCAGGAGCCGATGACTGGTTTACCTTTCCTAGTGATTCAACCATAGATGCTGGGGGATTTGCAGTGGTTGTGGCTGGTGTTCAGAGCGGCGGGTCTCTGCCCTTTGTCGAGTCTGGAAGTTTAGCCTTCAATGCTGAGCAAGGATCTGGTGTAATCAACAATAGCGGAGATAATGTTGTTCTGTACGATCCAACAGCAGATGAGTTTATCCAAATCACCTTTAATGGGAATTCTCCTGATGATCCGACTACTGAGTACACTGGCTTCTCCCCCACCGCAACACGGATAGGATCTGTCACTGATTTTGGCAGTGATACCGATGGCTTATCCATTGAGCGGGATCCTGATGGTGCAGACACCTTTCAGGTTGACACGCCAACACCTGGAAGCTCGAACAGTGATGTTGGTCGCTCCTTCAGATGGGCCATCCGGCGGTTTTTCTAGGTCAAGTTAATCGACGAGTATCGAAGGTTAGATAGAGCAGGATCCTGTTTGTTCCACATTCATTGGGGTAGCAGGATCCTAATTTCTTCAATAGCGGTGTTCAGGCTCAGTCAGGTTGACCGAGAAGGATCCGGGTCAGGCGGGTACAACTTGCACTCTGACTGGGATCCTTTTAATCAATAAGGTGAATTGAGTGGTTAAAATAGTGGATTGAGTGGTCGGGAGTGACATCTGAGTGGCCGAAACCGACAGCCAAGTGGTCAAAAGAGTGAATTGAGTGGTCAAAACCGACAACTGAGTCATTCTGACCCACAAAAGAGAGATTTCTATGGTGAGTAAAGTCCTGAGGATGGTGAATCGTCGGATCCTGACCGTCCTCTGAGTCGCTGAATTCCACAATGGAGGGATCCTGAGGGACAGGCGACAATCCTAACTAGAAATCAAAGTGTTCAATACTCGGTAGATCATCGGTCCTGTCATCACACGTTCACTAGGATCCTGCAAACCCCAGAGCTTCTGTGAGCATTCATCGCTGTGGATCCCTTCTTAGCTCTAAGGATCCGTTAGCCATGTTCAGTTTGAAGCTGATGGATCCGGTCGAGAGGCAGTCCGGTTAGTTGAGCAATTTGAACAGGATCCATGTCTGCCGCTAGCATATTGCGGGCCGTTTGCTCCAGAGCGGCTTGGAGACCTTCTTGCCATCCAGCTTGGAGACCCTCTTGGAGACCCTCTTGGCGGCCTTCTTGGCGGCCTTCTTGGCGGCCTTCTTGATAGACCTTCGTTTGTCTGATGTCACTGATTCCCAACATTGCCG
>CAYUEE010000197.1:0-3765 GCA_964443615.1 uncultured bacterium | reverse complement strand
ATCCCCACGTCTGATCACCGGTTTGCAGATGAATACCTCGATCCATGGTGATAAAGGCAGTTGGGGTTAAATCAAACTCAATTTCAACAGCACTATCAGCCTCGGGAGATAGTTTACACCCTAATCCTGGTTGCATTTTGCCATGATAGGATCCATCACGCTGCTCCAAAAAGATAGTACAACCGTTCAACCGCTCCATGACACCAACCTGGATCTGAGAGAGACGGTCAGGATCCTGGGAAGCCCCAGCCCAGCGAGCTTGCTCTTTGAATTTATAGTTTTCAAACCGCAGAGGATCCGTCAAGAGGTGGAGCACTCGGCTTCGGTAGAATGTCTCCGGAAAGTGTTGATTAATTTGCTCGGTGAAAAATCCTACCCCAGTGGGAAACACATGCAGCACTGGCACATACCAGAGTGTGACTGGAATGTAGAAGACTGGGTCCTGTCTGGCTTGCTCCTGGTTTGTGTAGACTCCTGATAGCCAGGATTGAATAGTCTCAACATCCGAGTGGGGGGACGTTATCATGGGTAAACGCTCTGAGTGGGTTTCCGTATGGTACCGCTGTGAGGGATGGATCCAGATGAGATGAGGTAAACGATGGAACGTCCAAAATGGGTTGCAATCGTCACTGGGATCCTGGCCGTACTTCTAGGTCTAGGGTATCTGGTTTTAGTTCAAATATTGGACTACCGAGGTGGGTTTGAACCGGCACCATCAGAAGCTCTGGGAAGTGTGATTGTGCCACTTTCAAGGCGCTTGACTCAATTTCTCTCGACTCAACCTTTCTCATAGACTGAAATGAGCTAGGATCCGAACGTGGACCTCGATTTTTTGATATCGGACTGGGCTAAGTCGACTGCTTGCATAAGCTCGAGGAAGGTGGGGACATCGTCAGAACAGCTCGATGCCTCATCAGGTAAACGTTGAGTTAGAGAAGCTTGGGATAGTTGTGGGGTTCTACGATCCCCAACTTTTTCAATTTGAATCTTAACGGCTGAACTGCCCAAGTGAATGACATCATCGACACTAATCCAACGTTCTTGGATAGCTTCACCATTGACAAATGTTCCATTCCCACTCGGTTGGGATCCATTGCCATCAACTAATTTGAAATGGTTCCCTTCTAGGGTTAGAATTGCGTGCAATCGGGATACACCAGGATGTTTGATGCGAATGATGCTGTCTGACCCCCGACCAATTGTGTGGACCTCCTGATTGAGCAGGAAAAAGCGCCACTGCCCTTGAACGGTAACACTGAGCAGGTAGTGAGTCTGAGAAGGCCAGTGGGTCATAGCATGAGCAGCATTCAAATCAACCATAGGGTGAAGCCCCGTAAAACCAACTCGGAGGTATCCTACTGATGGTTTGCTACGCTAACAGCCTGATACTATCGATGGTATACCCCTTAACCGAAGTATTCCCCCGCTATCAGATTGATCACAGCTATGGTACTGACTAGTTTGAAAAATGAGTGGATCCGTCAGCTCCGTAAACTTCAGCAGGCCAAAGGACGGCGGGAACAAGGATCCTTTCTAGTCGAAGGTACGCACCTCGTCCAGGAAGCCTTACGGTGTCAGTGGCCCCTCCAAGCTCTCGGCTTCACCCCACAATGGGCTGAGCGTCACCCCGAGTTACTACTATTGTGTCCCCCTAATCTTCGTCAGCAGGCGATGAGTCAAGAGGTCTTAGCCAGTCTTGCCACGACGCAAACCCCTGATGGCGTGATTGCTATTGCTGAGCGTCAGTTGCCTGCCTTTCCCTGTCACACTGCCACGCTCGCCTTAGCTGTTGAAACTCTGCAGGATCCCGGGAACCTCGGATCCCTAATCCGCATAGGAGCTGCCGCTGGAGCCGATGCCATTTGGATTACGAGCGATAGTGTTGATTCTGATCATCCCAAAGTTTTGCGGGCTTCCGCTGGACAATGGTTTCGCTTACCCCCTCAGGTCATGCCGGATCCAACGGATGACTTTCTCAAGCAATGCCGTCAGAGTACTCTGCAAGTTCTTGCTGCGACTATGTTCGGATCCGGGACAACTCAATCGCTGTGGGAAGCAGATCTAACCCAACCGACCCTGCTACTCCTTGGAAATGAGGGATCCGGGCTCAGTTCAACTTGGATACAACAGGCTGACGGTGTAGTCCACATTCCGATGGCCGATGGGGTGGAATCCTTGAATGTGGGGATGGCAGGAGGGATCCTGTTATACGAGGCCAGACGACAGCGCTCTACCCTAACGCTCGATCCGATGGTGGATCTAAAGATGGACCCGGCAATGGCTGATAATCCAGACAGTAGCCATCTGGACTAATGCGCAGTTGAAATAAAGGTGAATTAGGCTGGCCACACCGGATTTCAGTGCCGTAGTTGCGCAAATACTGACAGGTTTGACAGCTGGGAGAGGTGGAGGGTTGCACCCGCTGCCCCGACTCCACTGGTTTAATCAAGTCCCGCGAAGACAGACCCCGAATCACCAGTTCTTGCCCCTGCCATCGCGCCTCTACAATCCCTGTTTCAGCCCACCGCTGCCAGTGAGGATCCGAGATGATTTCAATAGGCAGTAGGATTTGAATGGCACGAGAGCGACCCCGAAAATCGGTTGTGACGGTATCATCAACTTCTCCTTCATACCGTAAGTCAGGATGATCAGACTCGTTGTCAGGTTGGAGAGTATACAGTCGGCTCTGGCCTAACTCCAATGGATGATGAGGACTAGAACAGTGAATATGATAGCGACTGCACAACTCAGGCAAACTCGCTAGCTCAGTTAACGCGTCTAGTTGGCCGTGGGAAAATACCACATGCTGAGGTCGAAAGCTGTGAATGATTTGAACTAAATTACTGCTATCGCTATGGGTGTGCCAATTTAAACGTTCCACTTGGATCCGCTGCTGAAGAGACTGAGGCCAACGTGACCACTCGACGGTCAACGCCACTTCTGGACAGTGAAACCAGTGAATGATCTGGGACTGAACTGCTTCTAAGCCGTACCACAACGGGACCCAATCCGCCTGACTGGCTTGAGCATTACATAGCAGGATCCCAGGGGCATTCAACGTTGCCATCATTCTATCTGGATCCATCGGTAGCGGTTGCACGTGAGGGGAAATCCGTGATTCCCAGAACAGGGCCTGATGCTGAGCAAAGTTTTGCACGGATTGGGGCAAATCGGGCAGAATCCGATTATACAAGTGACATCCCTGTGTCACGCCAGGATCTACCCAGATGTCAATATGGGCTCCGGCTTGGGTGAACCGATGATGCGTTTTCAACAAAAAGAGGAGCTCTTGCCCCAAACCCACCGGTGGCACTGGCAAAATAACTAAGGATCCTTGCTCCAACGCTGTCGCCAACCGGTCAATGAGGCGGCTTTCTTGATGGCGGCGAGAGGGGTAACGGGTTGTGCCCAATGTCCCTTCAATGATCAGAGCATCGGGTTGCCAATGACGTAATGGATCCAGATCAAGTGCGTCTGTCAAACGAGTTGAAGCCAGGGAGCAATCTCCCGTGTAGACCACTGTTTGAATCGTTGAGCCCGCCTGTTGCAGTACAGTAACACTTGCACCAGGGAGGTGGCCGGCTTTAAAGAATGACAAGGTTAGGTCGGCACCAATCACTGCAGCCCGGTTCAATGGCACACAGTGCATCGGCGGAAAATCAAGCTGCTGTAACCTCGGATCTAGTTCAGGGCGGATCCCGGCTTCCCATAACCCAGAGGCTAACTGATACGTCAGCCGAGTCCCGTAGATGGGCTCCTCAGGGT
>CAYUEE010000196.1:0-3770 GCA_964443615.1 uncultured bacterium | reverse complement strand
TCAACGCGAGGAAGCGCCGGAAGCCGAGCAATCGCATGGGTAGGAGATAGCGAGTTCCTGTGTGGGTTTGCAGATAGTAGGCGAGCCCACCTTGACTAGTGGAGGACATTGTGATGGTTTGGATGTCACTCCAGGTTATGGCCCAGCCGGTTTGGAACCATTCGGGAACCCAACTGGGATAACTCACCTCAATGCCCTTTTCATCCACCCTCACCTGCTGACTGGTTAATCCGTTGAGAATGACTAACCCAATCGACAGTCCGCCGAGTAACAGTCCTGTTAGTAGGGGAGAGTTAGTTTGCTGATGTAACAGGAACGGCATCGGTAACACTAGTGAAATGTACAGGCCGTAGAGGGTGTAACGAATCAGAGGAGACAGCTGAAACTGATGAGTCATGCGAGCTTTGCACAGATCAACTCTCTCAGCTTAGCGGGTCTCGCAGTTATCTTCATCCACACCAAGTCTGTTTGGGCTTCAGCCAGGATCCTCTTGTTTTGATCTTCCCGTTGTGATCTCCGGCTATGAGATTTCAGTTACGATCTGGGACCTGTTGAATCCTGGAACCTGTTAAGATCTGGAACCTGTTAAGATCTGGAACGGAGAGGGAGGGATTCGAACCCTCGATGGAGTTTATAGCCCCATAACTTCTTAGCAGGAAGCCGCTTTCAACCGCTCAGCCACCTCTCCAAGAGCAAGCTCACACTTGCGTCTGACCATTCTAGAAGATGATCCTGATCCCATCAACCCTCAACGGATCCTGTTCTATTACAATTGGTTACTGACCTGAGTTCAGACCTGTAGCCCAGGAGTCAGACGATGCGGCCTAAAGCCATTGCTATGATTGTAGGATCCGGATTTGCCCTGTTTGGGTTGACGTTTACTGTGCTCGGTACCAATCTATTGCTCCTAGCGTACGACAGTTCATCATGGCCGCATGTGCAAGGGACCGTGAGTGAATCCTCTGTTAAAGCGCGACGCAGAACAGGGGGCGGACAACGGCGGCAATCTCAATCGACCACGACCTACACACCAGACATCACCTACACCTATACCGTTGCAGGACAACCTTATCTCTCTAGCCGAGTGGATTTTGTCACCGAGAGTAGTAAGGATCGCCGCGTCGCTGAACAAGTCTCTCAACAGTATCCTGTCGGGCAGGCGGTGAGAGTCTATTACAAGCCAACGGATCCGTTTGAAGCAGTTCTCCATCCAGGAGTGAAAGGCAGCACCTACGCCCCTCTGGTGGCTGGATTCATTGCTATCGGCGTGAGTGGAGTAGTTTTTCTAATCGTCCTGAAGCAAAACCAGGTGTAAGCTCAAAGATCTTCAATCGTGATCGGATCTCCAATTTGCAAGCCAATTTCACCAGCGCGCCCCCCTCTGAGTTCCAAGACTGCCTCGACTAGTTGAGTGGAACCAGGGCCGTAAGATGGACAGGGCAGGGTTGGACAACCAGGTACATCGTTAGCAATGTAGACCACTTCATCATCTAATATAAAAATCATGTCTAAAGTGGTTGGCACGTTGTACATCCAAAAGGCTACGGTCTGAGGAGGATCGTAGGGGAACAGCATCCCTCGATTGTCAGGCAGTGGATCTCGAAACATAAGACCCATTTGCTGTTGCTGAGGCGTGCGAGCAACCTCTAATTCAAACGTGAGATCGCCGATACGGGCGATGGCTTCAATGGGAAGTTGTTGGCCTGGCATACTACTGGGGGAAGGGGAGGGCTCAGCCGCAAATAAACCTTCGAGCTCTTCACAGCCTAAACAGAGTCCCGCCGCCAAGAGAACTACGATAGGGATCCGTCTCCAGAGTTTCAGCATTTAGGTTAATACCTCACGATTGGTAAAAGAGACTTTAGCCGCTTGCCAAGCACAGCCATCAAGGGCAATCCGTTCAATTTCAGAGGCTAATTTCAGCGCCTTCAAAGCCTGTTCTCCACCCACAGACGGTTGATTGCCCCCTCGGACACAGTTGATGAAATGCTCTAATTCCGCATGAAGCTTGTCAATATTCTCCGTGCGCACCTTCTCGATAACACACTCCCGCTGGTACGAGGCCTGGCCGAAATCATTGATATGGCTGGCGGGGGCCTGCCGGTAAATGGACATCTCGTTATTGAGGAAATCCGCTTCTACCAAGGATCCTTTGCAATGGGCTTCGATCCGACGGATCTTGCGATGCGTGATCTTACTAGCCGTCAACACTGCGATTACCCCATTAGCAAAGCTCAACGTCGCCGATACATAATCGAGATACCCCACATTCGAGACCCGATTACCACTAGCCGCCACCTGAATTACATCGGACGGAACCAATTCCAACAGTAAGTCAATGTCATGGATCATGAGGTCAAAGACCACCGACACATCCGAGGCTCGATTGGAATAGGGACTGAGTCGATGGGCGGCAATCGCTAAGGTTTCTTCTCCCTGCAACACGTGGCGGAGCTGTTGGAACGCAGGGTTAAACCGTTCAATGTGACCCACTTGCAAAATGCAATCCCAATCAGCAGCTCGATTGACTAACGATTCAGCCTCAGCAATATTAGCGGCGATGGGTTTTTCCAATAAAGCATGAACCCCAGCCTCCAAGCAGGCTAACCCCACTTCATGGTGCAGAATAGTGGGGACGGCAATCGCAACCGCATCCACCTGGGGCAATAACTCACGATAGTCATCATAGAAGTGAACGCGATACCGGCTAGCGACATCTAACCCTCGCTCTACATTGATATCCGCCACTCCCACGAGTTCAACATCTTTCATACGGCTGAATACACGGGTATGATGCTGTCCCATGTTGCCGACGCCAATTACACCCACACGCACGTGTCGAGGCTGGCTGCCCGGATACTGCGGAAACGCTGTTGGATCGGGGCGAGTTCTACCCATAACCGTTCACACCGTCCACTTCACTAATTTTTGCAGATTCTACCACCTCCCTTGATTCCACCCTAGCGATTCAGCGGAGTAAATGGGTAAATACTCACAATGTCTTTGCTCAAAAGATGACTTGTGGTGGCTGGAAATCAGAGGCAAGATCTAGGTGTCCCAACCTGTGTTCCCCTGCAACCCTACCGCTAAGCCGGTTAAATCCAGTTAAAGCCAGGAATTGGTGGGATCTTGATGGGGGCGTCCTTGCAGCTTTCCGGGCTCGTACAGAAGATCGGCGAGGGATTAGGCCGAAACCACATGCGTTGATAGAACCGTGACGTGGGAATAGCAAACCCATACCACAACGGCATAAAGAAAAGCTGACACAGCAGGATCCCTGTTACCAGTGTGGTTCCCCAGGTGCGGCGGCTGGGCTTCCAGTGGTTCAATAAATTACAAATAATCCAAGCAGCGGCCATGATAGCGAAGGCGAGTGCACTCATGTAGTGGTACAAAAAGACACATCGCTGGACCATGAACCAGGGCACGTAATTGGCGGCAAACCCCACAAGGATATAGGCTGGGATCCCTTTGAAACAGCCGATCCCTCGGATGGACAGGAGGACAATGGACCCGATTGAGATCCACCACAAAAGAGGATTACCAATGGCATGAACGGCTTGCCACAGATTACCGTTACTGGTGAAAAAATAGCCGATAGGGCGAGCCAATACGGGCCAAGACCAAGCCCCCACAGCCAATAATCGATGTGAGGTAAGACCAGCTAGGGAGGGAAATGCTTTGCCTAAGGCTTGCCAGCTTGTGGAGCAATAGGGATGGACCCCCGTTTGGAAAGGGGTTTCATACGTCACTGTGAGGTTAGTGCCGGT
>CAYUEE010000195.1:0-3809 GCA_964443615.1 uncultured bacterium | reverse complement strand
CCAGCGCGTCGTGTGGTTTCGGGATGGCGGTGTCCTCCACGATCGCCTGGCACCAGCAGAACACCAACGCCAAATGCCATTCGCCTAACACGACTAAATACTCCAGCAGGTAAAACTAATGCAATTAGTGATGAAATTCGTGACCAGAACCAACGGCTTGTTTGTGGCCGGATTGATCTTGATTAGCATACTCATCACAGGCTACCAACCGGCTGAGCGTGAACGCTGTATCTCGCGCAGCCCAGCCTTTGAAGGTGACGGACCGGGCTACGAATTGCTGAATCTGGCAGATGGTGACGTTTGGGCCACACGCAGTTGGACTCCAGAGGACTATGCTGAATTCTCACTGCCAGTCTCTTGGGCATTCTGGCGCAAAAATGATCCACGGATTACTTTGGCTGATCGGGGACAGTTCCTTCAATCTCCCGGTTGCGACATCGGCCAATACAGCTACATGAAGGCTTTCGATAAAGAATTTCTGCAAGTCGTACAGCTAATTGCCATGAATCAACCAGTCGATCGTCAGGGTCTGATTCGAGCCGTAGAACTTGAGAAATATCATGTCTTGCACTATGCAGCAGGACGCACCGTCAGCATTCTACAGGACCCATCCGGCCAGCAATTTATTGGTGTAAGCCAAAGCCTTGAACGCTCAACCGTTACGCCTACACTACCCGAGGGGTGGACACTGGCAGAGCACCAATTGACTGAAGATTTGCAAGTCGATCTCTTAGAGCAGGTCACTGTCCTGCGTCTGGACAATGAGGATTCGTTTCAAGGACCACTCCCGCAAGGCATTAGCTTCTGAATCGGCCCCTGAGCTAGACGACGAATGATGGGTCATAGCTGCATGGTCTCAAGTTTGTAACGATAAGGTGGAGCAGAACTGGGCTTGCTTCAAGTCAGATTCTCTTGAAGACCAACGTGAAGCGTTTGCGTGAAGAGTCAAAGCGAAATGAAACTTAACTTACCCATTGTCTATCGGTTATCGCCAGAACACACAGCCGCCTATCCCTTGCGATCGCTGTTGTATGTTGAGTGGGTTTTACTCAGCATGGGGGCCTTGATTAGTATCACCGCAACGATACTTGATCAAGCGTTTCAGGTGCCCTGGTTAGCCCTGGCCTTATTTGTTTTGCTTAGCCTTATGGGGTTGTATCGTCCCCTGGATCAGCTCTGGGCCAAGTTACTCTACACCGCGATCGAACTCGGACTCTTCGGAATTTTGATTACCCGTGGTCTCGATAACCCATTGATGACGCGACTGGTTCCGATCTTGGGTTTGGTGATTATGATTCGTAGTTGCCAAATCTTCCAAACCCAAGGTCGGCTTGTTGTGGCCGGTGTCACCTTTGGCTTAAATCTCTTTGCATCCTTAATGTTTGGCAAAACTGCCATTCAGCAAAACCGCCTCACCCAGCTTGTCTCAACACCGGAGTCATGGCGAATGAGCGTGTTTCAAACCAATGTCATGATTCTTTTTACTTTGGCGTTGCTGTTTGTCTTCTTGCTGGTAGATGCCTTGCTCAGTGCCCATCGGAGTCAGCAGAAGCTGGCGATCGCCCATACACAGTTACAACAATATGCTCTGCAGGTTGAAGGTCAAGCCGCACTACAGGAACGCAATCGCATTGCCCGCGAAATTCATGACTCCCTTGGACATTCCCTCACAGCACAAACCATTTTGCTAGAAAACGTCCTGTTATTTTGGCAGCAAGATGCTGACCGCGCGAAAACTTATCTTTTGGATGCTAAAGACTCGGCTTATCAGGCGCTCAAAGATGTATCCCGTGCCGTTGCAGCGCTGCGTGATTCTCCTCAAGTTGATCAACCGTTGCAAACGGCCATCCCCGAGTTGGTCAATAAGGTCTGTCAATCCACTGCCATCACACCAACCTGTGCCATCAACATTACGACACCCCTTCCTAATGACCTCAGCCTCACAGCCTACCGGATTGTGCAAGAAGCACTTACTAACGTTGTGAAGCACAGTCAAGCAACTGAGATCTCTGTGCAACTCATCACTAAATCCCAGGGTCAATCCCAGAGCTTACAGATACAGGTACAAGATAATGGCCAAGGGTTTGACCCCAGTAAAAATACCAGCGGCTTTGGCCTCCGTGGCATGCAAGAACGAGCGATCGCCCTCGGTGGCACCTTTCAGATCTGGAGCGCACCCAGAGCAGGATGCCACATTGATGTGAGTTTACCGCTCTCAAAACCGATTGGATATCCCACTTAGCGTTTGCTTCGTGAGAAGATCTAAAGTCTTGAGGAGGAAGCTGTGATGATTCGCATCCTACTAGTGGATGACCAACCAATTCTTCGACAAGGCTTAGCAAATCTGCTGGCAAGTCAAGCCGATTTACAAGTTGTGGGTGATGCAGCCAATGGTCAGGAGGCCATCGATCAGATTCGGGGACTCTACGGCACCCCAGATCAACCCGATGTCATTTTGATGGATATCCGCATGCCGATTGTGGATGGCGTAGCGGCAACCCAGCAAATTTGTGCAGACTTCCCAGATGCAAAAATCCTGGTACTGACAACCTTTGACGATACCGAATATGTACAGTGGGCTATGCAGTTTGGAGCCAAAGGCTATCTCCTCAAGCAAACGCCAATTGAAGAACTCGTAACGGCCATTCGCGCTGTTGCGCAAGGCTATACCCACATGGGACCTGGCCTCTTTGAAAAAACCTTAGCCACGCCCCAGGCAGTCGCAGCCAGTGCTACACCTAATATTGCTGCCGAGCTACCACTACCCGAAGACTTGCGATCGCTCTCGCCCCGCGAACAAGAGGTGCTTCAACTCATCGTGGCGGGACTCAGTAACCGCGAAATTGGTGAACGACTTTTTATCTCAGAGCGAACGGTTCGCAACCATGTCACTAGCATTTTGAGTCAACTGCAACTGCGCGATCGGACTCAAGCTGCTGTATATGCTAGTCAGTTTTGGCCCCGGAATATTGGCTAACTTAGAATTAGAAGGCGATCTGCTGTACAACACTCCCAATCATGAATTATTACGGCATCATGCCCTGATCCCAATCCAAAAGTTGCCCCTAGTCTAAACTGGAATGCAGCTAAATCACGTATTATGCTAATGCTAAAAACAGCAGCGATTTTCCTGTATCCCCTGCTACACAAGCATCTCTGACAAGGAGTTTCATAAACTCCCAAAAATCCAGATGCAGTTTAGCTGCACGACGGTTTAGGATCAATCCCCCTCCCAGTCAAGAGAATTTCCGTACATCATCTAGAGATTATGCGGCATTTTGCTGATAACCCTGTTATACGGCATGAACACCCTATGAAACCTCGCCCCAAAACACTGAGGGAACTAATATTCGTCCTAGATCAACTCCGGATCCGCCATGACCTCCACCAGCGCCGGACCCTGATGAGCCAAAGCTTGCTGAATCGCCTCATCCAAACCAGCTTTTTCCGTCACCCGGATCCCTAATCCCCCACAAATTTCCGCATATTTGGAAAAATCAGGATTGTGCAATGAGGTTTGCCATACATCCCATTCTCCCGCCCGTTGCTCTTTAGAAATTTTGCCCAATTGTCCGTTATGGAGCAAAATATGAGTAATATTCATGTCATATTTAACAGCAGTGGTAAACTCCGCTAAATATTGGCCAAATCCGCCATCCCCAGAAACCGAAACAATAGGCCGTTCCTGACCCGCAGCAGCCCAAGCTCCCATTGCAGCAGGGAACGAGAACCCAATGGCTCCTAAATAACCAGACATTAAAGCCGACTGGGCCAGACATACAAAATCGCGACCAAAGGTATAGGAGTTT
>CAYUEE010000194.1:0-3908 GCA_964443615.1 uncultured bacterium | reverse complement strand
TTATCTTCTCAGTCTGCTCTGTAATCTGGATTGGCCAACAAGAGTTAGTCCTAGAGGGCAACTGCTACGGATCACATCTGCCCTGTGCCTCCGATCACCCCCTCTCGTTTGAAGGGCTGAGATACTCCTAGTAGGTCACAACCTTCCTTCAGGGATCCTAAGCTGAGTTTGGGATCCCTTTTTTCGTATCTTCTTTGTCGTCTGAACTAATTAGATGCTGATGGCTGATGAAGTAGACGAGATGGCAAGAATAGCGGGGCAGGTTGACCTTGACGAAGCAGTCTCAGCTATGCTGAGGGAGTACAGTGGGTTTGAAGTGGCTCATGAGCTTACCTACGGACCCTAGAGTTGATAGATTAAATGGCTGACAGGTTGAATGGTTGATAGGTTGAATGGTTGATGGATTGATCGGTCTTGGGATAGGCTTGATCGAGATAGTTAATAAAGTGAGTTTATTCTGCTTCAGTGTTTGTGGTCGGATCCGTGCACTACTACCGTGAATAATGCAACGCCACTTAGTCTAGACCAGCTATTTCCCTTTCCGTTGGATGACTTTCAATTAGAGGCCATTCAGTCTCTAGATAATCGCCAGTCGGTGGTGGTGTGTGCCCCCACAGGATCCGGGAAAACCTTGATTGGGGAATACGCCATCTATCGTGCGTTAGCCAACCGTTTACGAGTGTTTTATACCACACCACTCAAGGCGCTATCGAACCAGAAGTTTCGTGATTTTAGTCAGCAATTTGGCGTGGACCAAGTTGGATTGCTCACAGGTGATATTTCAATTAATCGGGATGCGCTGATCCTAGTGATGACCACTGAGATTTTTCGCAATATGCTCTACGGGACACCGATTGGAGAGGTGGGTACGTCGTTAGAACATGTGCAGTCGGTGATCCTAGATGAATGCCATTACATGAATGATCAGCAGCGCGGGACCGTGTGGGAAGAGTCCATTATTTATTGCCCTCCTGTAATTCAGCTGATTGCTCTGTCTGCTACCATTGCCAACAGTGAGCAGTTGACGGATTGGATGAATGCCGTCCATGGTCCAACCACTTTAATTTATTCTGATTTTCGGCCTGTTCCGCTCAATTTTGAATTTGCCAATACGAAAGGACTCTTTCCCCTGTTACAGACCAATCAGGCTGGTAAGGTCATTTGCAATCCTCGGTTGAAAACGAAGCGGGCGGTGATGACCAAGCGAGACCATCGTCCTCCAGTGCCTGATCTTCCCAAAGTGGCTAGTATTCTCCGACAACGGGAGATGCTGCCGGCGATCTATTTCATTTTTAGCCGGAAGGGATGTGATGCGGCTATTCAAAGTATGGGATCTGTTGATCTGATTTCCTCAGTGGACGAACGGGCTCGGCTACATGAGCAGATTGAAGTGTTTTGTCGAGAGGCTCCAGAAGCCATTCGGCTCGATCAAATTGAACCACTGCATCGAGGAATCGCTGCTCACCATGCCGGGTTACTGCCAGCGTGGAAGGGGTTAGTGGAGTCTCTTTTTCAACAGGGATTGGTGAAGCTGGTGTTTGCGACGGAGACACTGGCCGCTGGGATCAATATGCCTGCCCGGACTACAGTCATTTCCTCATTGTCGAAGCGGACGGATAATGGGCACCGATTGTTGACGGCGTCTGAGTTTATGCAGATGTCTGGGCGGGCAGGACGACGGGGGAAGGACACGATTGGATATGTGGTGGCGGTGCAATCTCGATTTGAGGGGGCGCGAGAGGCGGCTTATTTGGCGGTATCTGAGGCGGATCCGTTAGTGAGTCAGTTTACACCGAGTTACGGTATGGTATTGAACCTGTTGCAAAAACATTCTCTAGAAGATTCCAGAGATCTTATCAACCGCAGTTTCGGACAATATTTGCTGTCTCTGCAGCAGGCGCCGTTGCAAGACGATATTGAAGCAATTCAAGCAGAGTTGGCCGTAATTGATGAAAGTTTAGAGGGCGTGACCCCCGAAGAGCTAGACAAGCTTGAAAAGATGCAGGGGAAACGGCGAGAGGAACGACGGAGTTTACGATATTTGCAGAAGCAGCTACAAGCTGAATCGGATCCGACCTTGAAGATCTTGGCACAGAGCTATATTCACGAGCAGGAGCAACGTATCGCTGTTTTGGAGACGCAAATTCAGTCGAGCCCTGCCTTTGCTGAGGGACAGCAGTTGAGCAGGCTTCAAGATCGCCGATATGATTTGCAGCGAAAACTTAACCGCCTCCGGAAGGAATCGACCCGAGCTATTCCTCAACAGCGCTGGCAACAGTTCTTAGCCCTGGCTGATGTGTTAACAACGTTCAATTGCCTGGATGATTATAAACCGACAATGACGGGTGAAGTGGTAGCAGCGTGCCGAGGGGATAATGAGCTGTGGTTGGGATTGGCACTGCTTTCAGCAGATCTGAGGCATGTGAATCCAAGTCAACTAGCAGGGATTTTTGCGGCTCTAGTGACGGAAACACCACGCTCGGGGACCGTGAGCCGTCTGTCGACTTCAGATACAGTTTTGGATGTGTTGCATGGATTGAAAGGGCTACGTCGCAATATCTTCAAATGTCAGCGCCACTATCAGGTGTTTATGCCAGTGTGGTTGGAGCAATCGTTGGCGGGTTTAGTTGAACATTGGGCGATGGGCATTGAGTGGGATGAGTTGGAGCGGGGCACTAATTTGGATGCGGGTGATTTGGTGAGACTGATGCGACGGACGCTTGATTTGTTGTCGCAAATTCCCCATGCGCCGCACTTACCTAAGGATCTCAAAGAGTGTGCCAGACAAGCCCAATTTCTCCTCGACCGCTTCCCGATTAGTGAAGCCATGTAAAGGATCCTTTGCAAGAGTTCTACTCATCCCATCCTCAACTCAACGCCAGCGCTGGAGGATCTTAGGTTTAACCTGAGATATTTAACCTTAACTGAGTAACCTCCGAACTTGGCTAATCAGCTCCTGGGTGGTGAAGCCTTTGGTGAGATAGTCTGTTGCCCCTACCCGCTTGGCTTCTCGGCTCCATTCTTCCGATAACCGGGATGAGATCACGAGGATCGGTAACGCCATCTCAGCCTGCCGACATTGATCAATCAAGGTAAAACCATCCATCCGTGGCATTTCAATATCGGTAATCATCAGGGCTGGTTGCGGATTGGCTTGGATCCATTGCCATGCTTCATATCCATCGGTACAGCTGACGACGGTGTACCCATAGCTGGATAAGCTAGCTTCGAGTCGACGCCGCATCAGAGCCGCATCATCTACAACTAGAATCGAGCGGCGGCTAATGCTGAATGTACTATCGATGGTGGGCGCAGTTGAGGTAGAGGACAGTTTGGAGACCGGGGCTGATGGGATCTCCTGCAACTGACCGATGAGGGTCACGGGATCGAGGACGGGAATTAAGGATCCATCGGCTTGTAAACTCAGGCCGAGTAATCCTGCGGGGAGCTTTAGTGGTGCTGGTAGGGTCTGAATTAGTACGTCACTTTGGCCCATCAGTTCATCAGCGATTAACCAGGCTGTACCTTCTTCAATTCGGTTGAGATCAGCTTGAGGACTCACACAAATTCCGATAGCATCTTCTGGGAACTCTACTCGTTCTGCACTGCCCCAGAAGACCGCGAGATCCAGGGCCAAGGAGACATAGTTCTCAGACTGGATAGTCCAGCGAATGCGATTCTGAGTCTCAACTTGCTGCAAGGACAGCAGCTCAATCAAGCTGGTGGTGGTTGTTTCTTCGCTAGGAATGGCCATCAGCTGGGATCCAGCCCGTACTAAGATACATTGAACTAGTAAGTAGGGCACAGGTATGTCAAGTGTAAAACAGGATCCCTGCCCTACTGTTGTCTCCAGTGTTAGTCGGCCCCCCAACTTTTTCACTTCAGCAGCGACCACATCCATCCCTACC
>CAYUEE010000193.1:0-3972 GCA_964443615.1 uncultured bacterium | reverse complement strand
GTTTGGACCACTCGGATGTCAGTTTGGACCACTCGGATGTCAGTTTGGACCACTCGGATGTCAGTTTGGACCACTCGGATGTCAGTTTGGACCACTCAGATGTCAGTTTGGACCACTCAGATGTCACTTTGGACCACTTAGATAGCGGTTTGGATCCCGCTTGTTCTAATAATTCATTAACTGACTGAGCCCGCTAAGCTCCCCGTCCTCAGTCAGATTAGCTATAAATTGGACCGCATGGATACTAAGTTTGAGCACGAGTTTGAGGAACTACGCAAAGATGTGGATACCAGATTTGAATATCTAAATTTGAGACTCTTCAAAGAGATATCACCGAAATTAAGGTGGGACAGGCATGACTAGAAGAAGAAGTCAAAGAAATTGGTAAACACTTTGATACTCAAGAGGTGTTTCAAGAGGGGATCTCTAGCAGCTCTCCATTAGCCCTGAGTCAAAAAAGGATCCCACTACAAGAGCAGGATCCTGAGTGGAGCTAATCACTAGCCATTAACCGATTACGCCACCGTCAGACTTGGTAATCACAACAATCGAGGGGCGAGGAGGCATGGAGTCATCGAAGTCGGGCCAACGAGTGGAAGGATTGCTAAACGTGGACCCATCATCATCGCCGGGGTGCTGTACCGCGACGAATAGACTAGTGCCATCGGGAGTGAAGGCCGGTCCACACATTTCAGCACCCTTGGGGCACGCAAAAAAGTGGCGGGTTGTCGCCCGAGCTGCTCCTGCTGTGTCCGCAGCCCAGAGACCATCGGAGAAGCCAAAGCCAGGGCACCCATCTGTGGAGATCCAGATCCGGCCTTCGTTATCGAATGTGACGTTATCAGGGTTGCAGAACCAACCATCTTCAGTCACACCAGAACCGTAAACTGCTGCTGTAGCGCTGTCGGACGGATCCCCAGCTTGCAAGAAGATCTCCCAGGTGAATTCAGTTGCGGTGTGATCCGCATCGGATCCTTCACCACCAGGAGGAATCATTTCCACAATGTGGCCCCAAACGTTTTCAGCTCGGGGGTTAACCGCATCCACTTGCTCAGCCGTGCGGCGGCTATTGTTGGTCAACATGATGTAGACACGACCATTGACGCGGTTCACTTCCACATCTTCCGGACGATCCATCTTCGTCGCGCCGAGGAGATCAGCCGCCCGACGGGTTTCTAGCAACACCTCAGCCTGATCGTTGAAGTCATTATCTGCCGTCAGAGGGCCTTCACCGAATTCAACCGGCATCCAGATCAAGCGACCATCGTCTTCAAACTTACCCACATAGAGGGTGCCGTCGTCGAGCAGATCCTTGTTGGCTTCCCGATCATCGGGGTTGTACGTGCCTTTAGTAACGAACTTGTAGACGTAGTCGAAGCGCTCATCATCACCAGAGTAGACCACAACCTGACCATTGGGAGCCACCACTGAGGTCGCATTCTCGTGCTTGAACCGACCCAGAGCAGTCCGCTTCACCGGCGTGGAGTTGGGGTCATAGGGATCAATTTCAACCACCCAACCGAAGCG
This sequence comes from uncultured bacterium, assembly GCA_964443615.1. Lineage (GTDB taxonomy): Bacteria > Cyanobacteriota > Cyanobacteriia > Thermostichales > Thermostichaceae > CAYSWV01. Next base: position 2,445 of record CAYUEE010000193.1, on the reverse strand, counting down.
CATGGGCTCATTGGGTTCTTTGGTAATGTCGAACCGATCGTGGTACTGACCCCAGTTGTATCTAGGTTCGCCATCAATGCCATAGCGTTCGTAAATAGGATCACTGATCGCACCGGCAAAGTACTGGTGGAAGTTCTCTTCAGCAGTGAGGTAGGTACCCCAAGGTGTGGAACCACCGGCACAGTTGTTGATGGTACCGATGACTTCAGTCCCTGAGCTGTCTGCAGACGTTTTGAGGAGGTCGTGACCAGCGGCAGGACCGGAGAGCTTGATGGGCGTAGAGCTGAGGCGGATGGTGCGGTTGTACTGGCTATCAGGAACGACTGTCCACTGACCGTCTTCTTTGATGACTTCGATGACAGAAACACCGTGAGCGGCGATTTCGACATCTGCTTGCGCCTCAGTTGCCCCGGCTTCGCCGTCGTAGTCCGAGAACATGAGGTCAGTGTTGGTGTACTCATGGTTCACGCACAGGATCCCGTGGTCACTGGCATTGGATCCTTGGGGCAGCGGGAAGTAGGCGATCATGTCATTGTTGTAGCCAAACTGCTGCTCTTGGTCGGCTGCCGTTTGATTCATGACATCGAGGCTAGAGGCACCGGGCACTACCGGATCCCCCCACCGAATCAAGACATTGGCATCGTAACCAGCCGCCACCCGATGGCTCTGTTCATACCCGTGAGCAATTTCAGAGAAGGTCAGTGTAGAGGCAGACTCTTGCGCATGAACAGCAGCTTGCTCCCGCATGAAGAGGCTAGCAAACCCACTAGCAGCCAGTGTGGCGGTAATGCCCTGTAACGCAGCCCGCCGAGTGAGTCGGGAGGCAAAGACTTCGGCAAACGTACGGTTCTGAGTAGGGTTAGAGCCGATGTCATCCGGATCGAAACCCTGGAAGCGAGGATGATTAGAGTTGACTGTCATAAAGAGCTATCCCAAACGAGTGCAAGGTGTGATGGAGACCATGAATCAATACCCGATGTCTCATCCACAACAGTTAGTATTATTCTGTATAGGGGAACACCTTAAGAGGTATTGACACCTGCAACATAGTCTATATCCAAGCCCTGGGATTGTTGCCTTTTGGATAATTAATGATTTACTCCAAGGATCTGTGATAGCGGGCCAAGCGCCGGATTCCAGCGATGGGGTATACCTAGCGCCAGCAAAATGGTTAGGTCTGAACCTAAATTCAGTGGAGACCGTCTTAGTCCTGTATGTCTCAGGATCACTGTCATGTCTCAATCCAGCGGGAATAGACCTTACCTCTGCGCATCAGCCCTTGCGCTTCTCTGTATCAGCTGCACCGCATCTCCTGTGGCCTTAGAACCGGCGGGATCCGATGGCCGTACAGTCTTGATGGCCTCAGACGGATCCTCTCAAGCGGGTCGTCAGTCGGGATCCTTGTCAGTCGATGGGGAGCAACGCACCTATACCCTTTACACCCCCTCGACCCATAACCTGATGGATCCGTTACCGCTAGTGGTGGCTTTGCATGGAGGGCTGGGATCCGGTGATCAGTTTGCTGGGACGACGGGCTTTGATGCGGTGGCAGAAGCAGACCGATTCCTGACAGTCTACCCGGACGCGATTGATGGCACCTGGAATGATGGGCGGAATGAGGGTCCTAATGGTCCCGAGGCGAATGATGTGGACTTTATTGCTGCCCTAATCGAGGAAATCAGCCGGACCCGGACTGTGAATCTAGACCGGGTTTACGTAACCGGGATTTCCAACGGGGGATTCATGACCGGACGCTTAGCCTGTGACCGACCGGAGTTGTTTGCAGGCTTTGCCATTGTGGCATCAAGTTTGGAGGAGACAATCAACGAGACCTGCCCGATTCAGAATCCGGGATCCGTCCTGATCATTCATGGGACAGCGGATCGACTCATTCCTTACCGAGGAGGAGAGGATCCAGGTGGCAATCCGATTCTGTCAGTGGCTGATGCAACGCAGTTTTGGGTCCAAGCCAATGGATGTAGTCGGTTCGGTCGCAGTCGTTGGCTGTCTAACACTGACCGTCGTGATGGCACTCGGATAGTCGAGACCATCTATCGCAATTGCGATCAATATCCTGTGCAGTTGCTCACGATTTGGGGCGGGGGACACACATGGCCCGGGGGCAAAGGACAACCTCAATTTCTGGTGGGCACGACGAGTCAAGATATTAACGGAAGTCAGGCCGTCTGGGATTTCTTTAAAGATCTCCCCTAACGTGGTGGACGAAAAAAATGGTTCGATCTGAACTTAGATCTAGCAGACACAGTCTTAGTGGCGTACGTTTCAAGGTAAACAGTGTGTCTCAATCCCACCTAAGGACATCTTTTCTCTATACATCAGCGCTTGCGTTGCTCTGCCTCGGCTGCACCTCTGGCGCCCCTGTTGCCTTAGAGTAAATTTACCTGTTGTTCAGAAAGAACTTTGGACTGCTTAGTAATCCTATAC
>CAYUEE010000192.1:0-4007 GCA_964443615.1 uncultured bacterium | reverse complement strand
TCCAGGAATCGATCAGCATCGCTCGAAGAGACGGTGCAGATCGACCATGGCCCACGGGAGTCATAGTCGTCAGGATCCCATAAGCACAGGCGAGAATTCCGAAATGCCTGCCTAGCAAGAGTTAGAGCTGATCTACTCCCACTCGACCATGGGAGTCACACCCCCCTGCTCTAGTCCAGAACTTCGTCATGGATAGTTATCCCACATCTCCGGATCCCTCTCCAAATCTGGCATAGGGGTTACACAGCCAATTTAGGTAAGCCTGTAGGTAAGGCGGGAAGGTAGAACTCTGAAAGCCTTGCTGGGAGAGGATTACGGCAGGTAACGGCGGAGACTCATAAGCCCTTGGTCGCGTGTTCAAATCACGCCTGTGCCATCTCTCTGAAACCCTGATAGAATCAAGCAAAGCTGCTCACCACCTGGCTTCTGCTTGACTCCTTTATGCTCTTAGTCGGGGTAAGAATGGGTGTAAATTAGGTCTATTTGGGTCGGATCAGGGCAAGCTTTTAGTGAAGCTGCTAGTGAAGGATTTCCCCCCGTGGATAGTGTATCTGAGGCCATTAAAGAGCGGGTCGCTCAGGCTAATGGTCGTCTGAAGTCAGCTAATGTTGGGCTGGCTATTATGCTTCGCAATAATCGGCTTTATCTGCGTGGGACGTTGCCTCCGAAGCCTGGCTCGATGAAGACTCATCCTCATCAACAGGAATTATCGCTAGGCTTTATGGGGATCCGGGCGAATCCCGCTGGGGTTGGGGCCGCGGAGAAGGAGGCACGACGCATTGGTGTGCTGGTCCAGGAGGGCAAGTTTGAGTGGCGAGCTTATCTGAAGCCGGGGGCGGCTCAGAAGATTACCCTCGAGATTTGGGATAAGTATGTGGATTACAAGGCTCCTACAGTGGAGATCACGACGATTAAGTCCACTTACGCCAAGACTCGGGGCAAGTTGGTGAAATGGAATCGACCCATTACCGACAAACTGTCTGCTTATGAATTCCGGGATTGGTTATTGACAGGCTGTCAACCCGTTACGGCTCGTAAATATTTGGCGAATCTTCCGGTGGGCGGTGAATTGTGGATTTGCGGAGATTAATCCATTTGGGGGCTCTACGGCAGGATTAAAAGCGCTGAGTGAAGCGGATCCGGATCCGTTTACGCAGGAGGAGGTCCAAGCAATTTTAGAAGCGTTTCGGACCCATAAATTCTATAGCTACTACTATCTGTATGTGCGGTTCTTATTTCTGACAGGATGCCGGCCTGAGGATGCGGTCGGAGTGAAATGGAAACACATTCGATTCGCAACCAAGGACATTGATTTTCGCGAAGCGGTGAACACTCAGCTGAATCTCAAGACAAGAGGAAAAATAGGACAACGATTCTTTCCCATCGGGCCAGAGTTAGAGGAGTTATTACTAGAGCAGCTGCCTGAGTGTGTGCAGCCTGAGGAGCCTGTGTTTAAGAGTAAGGAAGGGTGTCAGCTCAATCATGCGAACTTTACGCGGCGGGCTTGGAATGGTCAGAAGAATCGACATGGGAAGTTCATTCCAGGGGTGATTCGGAAATTGGTGGAGGAAGGGAAAGTGGATCATTATCGGGAGCCGTATGCTTGTCGTGATACGTTTATTAGTCATTGCTTGCTGGAGAAGGGGATCCATCCGGTGCAAGTGGGGGCCTGGGTAGGGAATAGTCCTGAGATTATTCATCGCCACTATGCTGGGATTGTGTGACGGATTGAGGTGCCTGCCCTGGGATTTTGAGAATAGACGGAGTATTGAGGTTAATAGGATGACCCAAACGCTTGCAGCCAGGAACGTCAAGCTCTATGACCTGACGGCTCAATTTGGGTTGCAGTGGGTAGAGGACGAGTCGTTTTTCTCAGAATGGGTGGAAGAGCGGCCTGAGTTAACGGCGACAGAACGAGAGGTTCTAGATCGGGTGAGGCGGAATTATCTCTATTTGCTTGAATATCCTGTTATGGAAAGCATTGTCAAAATGGTGGTGCTATCGCCGTTGTTAGATTTAGCGGGGTATTACCAAGCCCCCTTTCAAGTTGAAGGGGAACGGAGTGTGCGAGTGACAGCTGAGGATGAAGGCGAAGTGATTCAGGGGAGTATCGATGTCTTGACGGTTCAAGGGCAGTTATGGGTAACAGTGATTGAAGCCAAGAATTCAGAATTTTCGCTGACCAAAGCTATTCCCCAAGCGCTAGCTTACATGCTGGGTGCGCCTGACTCAAAGAGACCCGTCTTTGGCTTAATGTTGAATGGAAGTGAATTCATATTTTTGAAGCTTGTCCGCAATCAGCCGCCCCACTATGGGCTATCGAATGTATTTTCATTGCTTAATCGTGGCAATGATTGGTATGGGGTGTTGCAAGTGCTGAAAAGACTTGGGGCACTGATGGCTTCTGCCGTCTGAACTGTATTCAAGATGAGTCTAAAGGGATCCATCCGGTGCAAGTAGGGGCCTGGGTGGGGAATAGTCCTGAAATTATTCATCGCCACTATGCTGGGATTGTGTGGCGGATTGAGGTGCCTGCCCTGGGATTTTGAGGAGCTTGAATTAGGAGAGCTGTAGGGGTGACAGATAGAATTAAACGTAGGCAGAGTCAGCCATAGAGCTCAGCAGCTACCCTTTTAAGAACGAGGACAGGCAAACTAGACCTGTCCCCTCGTCAAACAAATATGGTCTCTGCAGTTTACCTCAATTCTCTCTCGGCGCACTTCTCCCCCGCCCACTGGACCATGGTGCAGCTCCTGCTGCTGCTAGTCCAACAGCACCGCCTGATTCGCTTAGAGCAGTTAGCCGCACTCTGGCCTCAACCCATTCATCTCGACAGTCGGCGGCGAGCCCTCCAGCGACTGCTGCTGTGGCTGCAATGGCAGCAGCAGACCCTTTGGTATCCCTGGCTCGCGACAGTCTTGGCCTCACAGGTGCGGCCAGGGCAGCGAGTGTATATCGTTATGGACCGCCCGCAATGGTCTGAGCATAATATTACTCCTATCACACCAAGCAAGCCCATACCCAGCACCCTCAGAGCTAGAACTCGTAGATTCAGGATGTCCCAGTGATGGCAGTCGATTGACTTCACATCCGTGTACACGATGGCTCAAGGGCAGTCCTCTCCTGGAGGGGAAAGTGATGTTGGCAGATAGAAGGAGGGTTCAAGGTGGCCAAGCACTACTTCGAACTAGAGGACTCCTATTAAAGATTGTTATTCCTACTTTGAAAGCATAGTCAGGCCAAATGCGATCAAGATGAGTAGGGCACCCACTACTTCCGTAGGACGAACCACTTCAGCAAACACAATCCATCCCACCATCAAGGACGTGATCAGTTCAAAGCTTCCCCCTACAGCAGTGACAACGGATCCCACCCGCGTTGCCCCAGCTGAGAGCATCAATTGCGGTGCTAAAGAGGTAACAAGGCCCAATCCCAAAGCGGCTGTCCATCCCATTGTAGAGTCTGGCAAAATCTGCTCAGGTTGGAACCAGATTACAAGAAGAAGCGCGGAAAGGCTTTCCCCCAAAAGGATCCAACTCATCCGATAAAAGACAGGGAAGCGAGCGAGTGGGTAGATATAGATCAAAATAGTCAGGGCAACTGTAATGGGAGCTAGAAACGTAATTAAAATGGCTTGGACTTGATTAGAGGTGAACTGGCTTGGGTTTGTAATCAGTGCCGTTGCTGCAAAGATTAAACCGCCAGCCCCCACAGTTTTTGTACTTAAAGATTCTCGGTATATTAAAACACTAAATAGAAGGATGAATAGGGGGAATGTGAAAAAGACTAAGGCGACTGTCGTAATGGGAAGTTGGGTTAGACCATACAGGTAAGATAGTCCTCCGGCACCGACCATCATGCCACTCAACAGGGCGAGCCGAGCTGACTTAGGATCCTGACAAAAACCTGGCTGCAACCAGGGAACCATGATAAGGGCAGGCAGCATATATCGGTAAAGGGCTGCAACTTCTGAGGAAAGCCCTTCAGCTAAAATGGTACGAGCTAAT
>CAYUEE010000191.1:1649-4201 GCA_964443615.1 uncultured bacterium | reverse complement strand
TGGCCAAAATCGACTTCTGAGTGGCCAAAATCGACTTCTGAGTGGCCAAAATCGATATCCAAGTGATTAAAACTGAGAAGGGAGCGATCAGAACTGACATCTGAGTGGTCAAAAGTGAGAACGGAGCGCCTGTCAACCTCAATCGGATGACTCTAACCGAGAGCTGAACAGAAAAATCAGGATATATCGTCACAATCGGTGACACAATCACCCCCATCGCCTCCATCCCCATCCCGCCGCCAGAGGCCCTGAGCGCTGGGACTAATTGCTCAGTCTCTCCCACAGCAGGGGTTAATCCATCCCAAGCCAGTGTGATTGAACCGAGCTTCACCTTCACCCAGCCAGGAGAATACTCTATCAGTCTGTCTAGCCAGTACACCTTCTACTCAGGCTGCATCGGTTTCGTGGGTGTTTTTGGCGGAAGGTCTGTCACGGTAACTGAGCCTTAACTAATATCACATTTAATCAATGTCACATCTCATCAATATCACTTAAGGACACAGGACTTCACTCTCAAGAGTGACAAGGATCCGTGGCAAGCTAAAGCAGATAGACACCCTACAGCAGGAGAGTAAGCATGTTAATGACAACAACAGATGTCCTACAAGGCGTTGAGGTTCAGGAGTATCTGGGCATTGTGACCGCTGAGGTGGTTTTTGGCAGTAATGCCCTTCGGGACTTCTTTGCTGGGATCCGAGATTTCATTGGGGGCCGAACCGGCGCATACGAGCAATTGTTTGAAAAAGCTCAAGCGGAATCCCTCGGTGAACTTGAAAAGCGGGCCAAGCGGATGGGAGCGACAGCTGTTATTGGAATTAACTTTAATACCAGTACTATCAATGTCGATCAGCAGGGTGTCTTGGTCATGGTAACGGCAACGGGGACTGCTGTGAGAATTTAGAGGATCCGCAAATCTGTCGGGATCCTATCCGGGGTTGCCTAATTAACGTCCAGAGCTCACTTCAAGGACCACGCCGCCAGTCCTAAGCTCAACCACCCAATCATAAAGGCGACACCGCCAATAGGAGTAATAGCTCCTAGGATCCGAATATCCGTTAAGCTCAGAGCATAGAGACTCCCCGAGAACACCAGGATCCCGGCCAAAAAGGCATAGCCTGCTGCTGTCAAGTTTGGGGCGGAGCCGATGCCGCTGCCTAACAGGAGTGCCACCAGACCCAACGCCAGAGCATGGATCATTTGATATCGATTCGCGGTTTCAAAAATGGTGAGAGCTTTCGCCGAAAGGACATCTTTCAACGCATGGGCACCGAAAGCCCCAGCAGCGACACCAAGCCCACCCAAGAGAGCGGCTAACAGGAGAAAGAGTCGTGTCATAGGATCCGTCCATGTTACAGGTTAATAGTTGACTGGTTTGACCATTATCGTCGATGGATTGACTTCATGATGCTCTCCCGATTGAAGACCCTACTCGTCGCGTGTCTTGGGATCCTGCTTCTCTGCGGATTCAGAGCCCGTGCTGCCACCTACAACGGCTGGTCCGGATCCATTCGGTTGGACACTGATCAAGTATCACTGATTGCCGTGCCCGCTATCGGCCGCATCATGCACTTTGCCCTCAAAGGCTACGACAACGTATTTTGGGAAAACAGCTACTTCAAAGGACAAGTGGCGGATCCCGCTCGCAACGGCACACCCTACTGGTATAACTTCGGCGGAGCAAAACTGTGGGTCGCCCCGCAATCCCGTTGGGCAGACCGATGGTGGAATTGGCCACCGCCTTACTCTTTAGATGTGGCGCCCTGGCAAGTAGAAGGGACGGATCCTTTGATTTTGACCGGACAACCGAGCCCAGAGGCTAGGGTGCAACTTTCCCGATCGATTCAATTAACCGAGCAGGGAGCAGACTTGACCTACACCATGCGCAATTGGTCTGAGCACCCCGTAGAGTGGGGGATCTGGATGGTTATTCAAGCAGTTCCGGGCGGTCGCCTATTCATCCCAGAGGCCGAACAAATTTGGATGGGGCCAGATGACCATCGAGGGATCCCCACGGATTTCAATTATCACTATAAGAACGGGATCTACAGCCTCGATTATCACCAACGCATCGATGGATCCAAGCTCTTCGCAACACCGTGTCAGGGATGGATGGCTTACGAAGTGAAGGATCAAGTTTTCTTTCTAGGCTATGACGGGGATCCTGAAGCACACTATCCCGAGGGAGAGGGGAGTTCTGAAGTCTACACAGGCAATGGTTATGTTGAACTTGAGCATGTGGGGCCCCTTGTCTTCTTGGATCCTGAAGAATTGACGACTTTAACAGAATACTGGCGCATTGTTGAATCTCCAGAGCTGAAGTCAATGGAGGAGATGGCAAACTGGGTTCAAACTAAAGCTTATGAGTTAGGGTTTTCAACCGTGATACAAGAGACCCTTGAACGAATCGTTGATTGAATTGCGATGTGCTTGCGACTTGTGACCAGACGGATCCTATAACCAGGTAGATCCTATAACCAGACGGATCCTATGAGCGGGAGGATCCTATGAGCGGGAGGATCCTATGAGCGGGAGGATCCTATGAGCGGGAGGAT
>CAYUEE010000191.1:0-1549 GCA_964443615.1 uncultured bacterium | reverse complement strand
CCGTGGTAGCGTATGACCAATCCATGTATGCCTTGCGCCGATGAAAGCCCCGACCCACCTTGAGATTGACCAACTCCGTCACACGGCGGCTCAGCTACTGCTATTTCAGGATGTGTTGACAGACCCAATTGGTCAAGCCTGGCAGACCTTAGTTGATCATCTAGCCACTCAAGGATCCTCCTCAAGCACGATTATGCGGGCGTACGGATCCTTTTTCTCGGCTTTAGCGAATGAACAGTTAAGTTGGCCCGACTACTTAATTCAACAGATTCGCTGGTCTGATAATGCCTTGGCCCGAGCAGCCGCCCGTCAAGCCTTGGACACATTACCCCAACCCTTAATTGAAGCAGGCCGTCATGATCTACGTTGTCTCCAACAGTTAGCGAACAGTGAACTGATCCTGCGCTACCCCTTACAACAACTTGGTATTCAAGTGTGGTGGACCGACCCCCGCCCGCCTCAGGCTGGTTGGGACCCCTATCAACAACAGGTGCGAGACTGGGCCGATACTTTAGAGTATCTAGCTCACCACTATCGTAGTCAGGGGGTGGGTCTCTGTGCCCGCTATCGAGCCTTCCGTTGGGTTCAAGATCAATTGCAAGGCGTTGCACATCCGGATCCTGTAACCTTTGAACAACTCTATGGCAATCAGCGGCAGCAGCAGCAGTTATGGTCCAATACGGAAGCCTTGCTTGCCCGTAAACCTGCTCATCATGTTTTACTCTACGGCGCAAGGGGAACGGGGAAATCCTCTATGACTAAGGCTCTTTTGAATCGGTACGACGATCAGGGGTTACGACTATTGGAACTGAGTCGGGCCGATTTGGTCCATATGCCCAGGATCCTAGATGAGCTACACCAACACCCCCAGGCCTTCATCTTATTCGTTGATGACTTATCCTTTGAAGCAGACGAAACTGATTTTAAACAGCTTAAAGTACTTTTGGATGGAGATATTACAGCCCAACCTCGCAATGTTAAACTCTATGCCACCACAAACCGCCGCCACCTCATCCGCGACTATTTTCAAGATCGCCCCGCCCCTGATAATGAAGAAGTCCACGCCTGGGATACCGTTCAAGAAAAGCTTTCTCTCCGGGATCGCTTCGGCCTAACTCTCACCTTCCTCCCCTTTAGACAATCGGACTATCTCGCCACCATTGACCATCTGCTAACCCAGATCAACCATAGTTGGGATCCTGACCATATCCGTCGGCAAGCCATTATGTGGGCACAGCAGCAGAACGGGTTTTCGGGTCGAACGGCTCGTCAGTTTGTTGACTCATTACAATCAGGATTAATACCAGCTAGCTAATTCCCTACCTGGTCATTCGCACCCCCAAACCACTGAAACCTTCCAAACCACTGAAACCTTCCAAACCACTGAAACCTGAGGTTGAGCCCTCTGATGTAGCATCTTATTCATTAAATTAAATCTCACTTGATTGACATCTCATTCGGCTTGAATCTCATTTAAATAGTAGCGAGGGGTATCCCATTCAGAATCAAGATTAACAGCCTCTTGAAACGCTGCTGTCGCCGCTACTTG
>CAYUEE010000190.1:0-4217 GCA_964443615.1 uncultured bacterium | reverse complement strand
GCATAGCCCCCAGTGGGAAGATACTCACGCCCTCATTCGTAATCGTGAAGGGGTACTCTCCCTTCATATGGGTAGTGCCCCGGAGCTTGAGAATTTCAATTGTTCGTCGCCGCCGCTCACCTTCTAGGATGTTGCGCAAGATGACGACGTTATCAGACACGAATTCCTCTACCCCAAAGCGCGCAATTGGCCCATACTCCTCGGTGCGCTCTGTGGTCATCACAGTTGTTACACTAGCCTCTTTCAGTCGAGCAGTTAACCGGAATAGCTCTCGTCGGACAATACCGGCTGGATCGTACTGTTGAAACACAGCCGTCACAGAATCGATAGAAACCCGTTTCGCTTTGAATTTACGGATAGCATATTGGATCCGTTCAATGAGTGCTGACAGATCAAAATTACCGCTGATTTCATAGCCTTCTGGATCCGGTGAGGCATCTAGAATAAAGAGCTTGCCCACTTCAATCATGCTTTGCAGATCCCATCCGAAGCTAAGGGCATTGCGAATGATATCAGCAGGAGATTCCTCAAAGGTCACCAGGATCCCAGACTCTTGAAATTGAGTGATACCGTTGTGTAGAAATTGAACGGCAAACAGGGTTTTACCAGTGCCCGAGGTTCCACTGACCAGCGTTGTGCGTCCGTAGGGGAGGCCGTTGTAACTGATTTCGTCAAAGCCCTCAATACCCGTTCTAACTTTCTGGATCCCTCCTAGCGTGGGACGCAGGCCTTCAGTCGGCATAGAAAGGCTGCTCCGCGGGGGATCTTGGGGATCCTGGGATGAGTCTGAAACCCACTCGGGATTGCCGTTATTGGTTGTCATCAGTCGCGCTGTCCTCTCGTTCTTCTAGTTCCTCGTACATAAGGTCTAGTCCGATCAGAACCTTTTCCCGATTGGAGAGATCTCCAATGATCTTGCGGACGGGAGGCGGTAAGATTTTGGCCAGAGTAGGGGTTGCTAAGATTTTATCCTCCTCTGCCAATTGTGGGTTTTCGAGAACATCAATCACCTTAAGCGTATAGACATCCCGAAATTCTGATTCTAGGATCCCCTGAAGGGTGCGCAGAGCGCGAACAGAGTTGGGAGTGTTACCAGCTACATAGAGTTTGAGGACGTAAGCCTTGCGAGGATGAGTCATGATCAGGGTCTTAGGCCTCCCTCGGAATCGAGCGGCGATACATTTCACTCAGGTGAGCAATCACGTCGATGAGGGTAATGCGATAGTCCAGTAGGATATCCTCATTCCGACCCTCAAGCTTGAGTTGTTTGGCAAAGTCATCCATCAAGCCCATGTGAAGTTCCAGGACCTGAGAGGCACCTATATCACCGAAAAAGGCTAAAGCCACAAATTCATCAATCCGGGCATTCACGGCTTGGGTCGATTGAAAATAGTCCAACACTATGGCCTGGTATAACCCCCGCAACCGTTGCATCATGCTTCGCTGCTCATCCTCAGGCAATCGCCGATAAAACCGATTCGGATCACGATGATAATACACTCCTTTGTACCCTAACCGTTCCCGCAGTTTCTCGGCGAGCCGTTGTTGCTGCAGATGCACTCGTTCAGATATCGACCGGAGGTCCGTATCGCCTGTGTCGCCTTGCGGGATGCCACAGGTGGGGGATAGTTGCAAAAACAGAGCAATCGCTTGATCGATCTGGGCCGAGACATTCAACGTTTGTAGGGCCTTGTGTTGACTAGACGGATCCGAGGGATCCATCACCTGGCGCATCAGTGAGGACGGAACTTGCTTCACAAGGGAGGCATTATGATAGAAAAAACGTTCGTGGCTGTGCAGAGCCTGTAGTACCTTTTCTTGATCGGGAGAGATCGCATCGGTAACAACGATCAAAACCGTGGGGAGAAGCAGACCACACTCACACAGTCGCCAAGCCAGTCGGTGTAATTCTTTGAGATGGTGGGCAGCGGCAAGGAATATGAGGCAATCAAGGGTTTCACCTTGCGTCTGAACATGGGTGAGAAAGGCGTGGTTAATATGAAAGGGAGTCAGAACGAATTGGTGAGGGGCGAATAGGCCGGTCCAATTAAATGCACTATTGGGCGAATTTGGCTCAGGAGACCAGAGTTGCAACAAGCAAATTCGCATAGATTTGGGGACGGAAGAGGCGTGACCGGACACAGCTAGAGGACGCGATAAGGGTTCTAACTGACTATCTTAAAAGGTTACGGCATCCGAAGGCACACCCGACTTAGAGGGTTGGCAAGGATCCATGACTCGCTAAGACGTCCTGAGTAAAGGGTTTACCTTTTTTGCCTTGATCTGATGCATTAATTTCATGCAGCCCCTAGTACAGCAAAACCAAAGCTGACCGTCTGCTAGCACTCCTTAATTGTTAGCGGTAGAACTTGTGGGTATGCTGTCGAGGGTGTGATGTGGCAGGAGGGATCCGTTATGCGGTTCTAGGGGATCCTAGTCCAGGATCCTACGGTGTTGCAACAAGCTGAAGCCCCCGAATCGATCAACGATGTCCCACTCAGAGGGGTCAGAAAAATCAGGGATCAAAAGGGACCATGTCACCACCCGTTCCCACTCATCTGGGATCTCCTGCGGATCAGCCACGTAAGGCACTAACGTTGGACCATAAAAATAAGGAATAAAGGATCGAAATCCCACCAATGCTATTGAATCCGGCTCTTCAAACTTCTGAAAAAAAGTAATTGCCCCCCCTTGCGTATGTATCAATACCCGACTGCCCACCTGCCCCCAGCACAGTTGTCCGGCTAGCCACGCACTGAGTAACAGACTCATCAGGATCCAGACCCGCGACCATCGAGCAACTAATCCCACTCCCGCAAGAACTAGTCCAATTAACAGACATAGGCCTGCTCCATACGTCCAATCGGGCCAGGTCACCGGGGTTTGTAGAATTGCTTCTGTCAATGGATCCTCAATCCATTGCGCCACTTGATCGGGGTGTTGACCACTCCACGGTATGGCTAGCAGCAGAATCGATAACAGCATCCCAGACCCCATCATCCAGCCCCATTCCCACCGATTCAAAGTCTGTTTTTCTGCCAACCAGTCTGAAATCCGATGAGCTGCAAAAAAGGATCCGAGGCTGTACAACAGTGAGGTGTAGTGAACCAACTTGGTTTGAACAACCACTGAGAATAGAAATAGAACAACGCCAATTCCAGTAGCGATCAAATGGTTCAACTGCTGCTGAGACTGATGCATAGGATCAACTGCGTGCTGAAGGGAATCCGGAAGAGAATCTTGGCGCACACACCGTGACCACCATCCCGTCACCGTCCAGGCGGCAAACGGAAAACAGCCCAAACTATACACAAGCACATGAAAGTAGATCGGCCCGTGGTGACCATCATCTGTTGATACAATTCGCCACTGATAACTGATGAACTCGCGGATAAAGTCAAACCCATTCACCGCAACTTCAAGCACAAACCAACTGGAGGCCACACCGCCACTCACGAGACCAAACCACACGACATCTGGCCAACGGATCCATGGTGAGCGATGCCACAGTTTATACAGAAACCAGATCACCAACGGTAACCCTATTCCCAGAGGACCCTTGGTCAAAACGGCCAATCCCAACAGGATCCCAGCTATCGTCAACGGCAGTCGCCCAGCAGATGAACTGCGACGAGCCTGATCAAATTCAAATAAGGATCCTAAGCCCACCAGCATTTCTAAGTTGAACAGAGGGTCAATCAACCCTGTCTTAGCAAACAATAAGGGGAGAAAACCAGTCACCATGAGAGCTCCCCACAGGAGCCCGAACTGCCGTGAATAGTACCGACTACCCCATCCCACTGCCAGCGCAATTAAGGTGCCACTCGCTAACGCACTCGGGAACCTAGCGGATCCTTCGGACAGTCCGAAAATATCAAAACTGAGGGCTTGCAACCAGAAGAAGCAAGGCGGCTTTTCCCAGAATGGCTCCCCATTGATCGTCAGCGCTAACCAGTCCCCTGTCGTGACCATCGATCGGGCTAGGCTAGCATAAATCAACTCATCCCAATCAAACAGGTACGGGATCCCTTGGTACAGCAGGACACTCAATGTCGCTAGACTTCCGATCCCTATACTCTGCCAGACAGTCACTAGAGTAGGGGTCCGACGAGCGGAAGGAATCACAACATCCACCCCACGAAGAGAGTCATGGATAGGCATCAGGATCCTGTGTTACGGGCTAGGGCACGGAGATGGGGAGGGGGACGGATCGGTCG
>CAYUEE010000189.1:0-4250 GCA_964443615.1 uncultured bacterium | reverse complement strand
GAGTAAATTTACCTGTTGTTCAGAAAGAACTTTGGACTGCTTAGTAATCCTATACTTAAGTGGAATACTGCTGTTTGGGGAGAAATTCCAGCAGATTTTGGTCGAAAATAGTTTTGATTAGTGTGCATAAATCTTTATGTATCCAGCCGCAAGCTAACAAGTTGCTGCACCGAAATGCCGTGTTTTATCGGTTGGGTTGTCGAGTCGAGGTTATCTGCGTCCGGTGAGATTGGTCGATATCCCAGTTGATCTCATGGGCGTTCACAGTTAAGTAGGACTGGAACTACTGGTAAGGGGATGGTTGTGAAGTTAATTAGTGAGGCGATTGCGCTTGAGGTTTCGCTTTTGCTAGATCCGTTATGAGTAAAATATCGAAGTTCTATGACTACTGCAAGTTAGGTACTGACATAATTGTGATGCTCTTTAAAGATATCGGACTGGACTAATGTCGATTAGATTGCTCTACTCTTTAATTCTGTTCGGGATGGGTATCAATGGAGCTTTGTACTCGGCTTGGTTTCTGTCACCCCCTAACCCAGGTAGACTAGTATTTTGGTACTGCATGTACCTCATTGTTTTCCCACTTCTCGGGCTTCTGGGAATAGTGGCTTTAGCACTCAAAAGGGAACTGAACCTCTCATGGTGGGTAGGGGTTTTGCTCTTGGTCTACGCATGTATCCCGTTCGGCATCATTCTAGTGGCTGATTCGATACTACTAGCTTGGTTGCCTGAGGGGGGATTTGAGGTTCTTCATGTAGTTATATTTGGTGTGACTCTGATGGGGCTTGTTCTGGTAATAACCAGACGCTAAGAGATTTCCTAGTACAGTAGCCTAATGCGGCATAACAAACCCGCTGCACCGGAACGAATCTAAGATATCGTCCAGATGCAGAGGTGATCTGCGTCGGGTGAGCGGGAACATTGGGCGCAAACCAATGGCTGTGATCCGGTGGGTCGCAGTAGTGGAATAATCGACACAAATCCTAGTGATGGCACTCGGTTCGTGATCACGAACTATCCTAATTGCACTCAAAATCGTGTCCAGCTGTTCACTATTTTGGGAGGGGGTCACACGTGGCCTGGTAGCCAAGAAGAATCTCCTGCACTGGGTGTAACCAGTCAAGAGTTCAATGGGAGTCAAGTCATCTGGAATTTCTTCAATTCCTAGGTCTCTGGACTGTCTAAAAGATAACAACATGTCTTGAGTTAGTCAGCTCCCTCCAGTCAGTGTGTTATCGACTGAAGGTGGAGGGGGCTATCTAAACTCGGTATAGTCTTAACATGTATGTTACTTGGTAGACCGGCCCTATGATCAGCCCCAGATTGACCAGACCTAGCTTAATATCGTTGTTTTGCACCTCGGCTCTTACCGTTTTCTGCATCAGCTGCTCTTCTCCTACTTCTGTAGCCGTGGAACCCAGTGCCACAGAGGCAGGCACCATGCTCTTCACTTCTGTCGGATCCCTTCAAGGCCGCCAACAACGATCCATTACAGTTGATGGACAGGAACGAACCTACATTCTCTACACCCCATCAACCTATCAATTTAGGGATCCTGCGCCTGTAGTGATCGCATTGCATGGGGCTGGCGGAACGGGAGAAGAGATTGCTGATATCTCGGGATTTGATGAGGTGGCCGAGACAGGAAAGTTTATCACGGTTTATCCGGATGGACTGAATGGAATATGGACAGGCACTGATGTGCCCTTCATTGCTGCTCTAATTGAGGAAATTAGCCGGATCCGAGCGGTGGATCTCGACCGTGTCTATGTGGCTGGGAGCTCTAACGGTGGACTCCTTGCCGGACGCTTGGCTTGTGAACGCCCGGATTTGTTTGCCGGGTATGCCTTTGTGAAATCAAGTCTGTTGGTCCCCGTGAGTCAGGGCTGCCAAGTGAGTAATCCCGGATCCGTACTAGTCATTCATGGGACACAGGATCCACTGATTCCCTACGAAGGGAACAATGGGATTCTGCCCGTGACAGAAGCGACTCAATTTTGGGCAGAGGCGAACGGATGCAATCTACGCCGGCTACAGAACCGCTGGTTACCCAACACGAACCTCTTTGATCGAACACGGGTCCTGCAGACAACCTATGCAAGTTGCCCTCAAGATCCGGTGCAGCTGCTCACAATTATTGGCGGTGGGCATACTTGGCCCGATGGCGAAGGGGAAGCTCGCATACTAGGCGCAGTCACTCGGGATATCGATGGGAGTCAATTCATTTGGGATTTTTTCAATTCCCTTTAAGCACCTAAACTAAACTATTATCAGGATCCTCCAGACTAAACTCCGTTGGTCAAAGAGGATCCTTTAAGTTGAAATCATCGGGTGAGTTAAACTATCGGGGTCTTATGCCCAGGATCCTGGCAACTACCATTCCCTGTGAACAGTTGTAGATCCTTTTACCTCAAGGGCTACAGCTAGTGTGGACAGGATCCTTACTCCGATGGGCTATCGAGAGTATGCAGTTTAACGTCGAGACAATTCCATCACAATTCGCAGCACATACCAGAACAGCAAAGCCACTGAGGCAAATAACTCCAATGCCGCCGCGACGTAATGATCTGTAGAGTAATGCAACATAATTCGGGACGTATCGTAGAGGATTGCGGCAGAGGCAAACATCACCATCGCTACTGAGAACACAAGTCCCAAAGTAAACCCAAAAATCACGCTGCAGACAATTAAACCGAGAGCCACAAAGCTACTAATCTTGAGGATCCCACCCAGGAAGGAAAAGTCTTTACGAGTGGTAAATGCCACTGTCGTGATCCCGCCAAATAGCAGGCCTGTTAAAATTGCTGCAGTCGGTAGCACACTCGGATCCGAATAATACGCTGCAATATAGAGGATAGGAGTAAATAAGAGCGCTTCTCCGACCACGTAGAGGCCTAATCCCATGTACTGAGTATTTACATCATCGGCCCGAGCCGCTAGCCCTCGTGATAGCCAGCCTAGTAGAGCAAAACCCCCTAACACAAGCAACCAGGCGTATTGATTAGCCGCCACGAATCTAGTAAACGCTTCTGCAATCCCCGTTGTAAACAGAATCACTTCAACTAGCAGAAAGGCGGCAACAGCCCCTGCTAAGTGCATGTAGGTTTTCTGAATAAACTGCGCTCTTTCTGAAGGATGCGCCTCAGCAACTGCAACCATACCGTTCTCCTACTACTGTGTTTCAGACTGTGAAACTGCATCATCGTGTTGATCAACAGTTTCAATGATTATATCCAGCTCTTGAGGTGTCCCGATCAGAGCTTGCTAACATGGCGTCGTCCTGTTTTGGATCCTCTGGTTATGGCAACTGAGCTTCTCGTGGTCGAAGATGATGACGAAATTGCGAATCTAGTCTGTCTCTATCTCGATCGTGAAGGGTTCCAGTGCCACCGGGTGGCCAATGGACTCGAGGCTATCCAACGGGTTGAAGCTCATCCTTATCCTCTAATTATTCTCGACTTAATGCTCCCCGGGCTCGACGGCCTTGAAATATGTACTCGCATTCGCCAAAGTCCGCGAGGCAAGGATCCGTATATCTTAATGTTGACAGCTAAAGGGGAAGAACTCGACCGCATCATTGGCCTGTCTACCGGTGCAGATGACTATATTGTGAAACCATTCAGTCCGCGGGAACTTGTAGCTCGTGTCCGTGCCCTTCTGCGCCGATCGTTACGGGATCCGATGGTCGCTAACCGTGTTGAAACCCCTCACTTCAAAATTGATCTTGATCAACGTATCGCCCAGCGCAATCAAGAGGATCTCGAACTCACAACTCTTGAATTTGAATTACTGGCCGTCCTCACCAGCCAGCCGGGTCGTGTGTGGACTCGAACTCAACTGATCGATCGACTGTGGGGCAAAGATTTCTTTGGGGATGAACGAGTTGTGGATACCCACGTTGCCCGTCTCCGCAAAAAGGTAGAACCGGATCCAAGTCAACCGACCTTTATCAAAACCGTTATTGGAGTGGGCTACAAATTTGAAGATGGGCCAACCTCTGGAGGCTAGTCTGGGAAGACATAGCGGTAGCTGCGGATCCTGATGAGTCATCCTTTACTGACAGACCGATGTCCTCGCTGTGGAGGAGGGTTATGAGATCCCCTGGTGTTAATGATCCAGTAGGACGATACGCAAACGAAAGAAGAAGGAACGGGTGAAGGGGCAACTGCGATTAGATGTGGGGTGGGAGGATCCTGAATGGACTGAGGTTTATGAAGTGTCCCAGCAGTTTATCGAGGCGAATCGCTGGG
>CAYUEE010000188.1:0-4278 GCA_964443615.1 uncultured bacterium | reverse complement strand
GGAAATATCTGTGATCTCGCTCCGAGAACTGAAGCCCGGTTGACACAATACCTCTAGTAAGGCCTCTGGGGTCGACGTGTCGGTTAACAACATTCCCTTCTGCTGGGCAATTTGTTCAATCCGAGCTGGGTCGACACCCTGTCCGTCATCCTGAATTATGAGCCGATAGAGGTTCCCGCGTCGTTGAAGTGATAGGGTAATGGATCCTTGAGGGGGTTTACCCCGTTGGATCCGGTCCTCCGATGATTCCAAACCGTGGTCGAAGGCATTCCGAATGAGGTGTAGTAGAATCGGTTCAAGCTTTTGAACGGTACCAGCATCAAGTTCAAGGGTTTCTCCCTGGAGTTGCAGTTGAGCTGGTTTATTGAAACGATTTGTTAAATCTCGCACAATGCTTCGAGCTCGAAAGCCTACAGTTCTGAATGCTACTGATCGACTAACTTCAATTGCTTGCTGCAACTGTTGGACACGTTTACCTAGGATTGATAGACTCTCTTCTGTTTGCTGAGCTGTTTTTTCGGCTTCCCCACCGATCTCGGCTAACCGGAGACTGTTTTCCAGCAGGCGGTTAATTGTGAGATAGCCCTGACGGTAGTGTTCGCGGGTGGGTGTATCTTGATCAGCGTGTTGACCCGCAAGGGTGTTGAGCAGAGCGTAGTCATCCTGCATTTGACGGAGTTGGGTGATGTATTGCGCGCTTTCTTCCGCTAGGAGTAGGAGGGGTTGTAATTGAGCTTGTAGGGTTTTGAAGAGTTCTTGAGAGGTTCTTACGTTCAATAGGGCATCAACTGTGGTTTGAGCAGAGTCATTGAGGCGTTGGAGGGGAACAGCAATCTGTACCTCTGCCCCGGATCCGGCTGGAGACCCGGCAACTGGAGATCCGGTAACTGGAGACCCGGCAACTGGAGATCTGGTGACTGGGATTTCAACAGGAACGGAGGTGGAGGTTGGACTAGGATCCGGTGAAATCGTTTCAACGTGAGGTTCTGGCTGAGGACGAGTGGGTTGCAGTTGAGATGGCATCTGCCCCCCTTGTTTAGCGGAGTCTTTCAACAGAGCGAAAAATGTCGGCCAGTGCAGTTGCCAAAACGCGGCTTCCGGCTTGTCAAACAGGACTTTGCTGCGTTGTAGCAGGGTTTTCCATGTGGGGGCAAATTGTAGATCTTGACCGATCGTAAATAGTTGTTTGAGGGTGTCTTTAGCAGCTTTCATCACATCAGGTGAGACGGATCCGTTGGTAGGCAGTTTCTCCAGTGCCATCTCAAAGTTCAGAATGACTAGATCAAACCCCTGTTCAGCAAACTCTTGCCACAATTGGCGCTGCTCGTTCCATTCTCCCAGGTAGTTAGATTGTACTTGCTCCTTGATCGCTAGGATCCGAGCCACCGTCGGTTCTACCTCAGCTTCTGCTGCGGATCCTTGGGCAGTGAGAGGAGTGGTGCTAGCTAACAGTTCTCCTGCTTCAAGCAAAAACGCGCTGAGGCAACCATCATCTAGCGGGGGAGCTGTGTCGAGATATCGCAGTTCTGAGAGGAGATCTTCTAGAGCTGTGGAGACATACAATACCGGATCCGCACCGACTGTAACGGCACTCCCTTTGATGGTGTGGATGTAGCGGTAGAGCTCTTGAATATCAGCTTTCCAGCTATCCGAATGTAAGCGTTGCACCAGTTGGATGTAGTTTTCCAGATAGCTTTGGGTATCCACCTCAAACATGCTGCGGAGTTCCCGTTGCAGGTCTACCTCCATCAGGTCAAGCTCCCCTAATCCGCCCGGGTCTAGATCCCCCAGAAGACTCTCACCTCCACTATTAAGGGGCTCAAACTCAGATTGGGGGTCAAGATGCACCATTAGGATCCCTCCACAAACATCACAATTGAGTTCATGAGCCACACCGCAGCACCCATGATAGATTTCCCGTTAGCGTAAAGCCGCCATCACTTCAATGGTGTCGGATTCTGGCACAGCTAGATCAAGATCCTGTCCGTTCCTGGCATCGGATCCGGTCCCATTCTCGGGGAACTGTGGGGTCGATAGATGTGGATCCACTTGATAGTCAGGTCCTAATCGGAAGAATTGCACCAGCTGGAGCAGTTGGGTCGCCAGAGATTGCATGGCTGTAGCTTGTTCGCGGGTGAGGCGGGCTTGAGTGTCGGTGTTTGTGGCTGTGGTGGCAATATCGCCGATCGCGTTCAGGGTGGTGGTGGCGGCGTCTACAATGGCTTGACTGGAATCGGCCATCTGACGACCTAGGTCACTTACCTGCTGGGTGACGCTGCGGATATTTTCAAATGCTTGGCGTGACTGGTCTGTGCTTGCTGTGAAGCCTTGAACAAGAGTCGAGATATCATCCACGTCCTGGTTCAAACCTGATACCACCGTTTGAATTTGGTTGGTGCGTTGCTGCAGTACCTGGAGACCTTGGTTGGTTTGGATGGCTAGTTCACTCACCTGACCGGCAATGGTTTCAAATTCGTGGGCAATGCTAGCAAACTGATCTGGATCCTCTTGGCCTAAGGCCCGAGCAGCCAGGGTGGAGGCGTTCAAGGCCAAGACTCGGGTGAGCGCTGCAATCCGCTTTTGTTCTTTACTAAACTGTGCCGCGAGGTCAATGTAGTCATTCAACGTGTTCACCCGGCGGACGATTTGATCGGATCCATCTTGAAGTGACCCAATGCCTTGCGTGAGAGCCCGGATCTGATCTTGACCCTGAACCACTGCTTCTTGAGTTGCGGCCACTGCCGATTCTGTTGCACCTGCTTGTTGAGTTGCTGTTGCCGCCTGGCTGGTCACTGCCTCCATTAAGTAGCGAACCTGTTCCACTGAATCTGCCTGCTGTTGAGCCTGTTGAGCCGTTCGAGTCGCTAACTGCTCCACCTCACGGGCATTAACGGTCACTTGGCTAGCCGAAGTTAGAGTTGTGCCCAGGATCCGAGTTAACTCTTCAATCAATCGATTTAATGTGTCTGCTACCAATCCTGTGGCTCCTTCACCCACCAGAGCTCGCGTCGTGAGATCACCCTCTTCAACAGCAGATACCACATCAAGCAGATGACTCACATCATGCTGGAGCAGATTACTTTCAGATTCAATTTGATCATTTTTTTGCTGCAGCTGCTCTGACTGCGATTGCACCTCTGAGAGAACCTGTTGTAGTTGGGCTGCCATGCGGTTGATGTTAGTGGACAGGATCCCAACCTCATCTTGACTCATCACCGGTAGGCGTACATCCAGATACCCTTGGCCAATGCGTTCCACCGCTGCTGTTGCTGATTCAATGGGCTTCAAAGCCCGTGGTACTAACAGGGCAGCAGCCAATCCGGCTAGGAGCATCGTGATCACGGTACCAAAAACAAAAGCAGATCCCAGCTCATCCACACTCCTGTAAGCAATATCAGCATTGACTTCTACCAACGCAGTCCAGCCTAAATCAGACATGGTTGCAATGGGGGGTGTGGCCGCAAATCCGAGGAGATCTTCGTTGTCTTCCCCCACCTCTCGCGTGTCTACGAAACCAGAGGGGGAATTGATTCGGACAGACGCTAAATCAGTAAAACTCTCATCAATGTTGCGCCCCACTACCTCAGGTGTGGTTGATTCATCCTCATCTATCTGGGCTTCTAAATCGTCATCCTCCTCCCGTTTCGTCGAGGCAAAAATGATCCCTTGGTTATCAGCTAGGTGAATGGTATTTGTGTCATCTGGGATCTCGACTAAATCGAGTAAGGTGTCTGCTAAAAGACGTGTCCGAACAACCCCAAACAGGTCTCCCGTTATTGAATCATAGACGGGTGCAGCGACATAGATAACAATCGTGTCGGTGCTTGATGAGTAGCCAGGTTGACCGATGTAAATATCACCCCTAATGGCAGCTTGAAAATACTCATCATCACTATGGTTACTGTGGGCAAATTCCCCAGATACGGCAATATCGTCACCGTTGATATCCATGAGCGAAATACTGTTATAGGTATCACCGTAGGACGTCAAATAGCTATCCAAAAAGTTTTCTTCCCCAGCAATACCAATAAGGTCTCGGAGCTCAGGATCTGTAAACAATGGTAATCGTGCCAAAACTTGAATATCTCCATATCGTTCAAACATGAAGTTACTTAGCTCAGATGCCACCTGTTCTGCTAGGATCCGTTGTGTTGCCTCAATCTGCTGTTCTTTCTCCTGGCCTGCTACTTGATATCCAATTAAGCCCATTACAGCAACAGGTATAGTACTCAACACCAGAGCAAAGACAGTGGCTTTAACCCCTAGGCCAACTCTGCG
>CAYUEE010000187.1:0-4300 GCA_964443615.1 uncultured bacterium | reverse complement strand
GGCTTAAGAAATGGCTATTCTCAATAAGCCTACCTTTTTGCTGTGACCAAATACGGGAATTTTTAATGAGGATCGCTATTTTGATGTTTTCGTTGAATACGCAAAAGGATCCCCAACGGATATTCTAATTCAAATCACGGCTATCAATCGAGGTCCAGTTCCGGCTCCTTTGCATGTGTTGCCGACCCTTTGGTTCCGAAATACTTGGGCTTGGGCGTTTGAGAGTGTGCAACCGATGCTAAAGCACCTGAGCCGGAGTGAGCAGTATCAACTCATAGAAGCAAGTCATAATACGTTAGGATCCTATTGGCTCTACTATGAAAATCCCCAGGGTACTTTATTCACTGAGAATGAATCCAATTTGAAGCGGCTTTTTGATGTTGATAATAAAAGTCCGTATACCAAAGATGGGATCCATGACTTCATTATTCACGGCGATCCTCGAGTTAACCCAGAAATGGTGGGGACCAAGGCGGCACCTCATTATGTTTTGTCCTTGGATCCGGGAGTGGCAACCGTTGTCAAGTTACGTTTGGTAGATCGAGGGGATATTCAGGATCCGTTTGGCTCCCAGTTCACTCAAATTGTGCATGATCGCTTGAGGGAAGCCGATGAGTTTTATGCCAAGATCAGCTCAGCCACGGATCCGGATCAGCAACGGGTACAGCGACAGGCTTGGGCAGGGATGTTGTGGACGAAACAGTATTACCACTACGTGATTGATGAGTGGTTGAAAGGGGATCCTGTAGGACCACCACCGCCCGATGAGCGCAAGCGGGGCCGTAATAGCGATTGGATCCATGTGTTCAATGACGATGTGCTCTCCATGCCCGACAAGTGGGAGTATCCGTGGTTTGCCGCCTGGGATTTGGCGTTTCATGCCGTTCCGTTAGCGATGGTGGATCCTGAGTTTGCGAAGCGGCAGTTGGATTTGATGACACGAGAGTGGTACATGCATCCAAACGGGCAGCTCCCAGCCTATGAGTGGGCGTTTGAAGATGTCAATCCGCCAGTGCATGCGTGGGCGACATATCGAGTTTACCAATTGGAACAGAAGCTGTACGGTCGTCAGGATCGCCTCTTCTTAGAGCGTGTGTTTCAGAAGCTCCTAATGAACTTCACGTGGTGGGTGAATCGTAAGGACGAGCAGGGTAATAACGTGTTTGAAGGGGGGTTCCTCGGTCTAGATAACATTGGAGTCTTCAATCGGAGTGAACCGTTACCCACGGGTGGCTTTACTGAACAGGCAGATGGGACTAGTTGGATGGCCATGTATGCACTGAACTTGATGACGATTGCTCTGGAATTAGCGGTGGAGAATCCGGCCTATGAGGATATTGCCTCCAAATTCTTTGAACATTTCCTCTACATCGCCGATGCTATGAACCGTGTGGGTGACGGATCCGCGCAGCTGTGGAACGAGGAAGAGGGGTTCTATTACGATGTACTAAATCTTCCACATCATGAGCAAATTCAACTTAAAGTCCGCTCAATGGTGGGTTTACTCCCGCTTTGTGCTGTTGTGACGCTTGAACCGAGTACACTCGAACGCCTGCCTGGATTCAATCGTCGTGTGCAATGGTTCCTCAACAATCGACCGGATCTCACCAACAACGTTGCCTGTATGCGTCAGCAGGGATCCGGAGAACGTCGTCTCTTAGCCATCACCTATCGGGAAAAGCTGGAACGGATCCTGGCTCGCTTGCTAGATGAGTCTGAGTTTCTCAGTAACTACGGGATCCGGGCGTTGTCGCGTTTCCATCTGGATCATCCCTACATTTTCAATGTTGATGGCTATGATTACCGTGTTGATTATGAACCGGGGGAATCCACTTCTCCTCTGTTTGGCGGTAATTCCAATTGGCGCGGACCGATTTGGATGCCAGTCAATTATCTTCTCATTGAATCATTGCGGACCTTCTACACCTATTACGGCGATGATTTCAAAGTGGACTATCCTACCGGATCCGGCACCTTGATGACCTTACAGGATATTGCCACCAATCTGGAACAGCGGTTGATGCGTTTATTCCTTCAGGATCCAGCTACAGGCCGGCGGCCTCTGCATGGTGAGGATTCTAAGTTTCAATTGGATCCCCATTGGCAGGATTGGATCCTATTCTACGAATACTTTCACGGCGACACCGGTAAGGGTTTAGGAGCGAGTCATCAAACCGGATGGACAGGATTAATCGCAGAGTTGATTCAAAGAGCAGGGTAATTAGGTTCAGCACTAAATTGATGCAGGCGTCAAAAGTTCTGATCAGTCAGGGAAGCATCAAGATGGCTCTGGGTGGGAGTAGCTACTCTCCCAGCCTAAGACTGAAAGGGTCTAACCTGAGCAAGGATCCGCGTCATATCCTTCAGGAGGGATCTCAGGAAGGTTTGCGACGAGATGGCTGACCTCGAACCCGTCGAATGTCATCTAGGATCGCTTTCAAATCAGCAACGACCTCAGCCGCTGAGTGGTATCGCTCTACAAAGTTCGCCAGAATCATCTTGTCAATCACGCGAGCCAACCGATCACTGACCCGGATGTCAGATGTGCGCCATCGTAATAGACCTGTATCAAAATCCTCATGAAATTGATCGGGGTAGCAGCCCGTTAACGATTGAATCGCAACCATACCAACGGCGTAAATATCACTACTGTATCGAGGTCGACCGGCATACTGTTCTGGCGGTGCAAACCCTCGACTGCCGATCCCAACAGTCTCCTTCGGCCCGTGCTCGTCAGTTAACCCCATCGACAGCTCTTTCACCGCCCCAAAGTCAATCAACACTAACTTTTTAGTCTCCCGCCGCCGAATAATGTTTTGGGGTTTGATATCTCGATGGATCACCTTCTGCCGATGGATGTAGTGAAGGACTCCTAGCAAATCCCACAGCAAAGCCAGGACCTGCATTTCGGTAAATTGGGGCTTAGTATTGAACTCTTCCGCCAACACCACCCCATCAATAAACTCCTGCACCAAATAGAATTCTTGATTCTCTTCAAAGTAGGCTAACAACTGTGGGATCTGCTCATGCTTTAACCGTTCCATCGTTTCTGCTTCCTGATTGAAGAGGCGGCGAGCCAACTCCAAGCCCTTCGGGGTAGTTTGCGTGGGTTTCAGCTGTTTCACCACCACTGTCGGCTGGCCAGGGCGCTGCGTATCTTTTGCTAAGTAGGTCCGACCAAACCCACCGGCACCCAGCACTTCCTCTAGTCGATAGCGTCCTCCCAGTAACCACGGATCCCCTGTCGTTCTCGATTGATACGCCACTTGCAATGTTTGCTCCCGCGACGATTCTAATGTCACTAACTGAGCTTTGATCCGAGCCAACGCGACTGGAAAGTCCACAGGTTTAGTGACATAGTCATTGGCCCCTAACTCCAGGGCCCGCACAACATCCTCACTCTCATCCTTCGCGGTCACCATAATGATCGGCAGCTGTGACGAGGTATGGGACTCCCGGATCCGTTGCAACACATCCAACCCGCTCACATCTGGCATCATCACATCCAACAAAATTAAATCGAAGGACTCATTCTCCACTAAAGTCAGAGCGTCCTGGCCTCCCGTCGCAATCGTGACGTTGTACCCCTGTTTAACCAGACGGCGAGACAACATATCCCGATTCATTTCATTGTCATCGACTACGAGCAAAGAAACCTGGGCCTTCGTTTCCTCGGGGGGAGTAGTCACCTTGGTCTCTGGCAGTGTTAAGGATCCTTTAGCGGCGGATCCGGATTTCGGTGGGGCGGATTGAGCCGGGGCCGCTAGCAAGGCCTCGATTTTGGGTAGTAGACGTTTGATGTCAACGGGTTTAGTGTCGTAATCGTCACACCCAGCCGCAAGAGCCCTTTCCCGATCCCCAGACATTGCATGAGCTGTGAGGGCAATCACAGGAATACGCTGAGTATCAGAGGAGCCTTTAATCTGGCGAGTTGCCTCCCAGCCATCCATCACCGGCAGACTCAGATCCATCAAGATTAAATCGGGGGACTCCACCTGAGCCATTTGTACCCCTTGGGCTCCATCCTCAGCAATTAGGATGTCATAGCCTTTTTTGAGCAATCGCCGCGACAACATATCACGGTTCATTTCATTGTCTTCGACTAACAGGATCTTCTTCCCCATGGGTCTTGTCCTCAATCAGGCTCAATCACCGCATTGCTGAGTTGGTCAGACTGAAGCCAGTTGGGCTGGGGTTAGGGCACCCCGTGCGCCAAGCGGATATCAAGTCAATATCAAGCTCATCTATCAAGCTCATCTATCAAGCTCATCTATCAAGCTCATCTATCAAGCTCATCTAT
>CAYUEE010000186.1:0-4337 GCA_964443615.1 uncultured bacterium | reverse complement strand
CCTTCCTCATCGGTTTTAGCCGTGGTCACAATTGAAATATCCATCCCCCGGATTTGCTCCACTGAGTCATAGTTGATTTCAGGGAAGATCAATTGCTCTTTCACACCTAGGGTGTAATTCCCACGGCCATCAAAACTCTTGGGGCTAACACCGCGAAAGTCACGAATACGGGGTAGCGAGAGATTAATTAATCGATCAAAAAAGGCATACATTCTGTCGCGACGCAGAGTCACCATGAGCCCCACCGGCATCCCTTTTCTAATTTTGAAGGAGGCAATGGCACTCTTTGCTCGTGTAATGACCGGACGCTGACCTGTGATCACACTAAGCTCCTTCACCGAGGCCTCCAGAGCTTTGGCATTTTGAGAAGCATCACCTAAACCTCGATTGACCACGATCTTCTCTAGGCGTGGAATCTGATGGGGATTCTGGTAGCCCAGCTCTTGTTTCAGCTTGGGCACGATAGACTCGTTGTAGTGCTTGTAGAGACGTTGTTGCGCCATGGCAGGACTTCCTACGTTGAATGCCTTACTAGCTAGAGATGTTCGTTAGTCGTTGACAGTTTCCAATAATTGACTCATCCGTCAATCACTTCACCTGTCTTTTTCAAGAAGCGGACCTTACGGCCATCTGAGTCAAGCTTGTAGCCAATACGACTAGCCACTTCCTCCTTCTTGGAGTAGGCCATCACATTTGAGGCATGGATAGGAGCTTCGACTCGTTCAATCGTGCCCTCTTCTCCTTCACGCTGCGGTTTACGGTGACGCGTGATGACGTTAACATCCTCGACGACAACCATATTTTTGGCAGGCAGAGCTCGGATCACCTCACCCACCTTGCCTTTATCCCGACCTGAAATGACCTGAACTGTGTCACCGCTCTTGATGCGCATCTTGTAGCGGAACGTGTTGCGGTGCTTACGGATTCCAGGTTGCTTCACCAGCTCTTTAATCTGGCTGGGCTTTAACTTCCGAGCCATTACAGAACCTCCGGTGCCAGAGAAACAATCTTAGTAAAGCCTTTTTCGCGCAGCTCTCGAGCTACGGGACCAAACACACGAGTCCCACGCGGATTGCCTTCGTTGTTGATAATGACTGCAGCGTTATCGTCAAATCGGATACTGAGGCCATCAGCACGTCGTACTGTTGCTACTGTTCTAACTACCACAGCTTTGATGACGTCCGAACGTTTGACGGGCATGTTGGGAAGGGCATCTTTCACAACACCAATGATGATGTCCCCCAAGCCAGCGTAGCGGCGGCCACTGCTTCCTAGCACTCGGATACACATGATGCGGCGAGCTCCTGTGTTATCGGCCACTGACAGCATTGTTTGTTGCTGAATCATACTCGGCTAGCTCCCCTGACAATCTCAGTTACTGTCCAACGCTTGGTCCGGCTCAAGGGGCGAGTTTCAACGATGCGGACTAAATCGCCCATTTTGCAGGTCCCTTCTTCATCATGTGCTTTGAATCGCCGAGTTTTGACGACAACCTTGCCGTACTTGGGATGTGAAACCCGGTTCTCAACAGCCACAATGACCGTCTTCTGCATCTTGTCGCTAACAACTAAACCGACTCGTTCTCTAGCTGGCATATCACACCTCAGTCTCTGCATTGATGGATGGTCTGGACTCGCCTAGTCGAATACCTCGCCTGCGCTCCCCCTCAACAGTCATAAGCTGGGCTAAACGGTGCTTAGCCATCCGAATCAGATGGGGCTGGTCTAGTTGTCGAGTCGCTTTGCGGAGACGGAGTTCAAACAATTCTTTTTTCACAGTCAGGATCTCGGTCGACAACTCGCCATCCGACAGCGATCGGGCGTCGGCAATCTTAGGTAGTGGCATCTAGGCATCTCCTTGCACTGCAGCAGCATCAGCACTTGCACCCACACGAGTCTCCACGGGATCCTGTTGTGGATCCTTGGCAGTGTTCTCCTGTCCAGTTGGAGCCTCAATCATCTCTGGTGGAATAGGTAGCTCAGCCGCAACGGGATCTTCAAAGTCTGACTGGCGTACAAACTTAACCTTGATAGGCATCTTGGCGGCGGCCAGCCGCATCGCTTCCTTCGCCACGGCTTCCGACACACCTCCCATCTCAAACAGGATCCGCCCTGGCTTAACGACAGCAACCCAGAACTCAGGGTTACCCTTACCTGACCCCATCCGAGTTTCAGCCGCCCGCATCGTAATCGGCTTATCTGGAAACACCCGGATCCAAATCTTACCGCCCCGGCGAATATAGCGGTTCATCGCTCGGCGACTGGACTCAATTTGACGCGCAGTAATCCAAGACGGCTCCATAGCCATCAACCCAAATTCGCCAAAGTCTATTTTGTTGCAACGAGCGGCTTTCCCCCTCATTCGACCTCGTTGCTGCTTCCGGAATTTTGTGCGCTTAGGACTTAGCATGACTCAGGATCCTTTGTTTACCAGGGCGACGGATGTTTACTAGGCCGATAGAACGTTATCTTCGAACTACGGAAATGAAGACGATTAGGACTATTCAGCGTCAGAACGATCTTCGAATGTGGGCTTGCGACGTTGCCGCCGCTTAGGTTGAGGGGCTTGGGCCGGCTTCTGGTCGACTCGCTCCTGCCCAGGTAGGACTTCACCTTTGAACACCCAAACTTTAACGCCAATGATTCCGTAGGTTGTTTGGGCTCGCTTTTCGGAGTAGTCGATATCGGCTCTCAAGGTATGGAGAGGGATCCGGCCTTCCCGTGTCCACTCAGTTCGGGCAATCTCTGCTCCATTCAAACGACCGGCAATCTGAATTTTGATGCCCTGCACCCCAGCTCGTTGAGCCCGCTGGATAACTTGACGAACAATGCGACGAAAGGCAATACGGCGTTCTAGCTGCTGAGCGATATTCTCTGCTAACAAGGCGGCCTCAGCATCAACCCGCGTTACTTCAACTACATTAATGCGAATAGTTCGATCGGCGGGATTTTGACCCGGCTGAGCTAACGCTTTCTGCAACCCTTGGCGAAGAGCATCAAGTCCA
Organism: uncultured bacterium; assembly: GCA_964443615.1. GTDB lineage: Bacteria > Cyanobacteriota > Cyanobacteriia > Thermostichales > Thermostichaceae > CAYSWV01. The sequence continues at coordinate 1,333 of CAYUEE010000186.1, read as the reverse complement.
GACCCCCCTCGACCCACCACCACACCAGGACGGGCAGCCCGGATTTCAAGGTCAATCTGGTCAGCCTTGCGTTCGATCTGAATATCAGCTAAGCCTGCACTACTCAAGTTCTTAGTAATGTACTCCCGGATTTTGAAGTCCTCTTGCAACAGGGCTGGATAGCGAGACGGATCCGCGTACCAGCGACTGCGGTGACTTTTGATAACGCCGAGGCGAAAACCGTTTGGATGAATCTTTTGTCCCATGATCGTATCCTTAAGAGCCCTTTGCTAACTGAATAACTGACAATCTAAACGGCTTCAGCTTCAACTTCAGGCCTAACCCCAATCGTGATGTGGCAGGTCCGCTTACGGATCCGGTAGGCTCGGCCCTGTGCCCGGGGACGAAATCGCTTGAGTGTAGGGCCTTGATCGGCAAAAGCTGTACTGACAACTAAATCTCGTGGGTCAAAGCCATTATTGTTTTCCGCGTTAGCTACTGCCGAGCGTAGGGCTTTACGAACAGGTTCACAAGCAGAGTAGGGCATAAACTCTAACAGGATCAGAGCATCTGCATAGCTCCGGCCCCTAATCTGGTTCAACACTCGACGAACCTTAAAAGGCGACATCCGGATGTAGCGTGCTACTGCTCTAACTTCTAATGAATCATCGGCCATAACAAGTACCTAAACAGTTGTCTAAAGCATCACAACAGAACTAGACAAATTAGAGCGTGATTAACGGCGGGATCCCTTCTTATCACCAGCTCCATGCCCGCGATAGTTGCGCGTAGGAACAAACTCACCAAGCTTATGACCGACCATCTGATCACTTACAAATACAGGTACATGCTGCTTGCCGTTGTAGACCGCGATCGTATGCCCAATCATCATGGGAAGGATCGTGGAGGCTCGCGACCAAGTCTTGATCACATGCTTTTCATTGCGCTCATTCATCTGCTCCACTTTGTCGAGAAGATGAGTAGCAATAAAAGGCCCTTTTTTTAGTGAACGCCCCATGATGTAAACCTCTAAGTCATCAAATTGAAGATAGTACCTGCACAGCTAGACAGCCTACTGAGAAGCTCGTCCACCCTTGTTCCGACGGCCGCCTCGTCTGCGCCCACGCACAATTAAGCTACTGCTAGCCTTCTTGATTTTGCGAGTTTTGACACCCAGTGCCTTTTTTCCCCAAGGAGTGACCGGAGACGGTCTACCAATCGGAGCGCGACCCTCGCCCCCCCCATGTGGGTGATCGCAGGGATTCATGACAACTCCCCGAACCTGAGGGCGACGCCCCTTCCACCGTGTCCGCCCTGCTTTGCCCACATTGATGATGGAATGTTAAACATTACC
>CAYUEE010000185.1:0-4429 GCA_964443615.1 uncultured bacterium | reverse complement strand
CCGCATCGATAGCTTCAATGGCTTTAGCCGCTACCAGGGGTTGAGAATAGGTTTGGGATAGCTTATTGAATAGATCTTGCAGGGCTTGGGCAACAGCTTGGGTTTGAGTCGAGTTCACGACCTTATTGCCCATGATCTTATCCCCCATCACCTTATCGCCAACAATGTTATCCCCGAGGCCGTATTGATTGATGTTGCTGATCCCGGCTCCAGCCATCTGATAGGAGACTTTGGGGTTAGACGGTTGAAAGTTTGACATAACTGGATCCTAGCGATAGTCTTTGAGTTCTGTTTCTGTGATAACACGATTGGAACGGCGGGCATTATCAATTGAAACCCAGAAGCCGAAGCTTTGTTGTTGATCAACACTGGTTTGAAATTCCTGAACGATGAAGCGTTCTAGTGTAAAGGTGCGCTCTTCTCGTAGGCTGGGCTTGGATCCTGAGTGGGTCCAGACCAGTAAAGTCAGCGTGTAGGCGGCTTCTCTCAAGATTAGGCGGGTGTTGGATAAGGGGCTCCAGTCAAAACGGATGAATTGGGTAACAGAACTGCGACCCGCTATGGCAATCGGTTGAGCGACTGTTGCATTCGTCCAGGCCATGCCATCTACAAAGGTGACAAAGTTGGTCCACACCATATCAAAGTAAGTGTCTGGACTATCTTTTTGTCCCAGAATTAAACGGACCTGGTGTACTGTGCCGCCTTGGGGACTCCAGTTGTAGAAGGTTAGGGGCAATACAAAAGAAACGCCTCCCCATTGATCGCCGATGGGTGTTGTAGCGGCACTATTGAAGAAGTTTAAGTTGGATCCGAGTAGTACTTCTAGTTTAGCGTGACGGAGCCAAGCAAAATAAGCCACGGTCCCAGAGACGATGAGGCTCAGAAAGGAGATAGCAAGCGTTAATTCATCAGAGAGAGTCACCTAAATTACCTCACCCGAGTCTGTAGGATCCTGAGTGGCCTGATTGTTTAGGATCCTTTCTGTTTAATCGCAGTGTACAACCTCTGCCATTCCCACGCTTCATCAACCGGATCCACTAGATTGATGGAGCTAAAGGGTTGTAAACGTTTGGGGATCCTACAGGGTTCTTTCAAAATCGGGATAAACTTGCGCAGGAGGTGGGCCGGATCCTCTGTTTGCACCATCAGGGTTTTCAGCTCCGTCCAATTATTCTCCACATACCTGGGCGTCATCACCAGCAGGGTCGTCTTGCTAGTCTCGATCGCCTCTTCAACGCTATGCAGAATGGCTTGTCCGGCTGAAAAGTCGCGGGCGTCAACACAACATCGGATCCCTTGAGCTTCCAGGTGGGGTAACAGCCTCTCTCTCACCCAGGATCCCTCCTCTGAGGCATAGGAGATGAAGGCATCATAGCGGTAAGTAGGTAGAGACACACAGGATCCTTTTGGAATAGCTATTTACTCAGAACGAACCAGAAGACCCAAGGGCATTCTGCTAATTACTCTTCTTCGGCACAAACCTAGCTCCTTTGTACTACGGTCTAACGGATAAAGCGAACTGGCTGATTTGAAAGGATTATCAGTGTCGAGTGCTGTAGGATCCTGAGTGGCCTGATTGTTTAGGATCCTGTTATGACGTCCCAATGGCACCGCCGTCACGTTCTAGGGCTCGCCGACTTCACCCGTGATGAATACGCCATTGTGCTGCAAACCACCGCCAGCTTCAAAGAAGTCCTCACCCGCCAACTTCCCAAAGTCCCCACACTTCAAGGCAAAGTCGTCGCCAACCTCTTTTTTGAACCCTCCACCCGTACCCGCAATAGCTTTGAACTTGCCGCCAAACGCCTCTCCGCCGATGTCTTAAACTTTGCCCCCGGCACCTCCTCCCTCAGCAAAGGCGAATCAATTCTAGACACCACCCGCACGTTCCTAGCTATGGGTGCCTCTATCATCGTCGTTCGCCATGCCCAAGCCGGAGTTCCTCAGTTCATCGTCCGCGAAATCAACCGAGCCCACTCCAACACCCGCGTTTTGAATGCCGGAGATGGTCAACACGAACACCCCACCCAAGGCTTACTCGACCTCTTCACCATGTGCACTCAATTGGATCCTGGCCGTCCGGATCCTGATTATCTCAAGGGTGTCAAAATTGCCATCGTCGGTGACAGTCTGCACTCCCGCGTCGCCCGTTCTAACCTCTGGAGTCTCAAAACCTTAGGCGCTGACGTTCACTTGGCGGGTCCTCCCACCCTCGTCCCCCGCCACTTTGAAGATTGGGGTGTCACCGTTCATTGGACATTGGATCCGGCGCTAGAAGGGGCTCGCTTTGTTATGGCCCTGCGCCTTCAACAGGAACGAATGCAACAGCATCTTATCCCCAGCCTACGGGACTATCACTACAGGTTTGGCCTTACCCCCACTAGACTCGCCCTCTGTGATCCTGATGTTCAACTGCTCCATCCGGGTCCCGTCAATCGAGGGGTTGAACTGTCATCGGAGTTAATGGAAATCCATGAAAAGAGTTTGATTGAACATCAGGTCACCAACGGTGTCGCCACTCGTATGGCTCTACTTTACTTAATGGGCGGGGGTAAGCTGCCTGAACCCACAAAGCCAGGTTAGCGGCCAAAGCATGGGGTGAAGGATCCCTTCCAACATAGATAGGGTCTATGGATAGGATCCTTGTTCCTTTGCACCCTCAAGCTGCTCCGATTCAGTCCAGTTTCTCGCTCAATCTAACTCTTCAATCAACTCAGTTCTAGTAATCAACTCAGCTCTAGTAATCAACTCAGTTCTAGTAATCAACCCAGCTCTGATAATCAACCTAACTTCTAGTAAGCGGATGAGGCGATTCGAACGCCCGACCGTCTCGTTGGCAACGAGATGCTCTACCGCTGAGCTACATCCGCACGCGCTTTAGACCTACAATGATGCCAACGGATCCAAGCGATGTCAACCTAATTCCTGATCCCGTTTTGACTTCGGCTTTAACAGGATCCTGACGCCCCATCCTGATCCGTCCTACAGCCCATACCCAGCGTTTCACCACAACCAAAGTGCTAAGATATTCCGAGATTAATGGCTGTTACAGTAAGGCTCGCCCATGTTTCTCACTACAGGCCCTGCGTTTCCGATGGCTGGGCTCGTCGCTATTGCCAGTGCCCTCATTTTCGCAATTCGCTACATCAAACCCGAAGCAGCCCGTGAGTACGATATCGTTTTCTCCGTCACCGGCCTGATTTACTCGCTCTGTTTACTGCTAGAGGGCCAGCGACTCATTCCCTTACTGTTCTTCGCCCAAGTCTTAGTTGTAGCAATGGCGGCCTTCTTTGCCGTCGAAACCTTCCGCCTCCGCCTGCTCCTCGTCGAAAAATCAAGACAAGCACAAGGTCGCCCCACGCGCCGTGAAGGGTTCACTCGGACCTATCGCCCCGGCAGCTACGAATCAACCCGCGTTGTCTCGACTCGTTCAGCTTCTGGTCGCCGTATGCGCACTGCTGACGACAGTGACCGTACTCTCGAAGAAGGCCGGGAAACCCCTCGGCGCCGGTCCCAACCCCCACAACTCACCTCTGACACATCTACCTCCAGTCGTCCCCGTCGGCCTCGCCCAACTCGCCCCATTGAGGATGATATTGTCGATGATGTTGAAGTTGATGAAATTGAAACGTGGGAAGACGGAGATGACTATTCTGAACCTGAGGCCCCGCAACGTCCCCCGCGTCGGCCCTCAGGATCAAATCGCCCCCCCCGCCGGCCTCGTCCTAGCAGCCCTACGTCTCGACGTCGCCCCCGTTATTCCGACGAGGAAGTCCCCACCCCACGTTCAAGTCGTGTTATTCAAGTTGAGCCTATTGTTGAAGATGTTGAAGATGATGACTTTGAAGATGACTACTACCAGTCTTAACAGTCTAGCTCGGTCCCTTACCTAGGCTTAGCTGAATAAACTTGGGCATGCAGGATCCTGGAGGAAGTCCCCTAGGATCCTGTTGTCTGTAAAGTCCCCAAAACACCCTTATCGCCAATCACTGTTTCATCAGCACGCCAATAAAGCTCAGCCCTCTGTCGAGAGAATTGATACAAAACCTTACATTGATCCCCCTCAGCCAATCTTAAGATTTTCCTGATTGCAGGATCCCGTGAGGTGGTACAGTCATAGTGCTGTAACGCTCAAACACGTTGAGTGAGTTGGGTTACGGGCTACTCATTGCTTCTTCTGGAGAGATACTGGAGAGATACCTGCTAATTTGAATTGTGTTAAGTGTCATTGCCGTCTACTGTGATGGTCGGTAACGATTGTTTGCCAAGTTAGTCAGGTTAGATTTGTGCTCTCAGAACGCTTTAAGGTTGAATCTTAGTATCCGCCCCGTAGAGCAACAACGTAAGGACGATTATCCAGTGGTTTCGAGATCATTTCGGTACACCATCAGTCAACCTTGGCTCACCCCCGATGAGTTGATTAAGCCCT
>CAYUEE010000184.1:0-4539 GCA_964443615.1 uncultured bacterium | reverse complement strand
ATTACTAGGGTTCTCTAAGGGGGCATTGGGATAGTTACTATTGCCAATCACAAGGGCCACCCGCGACGTTGATTGTGCCTGGGCGATTAGGGGCGGGAATTGAGGGAAATTGAGAGCTAGAGTACCCAATCCTGCCGTGAGTACTACTCCTAGGGCTAAGGATCCTGACAGACGACGTATCATGACGCACCTAGTATGCACATCCATAGACTAGCTCATAAACTAGCAGGATATGACAATCCTAAAGAGGATTTTGAGGTTGTAGCGGTTTGATCACAACTTAATTTAGTCAAGCTCATATGGTGTGTTCGCTTCTCAATACTGTCAATGAACTGAAGGCTATCTTGGATCCGTTCTTGAGCTGATCTAGAAGACACGGATAGAGTTCTCTAAGATGGGTTGCCGTAGGTGCTCTTTGAGGGCGTCTGACGTGCCAAGATGATGGGGGCTCTGAGCAGATCTTCAAGATAATGTTTAATCTGAAAGAGTTCAAAGAACCCGATGGAGTCATCCAGCTCAACGAGGATATCAACATCGCTCTAGGTTGTCGCTTGATTATGGGCCACAGATCCGAAAATGTTCAGGGACTTGACTCCCAATGTCTGTAATTGACTTTGGTGGGATGCAATGGTGTTGAGTACCTCTGCTTGCTGCATCTCTCCTCCTATTTATCCTCCTATTCAATCATAGTGATCTGCACTGTCATGGATCCGTCCGGGTCGTCTGCGGATCCTGGAAATGGGACAATCTCAGTAAGGCCACAGGGGGGACAGTTCAGTTTTTCCGATAGGCTTGTGTACCCATCATCAGTCATGGTTTGAAGATTCAATCTGGCCATTCGTGAGGGATCTTGGGGATCATTAGGATCTTGGGGATCGTTAGGATCCTGAAGGTCTAGCGCCGTGAGGGGTAAGTCAATGACTTTGGCTGAGATTCCTCGAATCGGGACCTGTTCAGGTTCGCCACTAGGGTTACGAATATAAATGTCACCTTCAAATTCAATCCGTTCAATCTGCTCCAACTCAATGAGCTTAGCATCCTGCCCCACTGACAGAGTCACCCCCTCCGGACTGAATTGAGTCACCGCGCCTGAATTAGTCACGCCTGTGTGTAGAGTCACTGTTGCACTTTGGGGAACCTGTAAGGACCATTCTCGCTCTTCACTGGATTGAGCCATTGTTGTCCTGACGCTGCAGCACAAGGCCAACGATATGAGTCCAGCCATTACAGAGCGGGTCAGCATGTCAGGATCCTAAAATTAAGATTATTGGCTCAGTCGAGAATCTAACATATTAGGACACATTCTATGGTCACCCCGGAGCAAGATTTCAACCCTTTAGGCCGACTGGCGGGTTTCGTGACGTTACTGGCCATTGCGCTCTATTTCACGGGTTGGATTTATCGCTGGACTTATTATGGCTTCTTCAAAATTCAAGTCACTGCTTTAGGGTTACCGATAGAATCCTTCTACTTGGCTGCTTTCCGAGTGTTGTATGGCAATCTTGGGATCCTGCTGAGAACTCTGGTGATTTTTGTGATCCTATTTTTCATTATTATCATCAGTCTGGAAGGGTTTTGGCGGTTACTGAAGGTATTGCAGGTCGGATCCTTGGTCCAACGTCTCGGTCGGTTTCAACAATATACGAGTAAGTTTTCGCTCCTGTTCATGAATGAGTTAATTATTGTCTTTTGGATCCTGACGACTCTGTTTATGCTGGCGCACCATCAAGCGATTGCAGATGCCTGGACGGATGTTGTGGAAGAGAGTTCTCAACTCCCTGTCGTGACGACTGTAATTCCAGAAACGAATGCTGCGTTGGGACGGGCTCTGACGGATCCTTTCTCGGATCCTTCTGATTTTCGGATCCTGGGTGATCGAGCTTTGTACAGACGGATCCTGGGTCAAGAGGTGAATGAGACTGATCCAGCAACCACGTGGCGACTGCTAAGTGCTCATGATGGGTATTTCTTTGTCTTTCGCACTTTGCCTCAGCGTGACGATAACAAAAGTGTTCCTATTTTGAAAATCTATGAAAGTAGCAATGGCGATCAGCTGACTATCTTGAGTCCTAGGGCCGTTAATTAATTAGGATCCATCCCGGATCGGCAGGATCCCAGCTGGCAGTGTGATTGAAATGGGATAGAGCTAGTGAGCGAGATTACTGTCATTCATTTTCATGACTTTGGTCCTGCGGAGGTTGGGATCCTGTTCACTCGGATGATCCGGCTGCTTTCGCGATGATGAAGGTGTCGAAATTCAAGGAATTGGTCATGCGTTCAACTCAAGCCCTCGCTCTCACTCTGATAGTTGTATTGTCTGCTTTCACTTTATCGGCACCTGCCCATGCTGGCGGTCGCGTCCGAGCTAGGGGCTACAACCCTGAAACCGGGAATGCTGCGCCAACTGGAGGGGGGTATCATACCGAAAGCGGATCTCGGTGGGGCCAGTCTAGCTACTACGATGCTTCAGCTGAAACCTATACGGGTAGTAGTGGGGCCTATAATCCTTCAACTGATCAAGGGTTTATGACTTCAACGACAGCTACACGAGGAGAAGGGGCTACAACAACGGTTGATACGGTCAATAATGGGAGCTACGAGTTTTCGGCATCTCGGTCTGATGGGTAAGGCGGATCCATCCTGTAATGCCTATCAACAGCTCTCACGCAGGCGGGTCCCTGATTTCAAGTTGGGATCCCCGGAGTTTGAGGATCCTTGTTATTTGAAGTCGCATCAGCTAGACAGACTCTTGGGATTGCAACTGTTGAATTTGCTCCAAGGTAAGGCCGGTGAGTCGCGCAATTTGGTCGTGGGGAACTCCTTTACGGAGCATGTTGAGGGCAACCCTAATGTTAAACCTATGGAGATACATCCTGAAGCACCCGTATTTACCAGCAAAAACGGTCAATTGCTCCGCCACGCTAATTTTACTCGGCGGGCTTGGAATAGTTACATTCCTCCTAGTGGAAAGTTGACTTTGGGGATTGTCAAACAGCTAGCAGTTGAGGGCAAGATTGATCATTATCGAGAGCCTTATGCTTGCAGGGATACGTTTATCTCTCACTGTTTAGAAAATGGGATTAATCCAGTGCAGGTGGCAGCTTGGGTAGGGAATAGCCCAGAGATTATTCACCGTCACTATGCTGGTCAAACGGATTGATGTACCTCCGTTGGGCTTCTGAGGTCATTCTACAGATCCTATTGTGACAAAAGATGGGCAGTAGGATCTTTAGTGGGTCCAATCTTCAATGGGGGCAAGGGTGATTCGTTGAAAGTCGTTGGTATTGCTGGTGATGATAGTCATACCTGTGGTTGAAGCAATGGCAGCAATGCGACAGTCCTGAGTGCCGATTCGCTTGATCACAGATGGTAGAGATTGGTAGAGCTGATCAGCTTGCTCTGTGTAAGGTAACAAGGGGAACTGGTGTAGTCCATTGAAGAGAATTGTGAGTCTTTGATAGTTGGCGATGAGCGTGGGTTGCTGTCGGGTTTTGTTGATGCTAGCTAGTGCTCCTTTAAGGATCTCCTCTAGTGAGATAACGCTGATGAAAACCGTACCAACTAATTGATCTCCGATTCTCTGCTGCAAGGTTCCGTGCTGGCGGCGTTGATCAAGGTAGTTACTGATACTATTGGTGTCCAGAAGGTACATGGGTTAAACTTCATCTTCAAGGGGATAGAGCTGCTTGAGTTGTTCTTGATCAGTTTGGCGCTCTTTCTGAATCTCCTGGAGGATTATATCCCAACCTTCACCTGACATACTTCCAGCAAGGTCAGCCAAAGGAGTATCTCGGATCCGTCTATGACCATTGGTAGGATTAGGTTCCATAGTTTCTTCTTTGAGTATCTACTACTATTCTAGCTTTATGATGATACCGTGTTTGCCTCTGACAAGCGGATCCAATCTCTACAGCTAAAGCGATTTATGTTGTATCAATCCCCCATATCCTTGAATGATGCTCTTACAAGGAACATATTGAATGCTCATCCACAACGATTCCAAAGTTTTTCATATGAATCTGTCAAAAAGATTAGGGGGGTAGAGGAATGATGCCTTACTACCGATGGATCAAAGTGCTTTCCATCAAGCAGCTCTATACCAGAAAGCTAATTGAAGGGACGAAGAGAATTGAGCTAAGAGAGATCTTGGCATTCGTCCTGGAACTCTTGTTCAAATAGAGAGGTAAGCCTCTGAAAGGACCTGTTCATTTTTCGATTACTCTGCCATTAAATACTTTGCTAGGGCTTGCTTGGTACAGGACTGCTGCCAACACCACAGTGTAGGTTTACTCTGGATCCTTGGGAGCTTGGATCCTGAGCGGAGTTATCACTGGGGCAAGTTAATGCTGGCGGGGTTGATGGGATCCACGCGCAAACGAAAGAAGTAACGGGTGAAGGGACAAATGCGATTAGATGTGGGGTGGGAGGATCCCGAATGGGGTGAGGTTTATGAGGTGTCCCAGCAGTTTATGGAGGCGAATCGTTGGGATCCTTGAGGGGTAAGGGTTGGAGTACAGGTGCCAGGTACGGAGTTTGGGA
>CAYUEE010000183.1:0-4582 GCA_964443615.1 uncultured bacterium | reverse complement strand
GTACGACTGAGGCTACGGTAACCATTGCAGATAATGATGTCCTTGTGGATCCTGTTATTACTGTTCAGGCAACGGATCCGGATGCTGCTGAGGAAAATCAGGATCCTGGTCAGTTCACCGTAAATCTGGATGCAGCAGCCCCTGCGGGTGGACTGACTGTGAACTACACGCTGGATGGAACTGCGGATAATGGAACGGACTACACAACGCTGGATGGAACTGTCCTCGTGTCGGCGGGAAGCACCTCTGCCACGATTGATGTCATCCCCGTTGATGATGGCGATACCGAGGGAATCGAGACCGTTATTATCACTCTGGGCACAGGTACAGGTTACACCTTGGGAGGAACCACTGGAGCAACCATAACCATTGCAGATAACGATGCCAGTGCCCTAATCCTCACTGGAGTTATTGATGGCCCATTGTCAGGCGGTTTGCCCAAAGCCATTGAACTCTACGTTGCCAGTGACATTCCTGATCTCAGTATCTACGGTTTAGGGGTGGCCAATAACGGTGACGGAACAGATGGCCAAGAGTTTACCTTCCCTGCGGACTCAGCCTCTGCCGGTGAATTCATCTACGTGTCTAATGATGTATCTGGCTTTAATTCCTTCTTTGATTTCGATCCAGACTACACATCCAGTTCAGTGGATGGAAACGGTAACGATGCTGTGGAACTATTCCTCAGCGGATCCGTGGTGGATGTCTTCGGTTTGGTTGACACTGATGTGGACACTGGGCCTGCGTCCTACCAAGATGGCTGGGTCTATCGTGACAACGCTACTGGGCCTGACGGTAACACCTTTGTGTTCAATAACTGGAGCTTCAGTGGGATTAATGCCCTTGATGGAGAAACAACTAACGCAACGGCGTTTACACCCTTCCCCATTGGGTTCTACTCTCCTATTCCAGTCAGCCAGACAATCCTGTTTGACTCAACCATTGGTCCTGTAACTGCCAATGAAATCAGGATTGCGATTGAGGATCTTGCGGTCAATGTACCCTCATTTGCTGTGACTGGTTCACCCCCTGCAACCTTTGTTGAGGAGGCACTTCCTCCTGGAGGCAACGCAGACTTCACTAGCTACAGCCCTGATTTCTTCTCGAGCCTCAATTCAGTTCAGTTCTCTGAGTTGACCATTCCAGGGATCGATAATCGGAGCTGCGTGATCGTCATTCAGCCCGCCACGGATCCAGCGCTAGTTGAAAACCAGATAGCGACCTCTCAAGGATGTGACTAACCGGATCGGACCCTCCATCTGTAGTTCACAGGTTTGATCTAGAGCCCTATGAGGTGACCTTGACATCTCCTGGGGCTTTTCTGTGTTTAAGGTAAATCCTGTGTAGATTGAACTCAACCCATCAGGAGCATCACATGTCATTCTGTCGTCCCGATACTTTGTACCGTAAGCCTAAGGATCCTGTCCTCTTCTCTATGGTTCCGGCTACTCTGCTCGCATCCCGTGGTAGCCCGGATCCGCTCGCCCTTAATCCCAACTCAGCAAGGGTTGAAAGTTTGGATCAAACTCAATTCCAAGTTGCGGGAGACACCTTCACAGAATCTGTGGAGCAACTGCCCTTCGGTGCTATCTTTGGCCGCTTCACTGGGACCGGGAGAGTAGATGGCACCCATGTCCAAGTGACTAGTCGAACTGAGCTGGCTATCGAGTCATTGTGAGTTTGCCAGGAACGGATCCGGCCGTACAGAAAACCAAGCGGCTGCATCCCAAAGCTCTAATTGAAGGGCAGTCTAGGTATCATGGCAGGCTCGAACTTGGTATGATGCCCATCTGGAGTTAAGCCTGATAGTCCCTACGCCTGATTTCGGCTATAAATGGTTCCTAGCTGTCCAATACTGCCCAAAAGGGACCTCAGGACGTAGCATAAAAGGTGTAACTCTGAGCACCCAGCCCTCGCCTACAATGCCTAAGCAAGTCAATGTTGAAACTCTACACGGCCCTACCCAAGCGGTTAACTGGTTGGACTCCATCGGAGTTAGGCCACTGCAATCATCTAGGGGGGCAGCAGGTATGAATAGCGCAACACGGGCTGATGTTATTGCAGTAGGGGGAGCCGAGGATAAGGAGCGCGATAAAGAGATCCTGTGGGCGTTCTTTAATCGTGCCGGTGGGGCTGATGCCATCATCACCATCGTGCCAGCAGCCTCTGGGATCCCTGATGTCTTGGGAACTCTCTATCGTGACCTCTTCGCTAGCATGGGAGCCTCCCTAGACAACATTAAAATTTTGGATATTCGCAATCCAACTGAAGCTCGGAACCCTGCCGCGATTGAGCTCCTACAACAGTGCACAGGCCTTTACTTTACGGGTGGAGACCAAGAGCGGCTCGCCGAGGTCTTAGTCAATACCGACTCTCTGGCGTTAATTCAACAACGTTGCTTTGCGGGTGAATTAGTCATTGCTGGTACGAGTGCCGGCGCCTCAGCCCTGGGGCAGCAGATGATCTCACGGGGCTACAGTGGTGAATCGCCAACCCCAGCAATTGTGACGGTCAAGGTAGGCCTAGGAATCCTAGAAGATGTGATTGTGGACCAACACTTTCATCAGCGCAATCGATTACTCCGCCTCATGACAGCCTTGGCCTATCATCCCCACTGCTTAGGCATTGGCATTGATGAGAATACAGCCGCCATCATCACTAAAGAAGGGATCCTAGAAGTGATTGGAGCGGGGGTTGTCACAATTGTGGATGCTCGCGAACTCAAGTCCAATCTGCACCAGGTTTTGTCTGATCAGGTATTCAATTTGCAAAATGTCAAGGTCCACTTTCTATCCCCTGGCAGTCGATTCAACATCCATACGTTAGAGATGGTATGACCGGCCTGAGAACAGGTAGGTAGAACCTAGCAATGAAAAGTTAGCGGGCTAGAGCCCGTGATGTGAGCGCGTGCACGATACCTTTCCAGAGCGGTAGACCATCTGTAGCCCCCTGGGCTGGGATTCGATTGATCTGCGGATCCGAGGCACGTTCAGGGTGAGGCATCAATCCCATCACAGTCTGTGCTTGGTTACAAAGGCCTGCAATGTTGTCGAAGGATCCGTTGGGATTATGAAGATGGTATCGGAAGAGGATTTGCTGATTGGCCTGTAAGTCCGCCAGTGTGTCAGGGTCGCAAACATAGGATCCTTCACCGTGGGCAATCGGTACCGTAATGACCTGTCCAGGCTGGTAGAACTGGGTCCAGGGCGTAGCCACATGGACAACCTCCAGTTGAACTTGGTCACAAATGAAATGCAAGTTGTGGTTGCGAATGAGAGCACCGGGGAGGAGGCCGACTTCTACCAGAATCTGGAATCCATTACAAATGCCAAGGACATGGCCACCGCGAGCGACATGATCCTTAACCGCTGTCATCACGGGTGCAAATTGAGCTAGAGCACCACACCGTAGATAGTCACCGTAGCTGAATCCACCCGGGAGCACAATCAAATCACAGTCATGTAGCGTAGTATCTGTATGCCAAATCAGCCGTGTCGGGCAATCCAGCAGCTGGCGAGTGACCCAGACCACATCCCGATCACAATTGGATCCGGGAAACACAATGACACCCACTCGGCAACTCACGCTGGCCTCCTCCGGGATAAGCTTCTATACGGTAGACAGGGCACTCAGGCTTGACCGTCCACCCCAATCAAGATCATTATTCTAGACTGTTCAAGACTCAGGCAACAGTCTTGACTGTTTAAGACTCAGGCAGCTTCGGTTCAATGTCCCCGATGCAGCCGCGTTAGCAAACCAGATCAGCCCCTGCTAGCGCAATAGGTTGGCGGGGCACACCCAAAAAGTCGGCAATTGTCTCCCGAATCACTGACACTTGAATTGGCTTAGTAACCACAGCATCACATCCACTCACATGAGCAGGTGGCGGCTCGGATCCATCAGCAATGAGCGCAATTACAATCGGTTGCAGCAGGGCCGGATCCGTTTGACACTGATCCCGAATCTGTTGAGCCACGATATGGCCTTGAGCATCCGGTAAGTACACATCCATCCAGATCAAGTGTGGCTGCCAGGATTGCCAGAGTTGTAAAGCCTCGGCCTTATTCTCTACCGCTTGAACATTACATCCTACCCAGACCAGGATCCGTTGTAGCAACAACCGACTGACCGGATCATCATCCACGATCAACATGCGATAAGGGGATGCCTCTGTAGATTCAGGTATGAAGCCCGGTACCGGTCCACGTGTAGAACCCTGAGCCGACTCAGACATTAAACAACATGAGTTGGGATACACAGCTAGACACTCTAGTTCAACTGTGGCAACAAAGGTGGATCCGTGTTCAAGGGTGGAAGTTACTTGAATAGTACCGCCCATCGACTCAGCATAGGAGCGACTCAGGGTAAGACCGAGTCCGGCCCCGTCCTGCTGACGGCCTTCCTGAGTTTGCACAAAGGCCTCAAAAATAGACTCAATATCGTCAGGACGAACACCGATCCCTGTATCCGATACCGAGAAGTGAACTTGGTGCCGATTATGCTCGATGGCCTCCCCCAAGTCTACCGTTAGGCAGATGGATCCCTGGTTTGTAAACTTGATCGCGTTACTCAGTAAATTAAT
>CAYUEE010000182.1:398-4584 GCA_964443615.1 uncultured bacterium | reverse complement strand
GTAGCATATATCTTGCTCTCTTTTTTGCTCGTTAAGCTATCATTCAACACTTCTGTACCAGATGATTAAAGGAGATGACGTTAATCTGCTGATTTTGCGGTTGGAGAGTTTAGATGATGTGGTGGGGACTGCTATTCAAGCGTTTTTAGGTCTTGAAAACTTTAAGCTGACTCGTGCGAACCAAGCGTCTGAAAAGGAGTATCAAGATATCTACATGGCGTTTAAGCAGGAACTTGTTTTGCCAGACAGCTACATTGACGAGATGTATACGTCCAAATTTGCCCAACACTTCTACACTCCTGATGAGATTGCAACGTTTCGTCAGCGTTGCACTTCATTTTTGATTTGGCGGACTAAGACCTAATTTAAGGTGGTTCAAAAGGCTATTGGTGAACTACAGCTGGAAAGATGTACCTCCGATTTTGAGTCACTTAAATCAACAACACGAGCGATTTGCAGCTAACTTCTCCTGTAAATTTATCTTGCTGATGCCATCTTGGGGTATTAACTATTTTGTACAACGAGCACCTGACTTCTTTGATTGGCGGTCAGTACTATTTCACTTTCCTTCCACTGATGATGAGATCCTCAAGCAGGCTGACAAGATACTGGAACAAAGCACTCAGATTCCTGAAGATAT
This sequence comes from uncultured bacterium, assembly GCA_964443615.1. Classification (GTDB taxonomy): domain Bacteria; phylum Cyanobacteriota; class Cyanobacteriia; order Thermostichales; family Thermostichaceae; genus CAYSWV01. The sequence goes on along the minus strand of CAYUEE010000182.1, from coordinate 3,944 downwards.
CTCCGAGGATCCTGAAACACAAGTCAAACTCTTGATACAGGAAGGGGACTTATTATTACATTCAGGCCTGCATGAGCAAGCTCTAGGGTGTTTCGATCAAGCTCATAAAGTTGCTCCCAAGGATCCTTCTGTGTACTTTAAATTAGCTTTAACATTACTCTTATTCGGACGACCAGATAGAGCTGAGAATGTACTAGAAAAAGTCGTTGAGCATTCTAAAGATGATAAACTGCTTAATTTGTATGGGGTTATATTGATAGGTCTAGGCCAAACAGAGAAAGCCTTAGAAAGTTTCACAAAGGCTACAAGGATTGATCCTAGCAAATCAGGGTATTGGCTTAATCATGGAAAAACTTTAAGCCAGCTTGAACGATATGACGAAGCGTCGGAAAGCTTTAGTAAAGGATTAGAGCTTGATCCGAAGGATGCTAATTTATGGAAATTACACAATGCTCTCTGCACTCGGAGAGTTGAGCTAGGATCCTTGACTCCAGTAGATTAGGTGAATAGGAGACTTTACAGCCGAAATCTTCACTCACTTATATCCTTATAACAAAACGAGCAAATGTTTCAGTCCAAGGAGCAAATGCTTCAGCCAAAGGAGCAAATAGTAACGAGTATGAAATGGCTGGAGGCACACGTGCCAGTGAAATTAAACGCACTCGCCAATCCGACACGCCAGACGGATCCTTGTGATCCTGGCTCGCCCCCACCATTGTTTTGCTGATCTGACATACTCCTTCTCACGAGTCTTGGGGAGGGTGTTGCTGGTCAATGAGAGAACGAATCTCTTGGTGAACCCTCTCGAAGCGTTGCTCACTCTCAATCCGCATCGTCCGCAGCTCTTGCAGGAGAATTTCAAATCTTTGATCACTTTCTGCTAGCTTTTGGCGAAACGCCTGCATCTCTTGCTCATGACTCTCTTGGCGAGCAATCACTTCTCTAATGATGCCAGCCAATTCTCCAAGCTGTTCTTGAACTCGGAGCTGAGTTTTTTCGAGTCGCTGGCTTAAACCTTGGATTCCCTCAGTAGAAGCGGTAGCCACTCGACTCACCGTACTGACTAATTGCTCGACCTGATCTTCCAAACGCTGCATTCTCTCCCCTGAGGTTGTGGCCAGTCGGTCAATCGACTTATTGATACGGGCGAGCCTGGCATCTAATTCGTCGTCAGTCATGGCTTCCTCCATAAACCTTTGGCTTAATTGTATCGGTTCGATTCTAAAGGATCCTCCCCAATCCCGATCCGCTCAATGCACCGCGGTTATATGGCTACTTTGTAATTCATATCTCAAGATTGCTGAAAAAACTTGAACGAGTTTAGTGTATGCTCCAGTGAAATCAAGCGCTCCTACCGATCCGAGACTTCAGACGGATCCTTATGATGCTGTAGCAGCCTTGCACTCAGACCGCTCTTAGTGCTCAAGATCCGCCTTAGCCGAATGTTACTATCCAGCCCAACAGATCCTGTTCAAGATCAAAACCCTTTCAGCATGATCTGGGGTGCAGCTCACAAGTTCTAAAGCGCGTTCAAGTGTTTGAAACAACTGATTCGATCAAGGTACTTAACCGGATGTCGACAGGCCAGACACAGTGTTGGTGAGGTCCTGAAATAGTTCTGGGGAGTATCTGCCCTGACCTTGCCAGTAAACGACCCCCTCTCGATCAACTAGAACTAGATTCATGACTGAAATGTCGCGGATATTCAGAGCTTCTGTAACACCTTCAACGTCTGTATACAGCGTAATCGTCACTTCTCGCGCCACCGGATCCGGGATCCCAGCTGACATCCAGAAGTCAAGTTGCACTCTCTGTAGAAATGAAAACTCAGGCAATGTAGGAACTTCATAGACTTTGAACTGAGAATATTGAGATTCAAGCGAGCGTAATTGCCCCAACCAGCTTTCTACCTCTGCTTGTTGATAGCGATCAAATGCCATCAGAGCAAGATTGTAGACTCCGCCAAAATCATTAGGGAGCGTAAAGGAGCGGTTGTTAATGTTGCGGCCTGATACCACAGGGAAATAAGGAGCGGACTCACGTTCTACCGTCAACTGAGTCTGGGCTTTTGTCAGGCTAGGACTACAAGCTCCTAACGCTGAAACACCCAGAGAAATGAACACCTGGATTATCTTATTCATTGAGTAACCTGTAGAAAGGGGTTGTCAACCAACAGCTTTGTTGACTTGAGGCCAAAAAAATTATTGAGCAATTCCCAGCAGAAAGACCCTAATGAGCTGCTCCGCCATCTGCAAGCGACTGCCCTGGATGTAATGGTCAGGCACGGTATGCAACCCCATCACGGAGGACAGAATGGCGCCCGCTACATTTCCGAGGTTGGGATGATGGACGATGCCTTCCCGTTCCGCCCGTTCCAATATCGTCACGATAGGAAGTAGCAGGGTTTGGAACGCTAGATCCTGCAGTGTTTGGGCTGCTTCTGCCTCAATAGCAGGCAAATCCGAATTGGCTAGCCGGATTAGATCTACAGGGGGCTGAGAAAGGAGCCAGTCAGCAATAGCTACAAGCTGCCCCTCAAGTCCACCGTCTGAACCTTCAATGGCATAACGGATCCCTTCCTGATGACGGTGAAGATGCCGAGTCATAACCTCAACGAACAGGTCTGACTTCCCTCCGGGAATATGGTGGTAGATCGAAGAGTGATGGATGCCAGCAGCCTTAGCAATTTCTTTGACAGTCACAGCGTCGTAGCCCCGCCTGACAAAGAGCGCTTCGGCAGCTTGCAATACACCTTCTCTAGGAGTTGATCTATCAGCCATCTCAACCAACAACTTTGTTGGGAGCATCTTTTCATGATCTAGATATCCTGTCAAGTCGTTTATGGATTGAGTTTGGTCTGGCTTGAGTATTTCCACGAGCATCCGGCTATGATATTAGTTAATGTGTGAGCCACAATAGCCACCCCCAGGTTGTGGGTCACAATGAAGCTCAATGCCATTAGTACCCCAATCACTGTTGCCCACACCCCATAGGGCCAGAAGCGCCGATCCAGAATGTGCAGGATCCCAAAGATCAAACTTGTTAACCCTACACTCAACGGTGTTACTCCTAACGCGGCTAATGCAACGCCTCGGAAGAGAACCTCTTCGGCCAAGCCGGGTAGAACGCCTAGTAAAATCATGTCGGGCCAGGCTAAAGGCGTCAGAACGAGTCGCATGTAATGCTCCGCTGCCCGGCGATACGCTGGCCACAGGCGATATACTCCAGCACTCAAACCGGTTAACCCCAACCCCACCAGGATCCCTTGCCCCAGGGCCAGCCACGAGACCTGCAACGGGATGCCTGCAACGGATCCTAGCCAAGCCCAAACAGCGCTAACGGAGAGCAGGAGAGCTGCTGTCAACACCATTGCCGTTAACACTTGGGAACGTGACAAGATCAGATCATCAAACTCGGGTTCATGGAAGGGAGTAGTCACGGGTATGGATCCTTGGTTACTGGAACCCTATTCAGCAGCAGTGATAGACAGTAGCAGTGATAGACAGTAGCAGTGATAGACAGTAGCAGTGATAGACAGTAGCAGTG
>CAYUEE010000182.1:0-298 GCA_964443615.1 uncultured bacterium | reverse complement strand
ATAGACAGCAGAGGCCTTCGTTCACTAGTATCTTGATTCAGACTCATTCCCCACTGTAAGTCAGGACGCATGTGATGGCAGACGCTTCCCTCTGGGATTGGCCAGGATTTCTCGCGGGTTTAGGCCGGTTTGGGATTCAGCTTAGTCTCAATCGGATGGAGGATCTCCTTCGCCGTCTTGATCATCCTCAGCGCGGTATTCCAGCCATTCATGTCGCAGGAACCAATGGCAAAGGATCCGTTTGTGCCCTTCTGCGCCATGCATTGATGGCCGCTGGTTATCGGGTGGGTCGTTACAC
>CAYUEE010000181.1:0-4742 GCA_964443615.1 uncultured bacterium | reverse complement strand
AGGGCCCACCCCTGTTCCGGAGCCTGTTTCAACGTTTGAAGTGAGAGAGATATCACCTGTGCGCTTGGTTGGTATACCGGGATTTATCAGTGCCGGTCGGGTATCTGTCTCCATTACAAGCCAAACTGGTGCGAGTGTTGTTGGTGTACCAGTTGCCGGAGAATGGAGGATTAATGGCAGTGGTGTTGAAGCAGTCAGTGGTCAGACCAACCGCTTAGGCACAGCTACCCTATCATCCTCCTTTATTCGAGGCGCAAACACCTTTGAATTCTGTTTAACTCAGATAGGCGATCAAACGATTCCTAACCAGTGTGACTTGTAAACACATACACTGTAGGGGCAGGTCTAACAGGCTTGCCCTTGCTGGGCGATCACAAGGATCCTACTTCTTCATTGATTTGAAGGGATCCATCCGCTGGAATCAACTCCCAATCGCGCAGTAGGCGACAGCCCCAGTCATCAGACGCAGACAGATCCGTAGGTTGACAGAAGGATTCGGTGAGATAAAAGGGATAAGCCACCGCTCGTAACTGCTCCTTGAACCCCTGAAAGTCATGATTGAATACCAACTTGAGAAAGCTGACATAAGCAGGATTCCAGGGATTTTCGGGCTGCAGTTGCACCAATGTTTCAAAGTGAGGTTGAGCTTGAGTTGCATCCACCTGAGCCACTGCCAGTAAGCCTAACTGGTAATGCAGATGCACTTGTTCGGACGTTGCCCCTCGTGCTGCCGTATCCTGCAATCGGTACTCCAACAGCCGCCGCACCAGCGATAGATTAGGATCCACCAATACCGGCGCATACCGGTAGGTCGTCCAAATCGAGAGGTAGCGAGACAGTCCATCTAAGTCACCTATTTCAGCTGCCGCCGCCGCTAATTCCAAGGGAGTCTGGGCACTGACACGATTGCCAGCATCAAAAGGATCCATCTCAGCTGCAAAGGTTGCCGCTACAGGTTGAGTCTGAATAGGCTCGTCGTCACTGTGCCACATCACGTTCAAATGATAGGATCCCTCTTGCCACTCAGCTGGGGAATCAAACATCAAGCGTTCGGTGACTTCTAACGGATCCTGAGACTCTGGCGATAAACGTCCTTCCCCCAAGATAAAATCCTGAGTCTCCAACACATGGCCATCCGGATCCAAAAAATCGACCCAGACTGTGGTGGTAGCCAACTGCTGGCTGTTCCCTGTCCACTGCACATCCCAAACAGGCAGCAGAGGACTCTCATTATCCTCACAGGTCTCAGCTCGAACCTGACAGTCGCGTAATTGTTTCAAAGACTTCAATTGCACGCCTGCCGGAGGATCCTCAGTTAACACATTGACTTGAACAGGATCCTGATGTCGCTGAAATACCGTGACACCTCCAACGCCGACCACTCCTGACGGTTGGGCCACCCATTCGGAGGAGGCATTTAAATCGGTAAGGATCTGCTCTTTCCCCTCCTGGTAGGGACCCACCACCCCCCAATCCCCGGGGTAGGTCATGAAACGATCCGTTAGTTCAATCTCTAGATCCGGTCGTTGCGATTGACCTGTTGGGACAAAGGATAAGGGTAGCTTTTGAATTCGGGCGAGATAAGTAAGGGTTTCCGAGGATAAGAGCTCTGTATTAGGAATAACGCCAATGGTCGTTTGGTGAGGATGTTGCGGATCCGTTTGGGTGGCGAGCCACGTTTGCAGGTTGTGTTGTGGATCCTGATGGTTCAATTGCATCTGTAGGGTGTCAATCAGGGGAGGGGCACCTGGCGTAAAAGGGTTACCCAGAAAAGCCAATACCGCCAGACCATAGGTTGTGACCGCCCCTACCATCACCGGCGAAGATTGAACAAAATGATTAACTTTTTGGAGGCCCAGGGCAGAGAGAACTGCTAACAGAGGCAACAGGGGAGTTGAAAACCGAATATCTTTGATCCCAATTAATGTGTAGATGCCATAGCCCGCCAGGTAGGTCAACACAAGATAGAAGCCCACTCGTCCCACCGGCAATTGATCGAAAAAACGGAGTAAACTATTCTGAACTCGTCGAACACCAAAGCCAAAGGTTGGTTCAAACACATGGGGAGTCAGCTGCAGGGACGGGATCCAAGCCAACAGAGGTAAAGCACATAGGAGTGGAGACATCTGCTGCGGCAGCCAGCGTAAGTAGGTCGTCCACCAACACCAGGATCCTGTTTCACAGGTTACGTAGTAGTGGGTCGTCGCCGCGTAGTTTAAGCCATTACTGAGAACAAACAACCAGTTCGGTCCATACCACGGCCAGATCAGTAGTGCCGCCACCCCACCGATGAGCAATCCTTGCAAAATGAGATGGATCCGATGCTGCCAGAGGGTTCGGAGGCTACACGCCAGTAGAGGCAACGCTAAGAATAGGATCCCATTCCACTTCGCTAACAGGATCAAGCCCAAGGATCCACCTAGACCGAGAGCCCGGAGGTAAGTGGGTCGCTGCCAGTAGGCCAAGACTGCCCCAAATCCCAAGCTGACAGTCATCATCAATGTCAAATCGGTCATGTAGACATGCGCTAGCCCCATCGGGGCAGGGTACAGAAGGATCAAGGCCGCTGCAATCCAACCTGTTAGAGCATTCCACGTCATGGATCCTAACCGCTGGGTGGCAAAGGCTAGGATCCCAAGCTGCAGCAAGTTCAAGAGTTGTCCCCAGTGTCGGTCAAACAACGTGTTGGCACTAAGGGGGAGCGATAGCCAGTAGGTTAACGGCGGGTAGCGCTGACTGAGATAATTAAAGGTATGCCACCACTGCGGACTGCCATCAAACTGTTGAACATGGGATCCAAACGTCTGGGCCAAGAGCAAATGCTGCGCCTCATCCCAAGCTGGCGGCAACGGATCCAACCCATTCCACAGCACCAGTAGGGCCAGGGCGAGCCCCACCAAGACCGCTAAGCCTTTCAACAGATGGTGGTCGCAAGAGAGCACAGCTATACTCCTTAATCCGGCACGGATCCGTTCTGGTCAAGCCCATTCTGGTCAGGTCTATTCTAGTCAGGCTCACTACTGCTCAGGCCCACTACTGCTCAGGATTGTATGTCAACTTCCCGAGCATGGGTCATTTGGCGTGAGGATCCCAAGTGCCATGAAAACTGTGGGGAATGGACTGGGGCAAGCCGAGGCAACACACCGGATCCTGGTCTAATCCCTCTGCATTGAAAATCCACACTTCACTCCTGTTGGTGGTGCTATTGAACACAACCGTCAGGATCCAGCCCCGATTCGGATCCGTGGGGTGCGGCGCGTAAACAGGTTCGCTGGGATAGGATCCTTTAACTTTGGGGGTTAACGTGAGGTCGCCGGTATCGACATCAAGGCATCCTACGGCATCAAAGAGGTCTGACTGGGTATCTGTGGAGGAATGATGCACGGATAGGTACGCCTTTTGATAAACCTGGCCAACATCAGACGGGTTAACAATCGGGAATTCACAACTGCTGGATAGGATGTCTAGAACGGCGGCGGCTCGCCCTGTTTGAGGATCCACTCGTAACCGTTTGAACGCTGCAGCAGCTCGGGTTTGCAGGTGGCCCGTGGGGACTTCTTTGAGGCGTTGATTAATCTTAAAGTCGGGATACCCCGCAAAATCGATGACAACAGATCTATCAGACGCTTGATAGCCGTTACTGAAGTGCCATTGAAACCACGGATCCAATTCAGCTCGACAGGCCACCTCCAACGTGTTGCGATCCACCAAGATGAGTTGAGTGCCATGGTGGGGTTCCCACTTAAGTTCATCGCTGTAGGTACTGAGTTGCAGGAGTAAGGGCCAGGGGTTCAACCGCACTGGCGAGATTAAAAAAGCTAAGTAGGATCCGGCAATCACAAAATCGTGGGTGAAGGTTAACCCCTCCAAGGGAATCGCCGCTTGACGTTGGATCCGACCGGTAGGAGCACACTCATACACTCTCAGGATCGCACTTTGGCCCAGACTCACCCCCATGTTGTAAATCAGACCCGATTGTGGGTCCCGTTTGGGGTGGGCAGAGAAGGAGTAATTGGATTGCAATCCCCCCAGATCATCCATCCGTCGCGTCTCTAAGGTTTTGGGATCGAGGGCATAGGGCCATCCACCTTCCCATAGCGCGAGCAACGCCGAGTCTACCGCCAGTACTGAGGTATTCGCGGCATTTTTAGTTTGTTTCCCCCATCGCTGCCATAGAGCACCAGGAGGGTTCATTCCATAGCCGCCGTAAAGAAACTCACCCGCCTCTTCTTCAGCTACATAGCCAAAGGTTCGAACATAGCGATAAATCCCAGTTGCTGCTCCCTGGTTGAAATGCACTGTTAGGATTGCCCCATCCCCATCAAACCAGTGACCTACCGGCACCCCATTCCGTTCTAATCGGCCCGGGCCATTGCGATATAAGGATCCAGATAACTCAGAGGGCAAGGATCCGGATAAGACAGACAAGGGAGTGGGGCCAAACTCTTGAGCGGGTTCTGCTAAGGCTGGAGCCCAACGGGGCGAGGTGGAAGTGGCGACCATGATGACCTACTTAGACGGATCTAATCCCAGTTTAGAGCAGAGCTTAGGGGGACTGAGTCGGCCTCTTTTCAGCGAAACCCCCCAATGGGGCCTTGTATTAAAGGATCCTGCTTTCAACCCAAGCAGGATAACGTTGCCCATCACCCGCCGCAGACATCATCAAACTCTCAACAGATAACCTTTTAACGGTCGGGTGCATGGGCGTTGTTATGCCGTCGGAATCATCAAAAGCATCAAGC
>CAYUEE010000180.1:0-4950 GCA_964443615.1 uncultured bacterium | reverse complement strand
TCCCCAAGCTGTCTATGTATGGATCTTTCTCATGATTCATCCCAGATTGCTGTAGTTGATTTGCTTTAGTGTCACAGTATGTTGGAACAGATATTTGGTTAGTACAGGAAGTCATTGGGAATAAGTCTTTTTTCGGTCTATTTGTCTGTAGTATTCTGAGTGACGCTTGGGATAGCGGAATGGGAGATCTACTCTATGTATGTATTTAATTCGGAAGGAGAATGCCTTGGTGCAATCAATGAGCCTTTTAATCCTGGAGATAGCGGTGAATGGTATTTCGAGACCAACAAAGAAAGTGTAGAACGCTATCTTTCAGAAGTGTCTGGAGGAGGGTTGGTTGAGGCTTCCCCTCTTTGGATAGAAGATAAAGAAGCTGGACAAGGTGTATGGGCTGGTATTGTCTAATCTGCCTACTTGCACAACGGATCCGGCCCAGTTAGGTCTCCAGCTTTGATATCAGGGTTTTACGGACTGATGTAGCTTTCTGAGTATGCGGAATCTCAGCTACCAATTGGTCAATCAGCTGCATCGGCGTTAGATCTCTGGTGGATTGGACCGCCTGCTGAATCACAATCTTGGCAATGGGCCCAACGACTTTGGTTAACTCCTGCTCGCAGACTTGGATAAAGGCAGCGGACACAATTGATTGAGATTCAGCTCGCGAATCACTCCAGGTTGATGCCTGAGAGGGAGAATCTGTGGATCGAGATCCTTGGGATAAGGATCCCTGCGACGGGCGTAAGGGCCGATCGGTTGCCTCTAAATCCAGTGATGAAGCTGGCTGAGAGGTGAAGGTCTCTAATAAGCTTTGTGCTTCTTGCCGGAAGGGATGGCGTTGTGGTGTGGGCAATTCGGCCACTAAACTGTCTAGTAATTCTTCAGGGGTTCGGGTGGATCCTTTGGCCTGCTGCAGCACCATCGGTGCAATCGGTCCAATAGTTCGCGAGAGCAATAGCTGTAGATGATTTTCGAATTCAGGGGTTATCACAGACTGAACTCGATTGTGGGTGCCTATGCCTGTTTGCATGGGTTCATCTAGACCCGCGGTGAACATAACGTCAGTTGCAGGTGTGGCTGGTTGGGTGAACGGGAGCTGGTTAGGTTTGATATCAGCAACTAGCGGCAAAAGAGTATCAATCTGGGTTGTAAGTGCTGACATACCTAGTGGACGGCGAGCCGGATCCTTAGCTAAGCAACGCCGAATTAAGTCCTCTAATTCGGTTGGAATGGGATATTTAGTGTCGCATCGGTTCAGGTGTATAGGATCCTGGTAGTTGTGAGCGTCATACCACCCTGCAAAAGACTTTGTCGAAGGTTTGAATGGCAACTGTCCACTCAGCATTTCAAACAAGACAATCCCCAGGGAATAGACATCCGACTGAGGCGTTAGAACCTCTCCGCGCAACTGTTCTGGCGAGGCATAGACTGGGGTTCCCGCAAAATTGGTTGACACTTTCATACTTAGGGTCGTGTCACTGATGACCTTAGCGATCCCAAAGTCCAGGATCCGGATAGTTTCGCCCAATCGTCCTTCATTCAATACAAATAAATTAGCTGGCTTAATATCTCGATGAATAACCCCACGAATTTTGCGATTGCTTTTGTCCGCCTGAAAATGATGAGCAAACTCTAAGCCGTCACACACTTGCCTTAGAAGTAACAGCGACCGATAAGGATTGAGGCCTTTTTCCACTTGAATGAGTTCACCAAGGTCCCATCCTTTCGGTGGCCGGCCCAGATATTCCATTGCAATGAAGGGCTGATCGTGATCGACCCCATAATCCATGATGTTGATGATGCGGGGATGCTCCCCTAACATGACGCTGACAGCGGCTTCTTCTTCAAACCGTCGCCGCATTTCCTTTTGGAGCTTAGGACTCCCCCACAACATCAGGAGTTTGATAGCCACTACTCGATCAAATAATTGGGTATCAATTGCCTTGTATACCTGACCCATGCCGCCACTATTCAGCCGTTGGGTCAGTTGATAACGGTTCCCAATGAGTTCCCCAATCTCGCGTTCGCCCATCTTGCGCTCGCCCATGGTAAGAGTCTGCTGTGCAACAACCATCTGGCCTGCCCTCAAGTGCTCTAGCGTTCCGGGACTACCGGTCTATCAACCGTGCCCTCAGTGTTGCCGAACCCGCTGCAGCTTCCCGTGATGCACCTCACGACAAGACTGTGATCCTAGCTCAGGGTAACCAGGATCACACCACTAGATGGGCGGAATCGTTTAGCAAGCAGAATCGCTTAACAAATGGAGAACCAGACCAGAAGCCTGAATCTCAAGGTCCGGTGGATAGACGATGACTTAGTCTAGGGTGCGGCGCTTCAACACCAACTGATAGACCTCCAGGGTGTCTCCCTCTTGCCAATTATGGAAGTTATTGACATCTATACCACACTCGAAACCTGAAGCTACCTCTTTGACGTCATCTTTAAACCGCTTCAGTGAGTCCAGACGACCCTCGTAGATGACATCCCCCTTCCGATGCACCCGGAGCATAGCATTCCGCACCACCTTACCCGACTGCACATAGGATCCGGCAATCATGCCACGACCAATAGGGATAACCATCCGAACTTCGGCTTGACCCAGAGGTTCCTCTACCTGTTCAGGCTCCAGGAGACCTTCCATCGCCGCTCTGATATCCTCCAGTAGGTTGTAGATGATGTCATATTCTCGGACATCGACGCCGTAGCGGTCCGCAATTTGACGAACCCCTGGCGCTGTCGTCGTGGTAAAGCCAATGATGATAGCATCACTTGCTGCGGCTAGATCGATATCGGTTTCCGTAATCTCACCGGGTGCTGACATGAGAACGCGAATTTGCACTTCCTCATGCGAGATCTGCTCCAATGAGGCCAGGATAGCTTCCGCCGAGCCTTGAACATCTGTCTTGAGAATGAGGTTGAGTTCCTTCAGCTGACCTTCTTGGGCTTGAGCCGAAATACTACCCAGACTGACCCGCCGAGCCAGAGCTTGCTGGAGCCGAGACTCACGTAACTCTTCCTCCCGTTCCTGTGCCACCCGACGGGCTTCCCGCTCATCCGGATACACCAAGAACTCATCCCCGGCTGAAGGGACATCACTCATCCCCAGCAGCTGTACAGCTGACGAGGGGCCTGTCTCCTCCAGGCGATCACCACGATCGTCAATCATGGCCTTCACCCGACCAAAGACGGATCCAGCCACCAACGGATCCCCTACTCGCAAAGTTCCATTCTGAATTAAGAGCGTTGCCACAGGTCCACGAGCCTTATCCAGGTGAGCTTCCACGACGGTACCTCGCGCAGGCCGATCCGGATTAGCTTGGAGTTCTCCGATTTCGGCCACTAGCAGGATCATTTCCAACAATCCATCCAGATTGATACGAGTTAGAGCACTCACCTCAACCATGGGAACATCGCCCCCCCATTCCTCTGGTACCAGGCTATGTTCTGCCAACTGCTGCTTAATACGATCTGGCTGACTACCTTCCTTATCTACTTTGTTGATGGCCACTACGATGGGGACTTCTGCTGCTTGGGCGTGACTAATCGCTTCTAGGGTCTGAGGCTGGACACCATCATCGGCGGCCACAACTAGAACGGCAATATCAGTGACCTTGGTTCCGCGCGCCCGCATTGCGGTGAAGGCTTCGTGGCCTGGCGTGTCGAGGAAGACAACCCGCTTCGACGCTCCTTCAACATCCACATCAACGTGGTAGGCCCCGATCCGTTGGGTAATCCCGCCGGCTTCCCCTTCAACGACCTTGGAGTCTCGAATGGCATCGAGCAGTGTAGTCTTACCGTGGTCAACGTGGCCCATGATGGTGACCACGGGCGGACGGAGAGTGAGGTGCTCAATATCCTCAAGATCCAGCATCTCCGTCTTCTTGGCACGTGACTCCGCTTCCTTGTGCTCAACAGTGAATTCAAACTCTGCAGCCAGGGTTTCAATGGTTGGAATATCGAGAACCTGGTTGATGTTAACCATCATGCCCTTGATAAATAAGGACTTAATGATCTCAGTTTCCGCAACACGTAGCTTCTGGGCCAACTCCTGTACAGTTAGGGTTCCTTCAAGGTAGAGCACCTTCGGCAGTTCTTCCGCTACAACAGACGCCGAGATAGCAGCTGATCTAGATGATGAGCGGTGGGGCTTCGATTTGGCTACAGGAGCCGGAGCGGGTCGAGGTGCGGCTATGCCGGGAGGTTTAGCCCCCGGACGAGGGAGTGGTTTGAGGGCATTCATCTCCGCTTGCTTAGCTGCAGAGACCATCGAGACAACCTCTGCCTCGTTGCCTTCACCTTCCCCGTCAGCTTTGCGGCGACTCCGCTTGCGCTTAGTTGAGGGTTTAGTTGCCACCCGCTTGAGGGCTAACTCATCCTCTTCATCACTTGCCTTTCGCTTTCGAGGCCCAACTCGGTCCGCATCGTTAGCGGCTTCCTTTTGACGCTCGGGTCGAGGATGTCGAACGGGAGGCCCTACTAACTCTAGTTTGGGCCGCTGCGGTGCCGCACTCTCAGACGGGGAGTCATCATCAGTTGCTGAGGGCGGTACTTCAGAAGCAGTCGGCTTGCCGGGCTTCTGGGTCCCAGGGCGGACAGGGGCTCCTACCAGCTGCGGACGCGGTTTAGGCTTCTCCGGAGGCTTAGGTGGCATTGGCGCTGAAAAGGATCCTGATTTGGCTTTGACAGGGGGGGCTGGAGCCCGATCAGAAGATAATCGCTCAGGGGTCCCCCCTTTATCTCCGACCTTGACAGGACCTTTCTGCGGTTTAGGAGTGGGGCGATTAGGCACTGGCGCTTCAACAGTCCGCCGAGCCTTAGGGGCCTCTTTCTGGGGTGACTCACGGCGACCACCATTGCTATCCCGAGCGGCTGGAGCTTCTTGCTCATTAGGCCGACGGGGAGGTGCAACAACCTGCGGTTTCTCGGGTGGTTTTGGAGGGGCCGGTGGGGGTT
>CAYUEE010000179.1:0-5102 GCA_964443615.1 uncultured bacterium | reverse complement strand
AACCAGCCCTGTCCCCATTTCACGGGTGGTGCCAAGGTACTCTAGTATAGGCAGGAGACACTATCACCCTTCTAGAACGGATGGAGCCACGGTTAACCGGATCCTCTCCGTCTAGTCAGCGCAAGGGGCGGGGGCGGAAAGCTCTATCATGGCGGCGATTGTTAGAGGGAGATGTGCTGTCTGTATGGCAGTCATTTTGGCAGTGGTGTCAGGAGAGTCGGATCCGCCGAAATAGCGTGTTGGCGGCGATAATTACACCCACGATGGGATTGTTGACCTCATTTCTGCTGAAGGTTCATGCTGATCTCACTTGGCGAGAAGCCGTGTCAGCAACGGTAGTCCTTATTCTAGGTGGGTACGGAGATATTTTTGGGGGACTGAAGCTAGATATTGTCATTCCAATTTGGGTTCAAGCCGTTTGTTTCCTAACCACAGCTATTAGCCTTCTATTTGTGTTGGGTGTCTTGAGTGTTATTGCTGATAGTCTTTTGAGTGCTCAATTTCGATTTTTAGATCATCGTCCCCCGATGCCAGACCAGGATCATATTGTGATATGTGGGATGGGCCGAGTGGGCCGAGAGGTAGCGACTTTTTTACATCAGCGACAGCAATCTGTTGTGGCACTGACACGTAGTTCAGATGTATCTCATCAGGTACCAGGGATCCCTATGATTACAGGTAACTTTTTCGAAAGCTTAGCTCAAGTAAATCTGGAATCAGCTAAGGGAATTATGGCGCTAACAGATGATCAGTTGCTCAATATTGAGCTCAGCTTAATGGCTCAGGGGTTATTTCCATTAAATGAGCCTCATGAGCTTAATCTCGTCATCCGGACAACGGATCCTCAATTTGCTAATAACTTAATGCGTTTACTCCCTGAGGCTAAGGCATTATCAGCCTATTCTCTCTCAGCAGAAGCCTTTGCTGGTGCAGCATTTGGTGAAAATATTCTAGGCTTGTTTCGACTCAAGGGACACACTATTTTGGTCACGGAATATCACATTGAAGTGGATGACACACTCCATCACCGGCTGCTATCGCAGGTATCCTACGGATATGGTGTGACTCCTATTTTTTATCAACGGAAATCTGATCTTCGCGCTAAACATAAGGATCCTGTCCAATTCTTGATGCCAATCAATGATATTCGTCTGAACGTAGGGGACCGATTGATCGTGCTAGCCACAATTACAGGGCTAAGGCGTATTGAAAGAGGGGAATTAGCCACACCAAGTCCTTGGAAGTTAACGGTTTTGAATCCCTTAAATCGTGGTGTTCTATTTGAAGCAGCTCGTGTCATTCATAATGTAACAGGGTGTAGCTTACAAACGGCTCGGAGCTTCCTTGATCATTTACCGGGTCATATGGAATTTAAGCTTTATGATCACCAGGCTTATGAGCTTTGGCAACGATTAAATGATATGAAGCAACTGCCGACTCGATTAGAACGGTTACAATCCCCACAGTCTCAGGTCCCATTTTTGCCATAATCCGTGAGTGGGTTCAAACAATTGTCAGGGTACTTGTCCAGTCAGTGTGCTCGTCAAGAAAGCGTACTTAGCAAGCAGGAGTCATAGTGGGTAAGCTTACAACTCATATTCTCAATACTGCTCAAGGATGTCCAGCCAAACAGGTGGAGATTGAGTTGTGGATCCTGCAAGATGGAGAGCGAACGTTATTGAAAACAGTGCGGACGAATGATGATGGGCGGACAGATGAACCGTTACTGACTACTGACCAATTTCAGATAGGGTCCTACGAACTCGTGTTTAAAGTGGGTGATTATTTTAAGTCAGGATCCTGGACTCTTCCCAACCTATTATTTTTTGATCAGATCCCGATTCGCTTTGGTATTGCAGATCCTGATGGTCATTATCATGTCCCTTTGCTAGTCTCACCGTGGTCCTACAGCACTTACCGTGGGAGTTAGGATGACTTACACTTTGGATGAGGTCAATCAGATGGATCATGAAACGTTTGTGCAGGTCTTCGGATCCGTTTTTGAACATACCCCTCAAATTGCCTATCAAGCATGGCAACTGCGTCCCTTTGGAGATGAGGCTAATCTGCATCAGGTGATGGTGAAGATAGTGGAAGAGAGGTCTTATGAGCAGCAGTTGGCCTTAATTCGAGCACATCCTGATTTAGGGAGTAAAGTCCAGATGGCTTCAGCTTCCCTACAGGAACAGGCCTCCATCGGATTAGATCAATTGTCGCTAGAGGAGTACGAACGATTTCAGCAACTTAGTCAGACATACACCAGCAAGTTTGGATTTCCGTTCATTATTGCGGTTCGAAACCATACTAAGGATAGTATTTTGGCTGCTTTTGAGCAACGATTGAACCATTCATTGGCAGATGAGCATCGACAGGCTCTCCGGGAAATTTATGCGATTACCTTCTTTAGAGTTAGTGAATTAGTAACAGTAACCCGCTAATTGTCCGAATTGATGTTTAGACTCTAATACCGCTAAGAGGATCCTATGCCAACAACCCTGATTAAAAACAGTCACACTCTGGTCACGATGGATCCTCAACGCCGTGAGATTCCACATGGATCCGTCCTCATTCGAGATCAGGTGATTGAGCAAGTGGGGGTGTTTGAGGATCCTGACGATGTTGATGACGTTCTAGATCTCAAGGGTGAGCATCTAGTGCTACCGGGACTGATTAATACCCATCATCATTTTGTTCAGACCTTAACGCGAGTTGTTCCCAAAGCACAAGATAGTACTCTATTCGGCTGGTTACAGACGTTATATCCGATTTGGGCGAACTTAACGCCTGAGCATATCAAAATTGGGTCCCAAATGGCTGCTGCTGAGCTGATGCTGTCTGGATGTACAACGTCAAGTGACCATCTCTATATTTATCCTAACGGCTCTAAATTGGATGATCAAATTGCTGGGATCCAAGAGATTGGCCTGCGATTTCATGCCTGTCGTGGAAGTATGAGTGTTGGAGAAAGCCTAGGCGGACTACCTCCACATCAAGTAGTAGAGAAAGAGGAAGATATCCTAGTTGATTCGCAACGGCTAATTGAGCAGTACCATGATATGGGTCACCATGCGATGCTTCGGATAGTTCTAGCCCCCTGTTCACCATTTTCAGTCACACCTGATTTGATGAAACAGTCAGCAACACTAGCTCGTTCGTACGAGGGAGTTAGACTACATACTCATTTAGCAGAGAATGATTCGGATGTTGATTATAGTTTAGAAATGTTTGGGATGACGCCAACTCAATATGCGGATTCTGTGAATTGGTTAGGCCCTGATGTCTGGCATGCACACTGTGTTAAATTGAGCCCTGAAGCGGTTCAAATGTTTGCAAAAACCAAAACGGGTGTCTCTCACTGCCCTGGGAGTAATATGCGATTAGGGAGTGGTATTGCTCCCATTCGCTCCATGTTAGAGAGTGGTGTTCCCGTTAGTTTAGGTGTCGATGGCGCGTCTTCCAATGATGCTACTCATATTTTGGCCGAGGCCCGTTTAGCATTTTTGTTAGCTCGAGTGCGAGATCAATCGGCAGCAGCACTCACCGCTCGTCAAGTGTTGGAAATGGCAACATTGGGGGGGGCTGACGTTTTGGGTCGTGATGATGTTGGTGCTTTGGCTCCTGGTATGTCAGCTGACCTAATTGCCATTGATGTTAACCGTCCTGCATTGGTTGGAACTTGGCAGGATCCTGTGGCGGCTTTGGTCTTTTGCCAGGTGGATCGAGTGGATTACAGCTTTATCAATGGGCGAAAAGTGGTTAACCAGGGATACCTAACAACATTGGATTTAGATCACTTAATGAAGCAGACCAATCACCTGTCTCGTCGCTTGTGGGATTAATTCAGCCTTAGCGGGGAGATCCAAGTCAATCCTGACAAAGCTGACACCAATCCTGACAAAGCTGACACCAATCCTGATCAAGCTAGTGTCAATCCTGACGGATCCGATATTAATAATTGATAGGAAGTGTATAACTTCCGACGGTTGACTGAGCTCAAGCTACTAACCAATTAAGATTTGTTCTTCAGGGTATGTGAGTAGCTGTCTAGGCTTTTGCTGCGCTAGCGCGAGGACAATGGTCAATGCACCTAAACGTCCCCAGAACATCACCAAAATAATAATAATTTGTCCAAATAAGTTCAACTCACTGGTGAAATCCAAAGACAGGCCACACGTAGCAAACGCTGAGGTTACTTCAAACAAAACAGGCCCTAAGTCTGCCCTGTGAGTGAGCAGGATCAACCAAGCCGCCAACAGAACTACAGCAATTGAAACGGTCAACACAGCTGAGGCCTTCCGCAACATATCTGGAGCCAAGCGGCGGCCAGCAATTTGAGCGCTAGGGAGCCCGCGAGCATACCCAATAAGGGCTAAAAGCAAAACGGCAAAGGTTCCTGTCGTCATCCCCCCACCCATTGAAGCCGGAGCCGCCCCAATCACCATCAACCCCATCATGAGGAGTTGACTGGGTGGTGATAATTGTGACATTGGTTCCGCTGCAAATCCTGCCGTTCGAGCCGACACTGAATGAAATAAAGTCAAAATCAACCGCCGGGTCCAAGTCATGTCTGAAGCGGTGTTGGCTAGCGACTCACCTAGAAACATGCCCAAAGCCCCAAACACTAATAAGCCAGACACAGTCATTAAGGTGACACGACTGTGGAGGGAGAGCCGTTCTCTGCCCCAGGTCACCAGATCGCCAATCACTGGGATCCCCAACCCACCTAGAAAAATTAAGGATCCCAGCAACAGCAAGCTAATGTTGTCATTAGGGATCCCTGTATAGTCGCCAAACCCCGAGAACAAGTCAAACCCGGCATTACAAAAGGCTGAGACCGAATGGAAAACAGCGTAGAACAGGGCTCTTCGGGATCCTAGGGACTCGCGCCAATGCAACCACAGCAAGACAGCCCCCATCAATTCCATGCCCACCACCGTCAGCAAGACCCGCTGCGTCAACTTCAAAATGGCTTCCGGCATCAATAACCCCAGCGAATTACACAGAGACTGCCGATCCACTAACGAACTCCGGCGCCCAATCAACCGGAACATACCGCCCGCAACCCACATAAAGCCCCCACCGCCAATCTGAATCATCATGAC
>CAYUEE010000178.1:0-5109 GCA_964443615.1 uncultured bacterium | reverse complement strand
TTTTGACATGGGCCCACACACCCTCTAGCAAGCGGTTGAGCGCCCACCACGGATCCTGGTCGCCACTCCAACGTTGACAGGCGGGGCTGCTGAGGTAGCAGGCGTGGCCGCCGTGAGCTGTCAGAGTTAAATCCAGGGCTGCGTTATGGGCTGCAACTGCTTTTAAGTCTGGAATGAGGCTGGGATCAAACATCGGATCATCTTCAGCATAAATCATCAAGCTTGGGACTCTCAGCTGAGGAAGAAAGGTCAGGGGAGCAGTAGCTGCGTAGTAATCTGTCACGCTAGCAAACCCCAAGGATCCGATCACAAATTCATGGTCGAACTCACGGATCCCCTTGGCTTGGGCAATCCGGGTGACGTCAATAAGATGGGGATGAGCTCGGTGGATCCGTTGAGCTAAAACTCTTAAATCGTTAGTGATGGATCGTTCGAGCAGGCGTCCGACCGCGTGGGTGCGCAGGTAGGTCAGGGAGCGCTCGGCATCGAGATTGGGACAAATCGTTAACGTACCGCCCATATCAGAAGGCTCCAAGCCGAGGGTGGCGAGTTCTCCCGACTGCTGCCGGGTTTGAAACGCTTGGGCTCCCCACAGAGCTATCTGACCTGAGAGTGAGTAACCAAAGAACCAGTAGGGGGGTGGATACCCCAGCCGCTTTGCTTCAGCCGCCATGTGAACCAGATCTTGACCTTCATAGAGGCCGTCTGATGTCAGGACAGGGGAGAGCTCGGCCGTTTTGCCATGGGCCCGCCAATCGTACAAAATGACTGCTAATCCCTGCGCGTATGCTTTACGACCCCAGAGTTGGAGCATCCATTGGTCGGGGAGATGACCCGTGATGCCGTAGGTACCCAATACGGTCCCCTGCGGATGCGGTGGAGATGCGATCCACCCATAAATCGAGATGTGCTCAGCTCCAGTAAAGATGTGCTCTCGATAGAGAGGCTGGGGATCACAGACTGTTTGGAGCCAATGTTGCTTTGACCGCAACCCCGTGTAAGCTGTCATCAGTGCGCCGTTACGGAGACCCCAGGGGGCTTGATAATCTGAGCGAGCCATGGACGGATCCTAATGCAATGCCAAGTGACCTTCTCATTGTCTATCTAAGGCGGCCTAACGGATCCAGTCGAGCCCTGTTGATCTCCACAGAATCAGCCACAAAGTTTGGGGACCCAGCTCATCCACTCTTTTAGAGGGAATCCGGCCAGATACAATAACCCTATTAGCGGGGATCCTGACTCTATGCGACGTGCTGTATTTTTTGGGCTTCTGTTAGCTGGCGGGGGATTGCTAGCAGGGGCTGCTTTGGCCTTGTATCAACCGTTCTTATCCCAGTCATCAACTGACTCATCATTCAATGCATCGTCTAATTCATCCTCAACTTCCATAGTGACCTCGGCAACGGATCCTCAATCCTCGACTCCAGCCCCTCAAACCACTCCCACAACAGTCGCTGTTGCAACTCTGCCCCAAGCTCTCTACCTCCCACCCAAACAGGATCTGAGACTGGTGGTAACCAGTGATCTCAATGGCCCCTATGGGACGGTGGAGTATGACCCAGAGGTGGATCGAGCCATTCAACTGTTGACTTACTGGGAACCTGACATTGTCATCGGTGCAGGGGATATGGTGGCAGGCCAGGATCCTCGCCTGAGTGTGGAACGGATGCAGGCCATGTGGCGGGCGTTTGATGAGCATTTCGCCTCCCATCTTCGCCAAGCCAATCTGCCTTATGGGTTCACGGTGGGGAATCATGATGCGTCAAGTGCTCGCTCAGTCAAGGGATCCTTTCTGTTTGAAACAGAGCGCCAAGAGACTTCAAATTACTGGAATAATCCAGCACATAATCCAGGTTTGAACTTTGTAGATCGAGGGGACTTTCCCTTCTACTACAGTTTTGAATTCGGTGATATCTTCTTTCTCATTTGGGATGCATCCTCGAATTGGATCCCACCCGAACAGTTAGCGTGGGCTGAGGCACAGTTAGCTAGTGAACGGGCTCAAGCCGCTAAACTCCGAATTGCTATTGGTCATCTACCGCTGTACGCCGTTGCGGTTGGTCGAAATGAATTGGGTGAGGTGCTTGCAGATGCGGATGAAAAACGGGCTTTACTTGAACGCTATAATGTTCACACTTATATCAGTGGGCATCACCATAGCTACTATCCTGGCTACAAAGGTGACCTACAGCTCCTGCATTCTGGGATCCTGGGTGGAGGTCCTCGACCTTTAGTGGATAGCCCGTTACCCCCTCGAAAAACCTTGACTTTAGTGGATATTAACTTTGAGTCCCTTGCGACGACCTATACCACCTACAATATGCAAACGATGGATTTAATTGACCAAGGTGAGTTGCCACGCCTCATTACAGGGGTCAACGGTGTCGTTTTGCGGCGGGATATCCCCTGGAATACCTTAACGTCTGAGGAATTGGCAGCATGTCAGGCCAAGCTAGGGGACCTCTGTCGGCCCTAAACCGTCTATTAACATGACTGATCGGTTTTTCAACGGGGATACTGCTGTGAAATATCAGCACCAATCTCAACTGGTCTCTCCAGGATGTTGGCTCTTGGGTCCATCAATAGCCCCCTTGAGCTGGTCAACGTGATCCTAGTCAAAATGATCTGGTTAAAGTGATCCAGTTGAAGGTCAGCGTTGATCTCAGGCTGTCCACCGTTGACCTGCCAATGTCCAAGTTTCTCAGCAAGCAAGGCACTGTTGATCTACTCGCAATGTGCTAACTCAGTGCCCTGCTCAGGGTCAATCTGTTCCGATTAAAGCTGTCGACTTAGAGGCCCGTGGGTTGATTTCGAACTCGCGTGACGACTCGACCGCTCCCCCCTGTACCCAGCGGATCAAATAATGTCCCTAGCACTTCGTAGGAGTAGGCATCAAAGGATCCGTCAGCACCTACCTCGTAGTTATCACTGGTGCCATGTCGGACGCCGTAAGGATCATGGGCATACCAGATGCGGCGGGAGGGATCCTGACCTACGACTAGGATGTAGTGATCACCACTGCGTAGAGCCACTCGCAGCACGGTAGGGACACCCGTCTGCAAGGATTGCTGCACCTTTTGTAACGGGAGGGTGGGGCTGACGAAGGAGTCAATCCCAAAGTACTGTAAGGCCTTGGTTTGAGCCTCTTCAGAGGTGGTGTCGCCGTACTGTTTCACCACTCGCATGTAAATCGATTCCGGCTCTCGAAAGCCCTGAGCCCTGGCTTGTTGGGAGAGCTCTCCATTGAGGAGATAGTCCGCTAACATGGCATTACTAGCGGTATTGCACTGACGCCACGCCCCTCCGAAGGTTTGGGTATCCTGATTCAATTGACTGAAGTAGGGTACATCTAACTTGAGCTCTTGACTGGCGGTGTCTCCTTGAACGGTAACGTGGGGATCATAAACGTACACATCTTTGATGCGAGTATGGCCATCTAGGGCCGTGATGGGGTTAACCAGCTCTAGATGAACATGTTGATTGTGAACGGGGGCACGGCTACTGACCGGAAAGGTGTCTCCTTTGCGGACAAAAGCCTTTTCAAAGTTAGTTAAATCATCGGGTCCTAAAACTTTCGATTTGAAATACGTGTTCGATTCTGCAAACGCTGTCAACATAGAACAACTCCTGACTGTGGTCTTTCAAACAGATCCCTGCAGTGCAAAATCAATGGATCCCTCATGAGCAAGCTAGGCCTGGCCCTCTGGATCCATTTGTCCTATCTAATACTTATCTGGAGATGAGTGTCTAGCTACTGGGTTACAGGTTCACAAAACGGTACAGCAGAGGGATGGCACAGTTAAGCCTCTAGGCGAACTCTTGGGGGTAGTTTTCAGGATCCCCGACATGTCAAGCAACGGTAAACTTAACTGTCAAGCAACGGTAAACTGAGAATTCCGATTGGCTACAATTTGGAACGTTTGGACTTGCTCCCCCCCAGACTTGCAGGAGAGTTGCAATGGCAGTAACAGCCCACCCCACCCTGGTGATTGGTGCAGGCCCTGGCGGTCTTACAGCAGCCTACGAGTTAACTCGGCAGGGGTGGCCGGTAACAGTACTCGAAAAGGATCCGCAATGGGTGGGTGGCATTTCCCGCACGGTAACGTACAAGGGCTACCACTTTGATATAGGAGGCCATCGCTTCTTCTCGAAATCAGCAGAGATTGAGCAACTATGGACCGATTGGCTGGGGACCGAGATGTTAGTGTGTCAACGGCTCTCACGCATTTACTACCGGCAGACCTTCTTCGATTACCCCATTCGTCCGCTGGATGTGTTTGCCAAGTTAGGGATCCCGTATACTCTCCTATGTGTGCTCAGTTACCTTAAGGCCCGTCTTTTCCCCCGACCCACCGTCGTATCATTTGAAGATTGGGTGGTTAATCAATTTGGTGAACGCCTTTATCTAACATTTTTCAAAACCTACACTGAAAAGGTCTGGGGGATGCCTTGCACGGAGATCAGTGCGGATTGGGCTGCTCAACGAATTAAAGGTCTGTCGATGCTTTCTTTGATTCGGCAAACCTTATTTCCCCAGAAACTCTCTGGGGCCAAAGTGATCAAAACGTTGATTGACCGCTTCCGTTATCCTCGCCTCGGGCCGGGTCAAATGTGGGAGACGGTGTATGAGTATCTGCGCCAAGCTGAGCAACCTGTCCTGATGGATCAGGAGGTCTTTCAATTGGAATGGGATGAGCACGGGATCCATACCGTCTACAGTCGCAATCAGCTCGGATCTATTCAAACTTACAGAGTTAATCAGGTGATTTCAACAATGCCGTTACGAAGTTTGGTACTGGGGTTAGATCCTGCTCCACCAGCGGATGTGATTGCAGCGGCTCAGGGTCTACGGTACCGGGATTTTCTGACCGTGGCCTTGATTCTCGACCAGCCGGATATTTTCCCAGATAACTGGATTTATATTCATGACCCATCGGTTCAAGTCGGTCGGGTCCAAAACTTCAAGAACTGGAGTCTGGATATGGTGGCGGATCCACAGATGACCTGCCTGGGTCTGGAGTACTTTTGTTTCACCCACAATGACTTTTGGAATTTATCCGATGCGGAGATGATCGATTACGTACAACGTGCCTTCGGCGCCTGTCTGGT
>CAYUEE010000177.1:0-5236 GCA_964443615.1 uncultured bacterium | reverse complement strand
TGGGCATGGGTGTGGGCGTGGGTGTGGGCGTAGGGATTGGAGTCGGAGTCGGTTCTGG
Source organism: uncultured bacterium (assembly GCA_964443615.1). Lineage (GTDB taxonomy): Bacteria > Cyanobacteriota > Cyanobacteriia > Thermostichales > Thermostichaceae > CAYSWV01. Next base: position 5,178 of record CAYUEE010000177.1, on the reverse strand, counting down.
TGTAGGAATCGGGGTAGGTGTCGGTGTTGGAGTGGGCGTTGGTGTTGGCTCTGGATCCAACGACACATCTGTTTCAGCTAGTGGCTCAGTATTCTCAGGTACGGCTGCCACTTGAGTTGGGGCCGGTTCTGGGATATCCTCCGGACGATCTTCTTGGAGTGTCACAACCTCCTCAGGAGCAAGGGATATTAATTCAAATTCAATATAGGCTTCAGTTAACTCTTTTGGCTGAGGCTGAAATAACGTCCAAAGGCTGAGGAGAATTAAGTGGATAAATAAGGATCCTAGATATGGGGAAACAAGTCTCCATGTCGAAGTCTGAGATTTAACGGGCTGAGCACTTATGGGGAAATATTGAACATTAACCCAGCACCATCCCGCATAGTGAGATGCCAGCCTGTAGATCAAAGCAACCTTGAAAGATCTCTCCCATTCCTTTGAAAAGTGACTTCCCCGAAGTAAAAACAATTCACCTAAGTCGAGATAAGCAAGATAAAGCTCATAGGTGGAATAACTCACAACACTGAGGTTCAGCCCAATAAGTAAGAGCACTTTTTGACTCGCCATAGGAGGCCTGGAACCAATTGTCTGAAAAAGACTGGGACTATGAATTGGGTCACGAGTAGCTACTTTCATGCATCTGTTCCGACATCTGTTCCGACATCTGTTCCGAGGGCCGGGGACTAAGTCTTAGGCTCGATTCAAGCAAATCAAGTCAATACTGGAGATCATCTTAAAAGAAATCAGTTGCATTAACAAGAGAATTGATTGTATAGGTGCGATGGAAGCCCCAAGACAGAGCAAAGGATCCTGACTATCACCGCGATCCTCCCTGGTGAACCTATTGTGTATTGCCCAAAGAGACAGGTTAACGCTTTGATCCCTTCACTGCAGGTCTCTCTCAACTGCTTACTATTCTTAACTGCTGCTGGAAACCCAACAGTTAGTGTCCAATAGCTCTCAATTACGAACAGGAATAGTCTTGAATGTCTCGTTCGTAAAATGTCATAGTTATTCAAGTAACGTTTCCTAATATAAGAGATAGCAATGGTTCAGACTCTACTACAGCCATTCGAGTACATCGAGACTAATGTCGTAAATCTCGACACCAGTGTCACAGCACCCGCTTGTGAAGGATTAAACTCTCTGCTAGCTAGCTATCAAGCTCTTTACCTGCAATACCAGAAGCACCACTTTGTTGTCCAAGGTGCTGAGTTCTACATGCTGCACCAATTTTTCCAAGACCACTATGAAGAGGTTGCCGAGCACATTCATGAGATTGGCGAGCGCTTGGATGGCTTAGGTGGGGTTCCTGCTGTCAGCTTTGCTAAGTTGGCAGAACTTTGCTGTTTCACGCCTGAAGCTGACGGATCCTTCAACGCTAGAACAATGTTGACAAATGATTTAACTGCTGAACAAGCCATCGTCGGTGTACTCCGTTCTCAAGCGAGCCAGGCTGAAAGCTTAGGAGTCCGAGCAACTCGCTACCTATTAGAAGGGATCCTTTTGAAAACTGAAGAGCGGGCTTACCACATTGGCCACTTCCTAGCTCATGACACCCTCGTGGTCCTAAACGGACGAGGGTAACAGTGTCGGTCTGGATACCGTTGTTGCCTACCCAACGTAATCGCCTGACGCATAACGTAGTGATCCTAGGCAATTAAGGGATCCAGCCCCCCACATTACTTGAATTAATGAAGCAATCGAGGCCAACCGCCAGCTCAACCTACTCAGGTAAAAGAGCCCAGTCCTCTGGCAGCATGTTGGCTAAAATCTCAAATTCTCCATCTCCCTTGGGCTTGAGGACATAGGCAATGCCTTGAGGTTCAGGGTAAATTCCGGTTCCTGCTTCAAACACATCATCATGGCCGACCACCACAGTATTAACGCCTTCTTCAGGAACAGTGCTCAAGAAGGGTAGTACAGCCTGACGCATTTGATCAAACTGCTCGTCAGTGTACTCCTCCGCTGGATAAAAGTTGAGATCAGGATCCTTTTGATAAGTTCCAAATGCTAGCTGAGCAGTCTGCCAGGCTCGACAATACTCGCTGGAGTAAACCTCACCCACCGGAATTTCCAGCCTTTTGAAGGCTTCGTTGATAACAATAGCTTGATTCCAACCTGCCTCACTTAGAGTCCGCTGAGTTGAGCAGTAGTCCGAGGCACTCGTCTTGTTGCAGTGAGCTGGATCCAGAGCCTCATCCGTTCCACAGATCAACGAGAAATTCTGTTTGACTTAGACACGGCTCGTCGCCAACTATTCCAGCAACAAGGTAAGACACCTGAGTTTGATTTGCTTACCAAAGGCATTACCAACTTGATGAGACAGTGGAGCGAATTTTAGCCTTAGTTTTGCCCTGTACTCAAGTTCAAGAGCGCTCAAGTTCAAGAGTGATCAGGTGTACCAGTGTGGAAACATGACGCACAACAAAAGCTGACACTGCTATGAACAGGGTCAGCTGAAGGACGTTTCAAGAAGAGAAAATTAGAAAATCATGTCTTAGGATGGATTAGCAGACAAAGCACGTTCAACTCGTTTAAAGTCAAATCCTATGGCTCTGAGTGCATGCCATAAATGACCTTGTAAGAAGAAGAACGCGAGAAAGAAGTGAGCGTTAGCCAGCCAAGCCCTAGATGTGTACTGATCTAGTAATAAATCGGCTGTATCGGCAAAATAAGGTGCAATGCCTAGTTTCACGACTAACGGCTCCCCATAAAACTCAACAGGATAAGCCAACGTATTCACAGCGCAGAAGTAAGCAGCCACAAACCCAGCGAGAGCAATCCCTCCCAGAGAGTAGGACAAGATCGCTTCACCAGAGAATGTAAGCACTTTTTTTGCCCAGGGCAGGGGGGGTGTGAGGATATGCCAGATCCCGCCACCGATTAACAAAATCCCCACAAAAATATGGCCCCCTACCAAGTCTTCTAGATTGTTCACAGTCGTGAAGTGAGTCTGGTAACCATAGATCACCAGAGGATCCAATGTGGGAGATGTCACCGTGCGAACAGCATGAATTGTTGAATCATAAATACCTCCCCAGACCATAGCTTTTCCGACAAACAGGAGTGCTCCAGCCCCAAGGAAGAGAAGATGATGACCCAGAATTAGGCCCAACTGAGCCGGATCCGACCACTCAAAGTGAAAGTTTTTAGCAAATCCTTCAGCCTCTTTGAGATTAGCAGGCGCTTTAAAGGTGTGAAATAGAGCACCGGCTCCCAAAACTGCACTAGAAATCAGATGTAATGCGCCGATGACAAAGTAGGGATATGTATCTGCAACAACTCCACCATCACCAATTCCAAACCCCAGTGTCGCCAAGTGAGGCAGTAGAATTAGACCTTGTTCACCCATGGGCACCTCTGGTGTATAACGAGATAGTTCAAATAAAGTAAAGGCACCCGCCCAAAATGTGGTTAAAGCCGCTTGAGCCACATGAGCAGCAATGAACAAACCTGATTGATTAGCGAAACGAGCATTGCCCGCAAACCATTCATAGTAAACATCAGACTTATCATACGTTTGCATGAAAAGCACTCCTAAACTATTTAACAACGTTTGCATGTGACCCTTCAATAGGACAAAGGATCCTATTGAAACCCTAACTGAAGCCTAAGAACAGATTTAAACTCTGAGATAGTTTGAGTCAAACCATATCAAAGACCAAATTGAGTTTTCAGCTGAGCTGACCACTGCTGGATTCGTTCACTCGTTTTGTCAGCTTGGTTATCGTTATCCAGTGCTAAACCCACAAACTGATCCCCTCGAACGGCAAGCGATGAATCAAACTCATAGCCCGCAATCGGCCACTGTCCTACCGTAGTCCCACCACGCTCAGAGATTTTTGTCTCCAGGATCCCCATCGCATCTTGAAAATTGTCAGCATACCCAATTTGATCACCGCAGCCAAAATAGGCTACCTTTTTGCCCGAGAAATCAATCTCATCCAAGCTAGGCAGAAATCCTTCCCAATCGGCTTGCAGTTCACCAATATTCCAGGTAGGGCAGCCAATAATCATATACTGGTAGCTTGAAAAATCTTCCAGGTCAGCATCAGCCACATCAAGAAGATCAACCTTATCCTCACCGAGTACCCGTTGAATCTCTTCCGCAGCATCCTGCGTATTCCCAGTCTGTGTGCCAAAGAACAAGCCAATTGTTGCTGACATCGAACAACTCCTCTTCAAATCACCGAAAATGCAAAAATCAATCATGAATCCAATTGAATAAATTGCCAGCCTATCCTCAATAGTAGCTGCAACACTATTCAACTCATGAGTCCAAAACGAGTAAAGGGCAAGATGATAATGTCCCTCGTAATCATCTCACCCATGGAGACGTCTAAATAAGACATGACTGCCTTGGAATCAATATAGGCTTAATAGTAATGATTCGCAAGTGAGATTGGGTGAAGTTGTATGAAGAGGCGCATTAGCTTATTTGTCGACATTTTGTTCTGCCCTCCAGTATTTGTGGCTCAGGTCTGTCCTCAGAATCCTAAAGTATTCCTAAAGTACGTTAGGCATTTACAAGGTAACCCGGTGGTTTGCAGGTGCTCATACTAGAGCATAGCTGACAGTGTATTGCAATAAATCGGTAGCTCTGATATCATCATCACCATATAATCTGACATTGACTCTCAATAGATGGTCTGTGATCTGTCATTAAGGACTATCTCTGACTTCAGGATCCTAGCGACCTCTTGTTCTCTAGTTAAGTAGTATTTTCTACTTAAACGCAGAAGTCTAGGCTAAGCAGTAGCCCTTAATCCGGTTTTGAAAATCATGAACCCTGATGTACCTAAAATACTGGCGACTTCCCCACCCCATTCCCGTGGCTTGTATTCCAAGCAGACTATCCTGACTCTGCTTTGTCTCGCCTTGATTGGGATCCTGTATCTGTCACTGGCGATGGGGGCCGTAACGATTGAGCCCCAGGAGCTTTGGGACGCATTACTGCGGCAGGGAGACACGACTGATCAAGTCATTGTCTGGGAGCTAAGAATGCCTCGGGCTGTCATTGCCATGGTAGTCGGCGCTGCATTAGGAACGGCAGGTGCGCTGTTACAGGGAATGTTAGGGAATGGATTGGCAGATCCATTTCTGTTGGGGATTTCAGCAGGGGCTGGATTGGCAGCAGTTGGCTTGTTGACACTTGGATCCTTTACAAGTTGGGTC
>CAYUEE010000176.1:0-5666 GCA_964443615.1 uncultured bacterium | reverse complement strand
AAGATGTCTTGGGATTAGAAGCTAGTGACAAAAGATGCAGATGTCGGTCACTACGCTCATCTGCTCCTATGAATCTCGGATACTGGCGCAGCTTGCTAGCCAGGTAGGATCAAGGTCAGTGGAGAAATTTGTCACCCTGATTGTGAGCACTTTTGTCAAGTCTTCGCTACTCTTAGCGTAGAACGCTGGGGCAAGTCCGTTAGGTTCAGCTAATCCTTTTAATGAGCACAACTCTATTGTCCTTTACAGTTCTTTGTGCCATGGCTATTTATGCTTAGGGTATAGTGTCTATCTTTATTGCTGTGAAGCAGTAGGACTGATGCCCAGGTCCGTGAGGTGTGGTGAGTGGATGTAGTCAGGAGGCTCAGTGTGTCTAGTTCTAAGCGCAACTCCCGTCGATCGAAACCCGGCAAAGGACATCGTTCACCACGTCAGTTTGATCCACGCTCAGTTTTTCCTAGCGCTAGTAAAGTAGACTTACTAACATCGGCGTCCCCCTCATCAGGACAACCTTCCAAGTCAGACCAAGTTGACTCACAGGACAAACCGTCCCAAGAGGTGGTGGGTGATAACCTTACGGAAGAGGGGAGTGTAGAACCCGCTCAACTTGCGTATGACTCGACAGATCAGGCCGAGTTGTGGGCTAATCCAGGTAATCAGGTTGGGGCAGAGAGTCTTGACAGATCAGACACTCTGCAGGATAGGTCAGCCGAGTCCTCTCAAATAAACCTGGATCATACGCAGGACTCTGATCCTACCTTTTATCTGTTGAACTCTGTTACGGGGCAAAAGACTTCTATCCCCCCCTTGAGTGACGCCCAAAATATTACTATACTGCAGAGAAACTTATGGCCTGCAAAGCCTGACTCGGTCGGTCCTGTCGTACAGGGCAATGTTGAGTCAGGTGACCATTATGAGGATCTATCCTCGGGGGGAGATACTGTCGTGACAGCCCATCCAACTGGTGACGCTCATCACGATCCGTCAAGCTCTCAACCGTCTGAGAATCCTGGATCTGAGAATTCTGGATCTGAGAGTTCTGGGCCGCCTGACCAGGACAGGCTAGACGATGATACTGCTTTCAGGATCCGTCTAGAGAAAGCTGTACGTCAGCGTCAAGAGCTTGAAGCCGAAGTTGTGAGGTTAGTAACAGCTCAGACCTATGACCGCAGTCGTCAGGCTCAGCTAGAAAAGCAGGTTCAAAGCCTCCAACAGTCGCTGACGGATGCCACCGTAGAATTGGAAAGCCGACACCAAGAATTATCTAGCATGTCTCAAGCGCTTCAATTAAGAGAGCAAAAACTTGAACTCCAAGAATCTAGTCATCAGCAACTTCAACGAGATCTAGTAACTAAAGATGATTTAATTGAGAGTCTGCAACACCGCCTCTGTGAACTGGAAGCACAAGCTCTCGCTCAGTCCAGTTTTGAAGAGTCCACTCTCCAGCCTTTGCAGGCTGAGAATCAGCAGTTTAAGGTCCTGACTAGCGATTTGGAGGCTCAAGTCGCTGCTCGCCAGAAGTTGAATGAGCGCCAGCGGCGGGAGATTGAGACCCTGCAGGAAACTCTTGAACAGCAGCAGTTGGCGTTTGGCCAAGAACGACGGCAATGGGAGCATGAGCGGCAGGATCTTCAAGCGTCTCGATTGGAGGCTGAAGATTTGGCCCAGAAGCGAGTGGATATGCTGCAGCGATACAAGGCGGAGCTCTCACTGGCTCGAACTCAAATTACTGAGACTCAAGCTGAATTAAATGAACTTCAGGCTCTTTACACTAGCCAGCAAACAGCCTGGCATGAGCAGAGGGAGCATCTGGAGGCGCGACTGGAGGGCTATGCTGAAACGGAAGCTGAAACGGAGCAGCGCTGGCAAGAGGAACGTCAAGTGCTTCACCAACAAGTCGACACTCTCAATACCCGTTTGAATGAATGCCAGCTATTGGTCTCTCAACAGGAACAGAACCATCAAAATTGCTCTCATCAGTGGGAGACCGAGCGGTGCACTCTGCTTCAACAAGTTGAGCAAGCTCAGGAGGAAGCTGCCAGTCATGTTCGCTCCTACAATACTCTCTATGAGGCTTACCATCACCTGCAAACGCGTCTATCTACAGCAGAGGCTAGACTCCCTAAGTTGCAGCAGCAGGTGGACGAGTACGAAAGTAGGCTGCCAGACTTTTTAGCGGCACAGCAACAGTTGCAGCAGCTACAGCGTGACAAGGCACAGCTAGAAGCTGCTTTGTCCCAGAAGCACATTCAGATCGAAGCCCATTCTCACTCTACTGCAGAGCTGGGAGCCGAAATTCACGCCTTGAAGGAGAAAATTACTGAGCAGCAGCAGCACAACTTGAGGCTTAAGGCTGCGCTTGAACGGACAACGGCTCGGGAATTCACGGGTTCATCAGTCTCTCCCAAAGCAAAATCTGCAGGAGCCAACCTACAGACAACCTCTAAGTTACCCCTGCAACCCGTGAGAACCACGACAGCTGTCGTCACGAAAGAGCAAGACGACACTCCTCACCCTCAAGCTGAGTTGCTTCCAGTCACGGCCTTTACACAGTCGCACTCGATACATGCCCGTCGAGCTAAGGATCAAGGCATCGATCTTCCGCGTTTCGTTAGATCTTAGGGCTAAGCTCTAGGCTCAGGGCGGTATTCTCAGGGTTTTGTGAAACGACTAAATGAGCTCAGGAACTCAATGTCCGTGTTATTGTTGATACATGGGCTCGGGTTATTGTCTATGGATCATCCTGATCAGTTTCAGTTTGAGGCAGCTCTCAAGGCCAGTTTGGTCGAACTTGAACGGCGAGAAGCCTACTTTAGAGCATTAGTTCAAAACTCCTCCGATATCATCTCTCTGATGGATGAAGCTGGAGATGTTCACTACCATAGTCCTGCACTGAGCAGGATCCTCGGTTATGTGAGTCATGAGTTTCGGGGCCAGCAGTTTATCGATAATGTCCATCCCCATGACCGACTACGTGTGATTGAAGCAATTGAAGCGGTGCAGGCTCAACGAGGGATTCCCATTGCGATCGAATACCGGATCCGCCAGTCAGACCAAGAGTGGGCCTGGTTAGAAAGTGTGCTGACAAATTGGCTGGATGACAAGGATATCCAGGCTATTGTCGTCAATTCGCGCGATACATCTGAACGGAAACAGATTGAAACTGCATTGCTGTATCAAACCGAGTTCGAAGCTATACTAACCCAAATTTCTAGTCAATTCATTAATCTGCCGCCTTATCAAGTGGATGAGGGTATTACCCAAGCATTGCGACTCATTCAAGAGTTTCTGGGCATTGACCAGGTTTATGTCTACCTTTACGACACGGATCCGCAAATTCTGGAAATGAGTTACGAATGGTGTGCTCCTGGTATTCCATCACGTCTCACAGACCAGGGGTATCGGATCCACTCCGATCAGTTCAAGTGGTCACTCGATCGATTACGACGGCTGCAGCCAGTGGTGGTCAACGGCATCCACAGCTTAGGGCCAGAGGCCAAGGCCGAGAGGCAACGACTGGTTGAGCGAGGCGTTCAATCTTATATTCTGGTCCCGATTGCGGAACGGCGCACAATGCTCGGGGTTCTAGGATTAGCCGCAATCCGGCAACCTCGGTTTTGGACACAGGAAGATACTAGCCTGTTAATGACACTAGGTAACATTCTGGCTAGCACGTTGAACCAACGCCGGGCGGAAGAGGCTCTCCGCGCGAGTGAAGAACGATTGAATCTGGTCATTGAGGCCGCTAATGATGCGATTTGGGACTGGGATCTCCAAACGAATGCGACATTTTGGTCAGAACGGTTATTCACTTTCTTGGGGTTAGATCCTGCCAGTACCTCACCGCATTGTGATCTCTTTGATGATCACATCCATCCTGATGACCGGATCCTGTATGAGCAGACCTTCGAGAATCATCTAGAACTCCATCACCCCTTTTATGTCGAGCTAAGAATGCGTGTTCAAGGTGGCAGTCATGAATGGTTTCAAGTTCATGCCAAAGCAGTTCGTGATACCGATGGGACACCCGTTCGCTTGGTCGGATCCTTGACGAATATCCATGCTCGCAAACAAGCAGAGGAGTTGGTTCGGGCTTCCCTAAAAGAGAAAGTGATTCTACTCAAAGAAATTCATCACCGCGTCAAAAATAACCTACAGATTATTTCGAGTTTACTCCGACTCCAGGCATCAACGTCAGAGGATCCCTCTGTTGCCGCCGCTTTTGCCGATTGTCAATCTCGGATCCAGTCGATTGCATTAGTTCATGAGCGGTTATACGGCAGTAAGCAGTTTGAACAGATTGATATAGCGGAGTACATTGAGGACCTCGTGAGTAACCTCTCTAACTCTCTCAACTGGAGTGAGGATCATGTTCAAATTGAGATTGATGTGACTGGCATCTATATTAGTCTGAGTCAGGCCATTTCCTGCGGTCTTATTTTGAATGAACTGATCACGAACGCCTTGAAGTATGCTTTTGCTTATCGAGATAAAGGCCATTTATGGGTGACTAGTCAGCTCCAGGGCGATAGTTTACAGATTCAAGTGAAAGATGATGGAGTTGGATTGCCGGAGAATTTCAATGTAGAACCACGGGAATCACTGGGTTTACAGTTAGTTGAAGACATGGTTAGCAAATTAGAAGGATCCTTAGAGGTTGAAAGTACTCCTGGTCAAGGGACATCCTTCACAATTACGTTCAAGCCTGAGCCTATTCTTCCGACGGCAGGAACATGATCCCAGTTTAGGATTGCCCCCTAAAGCTACATCGGTACCAATGACTTCCTGAGTGCGTTGACTGATGATCTCGTCAATTAAGGTCAGTTCAGGAGTCCTACCTCGCCACCATTGCTGGTTCCAGCCCTAGCTAAGTCAGCAACGAAGACTCTAATGCTCGTAGAACCACCATAAAGTAGTACACCAACGGAGCTGTGAATACATAGCTATCTCCTCGATCTAGGATCCCGCCATGGCCAGGAATCAAATCCCCTGAATCCTTCACACCCGCATCCCGCTTCATCAGAGATTCGGTTAAATCTCCCAACAAACTTGTGATCCCAATTAAAAACCCAATAATCCCGCCGGAGATCCACCACCAAGGCCACCCAATAAAGTAGGCCCCCGTCAACGCAATTGCCATACTCAACGCAATACCACCAATGGCACCTTCGACCGTTTTCTTAGGACTGATGATCGAAAGACTCGTTTTTCCTGCAAACCGGCCAATCACGTAAGCTCCAATGTCCGCAGAGATGATGCAGGCGTAGGATAATAAGCTAATTTGAAATCCATTTCCTGTGGTCTCCATGGGCAAGGACCGCACCACAATCCAGAAACTCGGTAGGTAGCCACAGTAGAAAAAACCCAGCACTGAGGTCGCTACATCTGCAATTGTGGCCACTTCTGGCTTGAACAACAGATAAAAGCAAATCACGGATCCGCACACCGTAAACACCGGACTCGCCCACTCCGGTTTCACTAACTGACAAACCACCAACACCTGCGAGAGCACCATCGACGTTCGCATCGCCGGAGCAGTCCCTTTTGCCTGCACTAGCTTGAAGTATTCCAACTGTCCCAGAAACACCAGCCCACTGATGCCCGCTGCGAATACCCACCCCCCCACCCCTGTGATGAAGAGGCAGAACGCCGCCGCTCCCGTCATC
>CAYUEE010000175.1:0-5945 GCA_964443615.1 uncultured bacterium | reverse complement strand
TTCCGCTTCATGTTGAATCCTCTCCATCAGCCTGACGAGCGATGAAATAGAATTGGGGAGGTGCCCGTACAGATGCTCGTATCCTTCTGTTTCTCCATGCAGACACCCGATTACCTCCTCAAGCCCTCAACACGATCCGATGGGCCATGCAGGATCCTGATACAGTAGGAGGACGATTTGAAGTCAAGCTTGACTCTGCGCAATGGCCTTACCCTTTGATTAGTTGGGGCATCAATACACGCAGTCGATTAACTGGCTATTTCACAGGTGATATGGGGATCTTTGTCCGTACATCTATCTTTCAGCGCTTGGAGGGGTTTCCACCCTATCCCTTGATGGAGGATTTGGAAATGTCAGGACGATTAAAGGCTATTGGACGGACTGCTTTTCTCAGAGGACCCATTTTAACGTCTAGTCGACGATTTCAAACGTATGGACCTTGGCGAACCATTGGCATGATGCAAGTGTTACGGGCTAGTTACCGATTGGGAGTCAAGCCTGAACAGCTTGTGAAATGGTATCGCTCGGCACGGTGACTCACAAGCCCTAATAATTGAGATTTACCCGTGCTAAACCTAATCAGCAGAATCGAGTTCAGATGGCTCCTGATTTACCTCAGCAATGTAAGGCACCACCATGGTTTCGGGAAAACGGTCTAACTCCTGCTCTCCATCAATAATTCGACCACTCGGCAGTAATAGCATGTGAATGCCCTGGTCAGTGGGAGTAATTTCAATAATTTGTTCAACTAAGTTTTGCCCTCTAGAGTAATACTTTACCCAATCTCCTACCTGAAACGCACAGGATCCTGAAACATGCCATGTCACTGAACCCCCTGGATCCATCGCTGCATAGTTGGGATCGCGAAGTTCATCAATCTGAGCTTGTAAATTGGCAACTGAGGTTTGAGTGGCGTGGGATTGAGCCTGCAGAGATTGATGTAATGACTCTAGAAACTTTTGATGATAGTCTAGCGCCTCAAGCACTGCATCGAAAGAGACATCAGCCTCTTCTCCACCCCAGAGAGTCTCAACTAGTTGCACATGATCTTGGTTAACGACCTCAACTCGATGCCGTAATTCCTCAACTTCAGCTACTAATTCTGACAGCGGCGTTGAATCTGAGGTGAATAGGGTATTCACCGTTTGCCCTGCGAAAAAAGCTTGAATAATTTGGGCGAGTGCCTGCGACTCTGACAGATTATGAGCCTTCCTCCACTCAAGCAAGGTCTGAGCTAACTCGGCTGGAATGTACCCTTGTACACGGGGTTTGGAAGTGGCCATAGTTCGACTCAGGCATCCTTAACGAGCTTCATACTGACTGCTTCGTGCTGTCTGTGCTCTTCGGTAAGTCCATAGGATCCGCCTACAGGATCCTGAAGGAGCTGCCTTTTGTGGATCCCAATGCCGGAGATTCTAATGCTGAAAATTTTGACATCACAGACTCCTGGTACCAGAGCATTGGAATACTACCATCACTCTAACGGGAGGCATTGAAAGATTCAGGCAGTAGAGCATCTGCAGGATCATGTGAGAGCACCATATCTGCCACAGCTTGACTAGCCCAGAGGACAAGAACAGCAATCGCCAGACTGAAGAAGTCCTTAATCATAACTAACAACACCACTTCACACCGTTCTGTAGTCTACTCGATTAAACTTGTCTGGGAAGTGAGTCTTCTCACATTTTGTAACTTTTGACTAATAGGTTGATGACTAATAGGTTGAGGTATTCACCCGATCTAGTGCATGCCTTGGTAATTTAACAGATTCCCACTCACAAGATCATCTATTTCAGAGTCTCCGCCTCACGGGCCCACTCGAGCTAATCGCCCCTTAACTCCATAATCTCAGACAGCCTTACGGCAGAGAGTGCATGGTATTATCATCCCCAATGTTTGCCAAGGCCCATCCGTGACCGCTTCGTCATCCCCAGAGATGCCCTCTGCCCAACCCTGGAGTCAGCGCTTTGACAGTGCCCTCCATCCTGATATTGCGCTGTTCAATGCCAGCATTGGGTTTGACTGGCGACTCCTTCCCTACGACGTTGAAGGATCCTTGGCTCACGCCCAAATGTTAGGCCAATGCGGCATCATCACTCTTGACGAAGCGACGAAGATCCGGGAGGGTCTTCAACATATTCAAGCAGAGGTGAAAGCAGGCACCTTTACTCCCTCTCCCGAAGCTGAGGATGTTCACTATGCTGTCGAACGGCGGCTAATTGAATTAATTGGCGATATCGGCAAAAAGCTTCACACTGGGCGTTCCCGTAATGATCAAGTTGCCACTGACCTCCGCCTCTACCTGAGGGACCGCATTCAGCAACTCCAAGGATCCGTCTGGCACTTACAAGGGATCCTACTTGAGCTAGCGCAGGAGCACCTCGAAACCTTGATGCCCGGATACACTCACCTCCAACGCGCTCAACCCGTCAGCCTAGCCCACCATTTACTCGCCTACGTAGAAATGCTACAGCGTGATGGGGAACGTCTCACCCAAGTGAAACAGAGAACTAATGTATCACCTCTAGGATCGGGAGCACTGGCAGGCACCCCATTACCCATTGATCGGCAGTTGACCGCCCACCTTTTGGGCTTCGAGAGCATTACTGCCAATAGTTTAGATGCGGTCAGTGATCGTGACTTCGTTGTGGAGTTCCACACCGCCGCTAGCCTCATTATGGTCCACCTTAGCCGCCTCTCAGAGGAGTTAATCGTCTGGTCCTCACAGGAATTTGGGTTTGTTCAACTGACAGATGCCTGTGCTACTGGCTCTAGCCTCATGCCCCAGAAAAAGAACCCAGATGTACCAGAACTCATTCGCGGCAAAGTCGGTCGTGTGGTGGGTCACCTCCAGAGTCTCCTCATTACACTCAAAGGTCTTCCCCTGGCCTACAACAAGGATCTCCAAGAAGATAAAGAGGGTGTCTTCGATACAGCGGATACGCTCAAGCACTGTCTGAATGCTATGGGGATCCTTTTGAAAGAGGGAATCGTCATCCAACGTGAACGACTAGCCATTGCCGTCACCCAGGATTTCTCTAATGCTACTGATGTAGCCGATTACCTGGTCAAGCGAGGGATGCCCTTCCGGTCTGCTCATGATCTTGTCGGGCAGATTGTCAAAACCTGTTTGAACGAAGGGATCCTGCTGCAAGATCTCCCTCTGAGCCGCTGGCAAAGCTTTGATCCAGTCTTCAGCAATGATATCTATACAGCAATTGCCCCTCACCAAGTTGTTGCCGCCAGAACAAGTGCTGGGGGGACCGGCTTTAGTGTCGTAGCAGAGGCTTTACAGAATGCCCAAGCGAGACACCAGGATCTACAATCATCAGTAATTGCTTAAGCTTCACAAAGCTACTCACTCTTAAATTACTCTATCGACTTAAGTTTCGGAGGTCCCATGAAAGACGCTGGTGAGGAATCGCGGAAAAGTATTATCGCCTCTATGTTCACCTGGTTAGTCTTAGAGGTCATCTGTTTTTGGGTGCTACCCACCTTCGTACCCGCCATCAAGTTTGAATCGGTCGAATTTTGGCTGATCCCCTCTATCATTTTGGGAGTTGGAGGATCCTTCGTGAGTGGTGCTGCCTCGGGTGGGTTGACCGCAGCAGCTACGACGGTACGACGAGGAGAACAGGAGCGAGCTCGCATGATATCCGGTGCTCTGGGGTTCGCTGGTTTTCTTGGCGTCGTATTCCCGTTCGCCTTGTCCCTATTTGTCTTCACTCAGGCGGTTAGAAATACAGACTGGGACAACCTGTTCGATACTAGTGATCAAGAAACACTTGATCAACGATTTTTAGACTAACCAATCCTAGAATTGCATCGGATTATCCGGAAGAGTGTTGACCTGAGCTAGCGAACCTACTCCTCTGACTTTACCCTCTAATAAAGCCAACTCCCATCCTCATCGTGACCTAGACAAGTATCAGGGTTGCTAAAGATTATGTAAGTTTGAACACCTACACTGATTCACTAGATGAGGAGTCAGAGGCTGGTCGGCTAGACGTAAAGTCACTAGGATTGACATTTTCCACGAACTTGCGAAATTCTTCCCGTTCCGCATCATCAGCGTCCTGGTTCAGGGGTAGAGACGCTTCCGCAATGACCTCTTCAACAGTCCAGATTGTGACGTTGGCTCGCAAAGCAATAGCTATTGCGTCACTGGGACGGCAGTCAATTTCCTGCTTCTTCTCACCTTGAATCGTTGTGAGCACAGCATAAAACGTACTGTCCATTAAGGCGTGGATCACAATCCGTTCAACCTTAATGCCCCAGGTATCCCATGAATTCAAAATGAGATCATGGGTCATGGGACGGGATGGCTTTTGATCCTCAAGGGCTTGCAAGATTGCATTCGCTTCTGCTCGACCAACCCAAATTGGCAAGGCTCGACGCTCGAAGGTATCCCTCAGAATGATGATAGGTGTCTGGCTAACGGCATCCACCGCAATCCCAGCAACATGCATCTCAATCATTGCGTCTGCCTCCAGCCAATAGAGTTAATCGTATCCATGCCTGTAATGCTTTGACAACCAGGATTCTTAAAATGCCCCTCCATACACCACATATCTCAAAAAGGGCCACTGGTTTGACTCATCACAGTCTCGGCATCAACTCACTCTCTGAAACTTGACCCAAGCCCACTAATCCAAGCAATAACCTTGACTGTGGCATCACGTTCGTACTATCAAGCCGTAACGTCAACAGATTCCAAGGCATCAACCGATCAAGACGGTTTATCAAGTGTGAGTATCAGATTGAACTATAGGTTAACAACAAACGCATCTCGGATCCCAGGTTCTTTCTTCACCTCTTCCAAAATGCCGTCCGGTAAAGGATCATCCAGACTCAATACCATCACAGCATCGCCCCGAATCACCCTGCGACCCACCTGCATGCTGGCAATGTTCACATTGTAAGCTCCCAGTAGGGTGCCGATTTTGCCAATAATGCCCGGCATATCGCGGTGTACCGTCATGAGCATATTGCCTGAGGGTGGAACGTTGATGGGGAATTGATCAATTTGGGTGATGCGAACCTCATACTCGCCAATTAGAGCACCTGAGACTGAGCGAGGTCCGGTGGGACCATGAGCAGTGAGGTGAATGGATCCGGTATAATCTCTAACTGCTGGATCCCGAGTTTCCACTACCCGGATCCCTCGTTCAGTGGCCGCCATTCGAGCATTGACAAAGTTAACGCGTTCTCGGAGAGCTAAGGTAAGCAAGCCTTTAAGAACAGCAATGATCATGGGTTGACTATCTTTTTCGGCCAAGTCACCTTGCAGTCGGATCTCCAGCTGATTGACCCGATCACCCGCTAATTGCCCCACTAGATTACCGAGCGTTTCGGCCAGATCGAGGTAAGGTTTGAGCTTTTCAAGAATGTCAGGCTGTAGGCCAGGAATATTGACAGCCGAACGAGCTGGCAGGCCCAAAAGGACGTCACGGATTTGCTCGGCCACATCGATAGCGACGTTAGCTTGTGCTTCTTCGGTGGACGCACCCAGGTGGGGAGTAAGAATGGCTTCTTTCCCAAGCTTGAACAGGATAGACTCTTTCAGAGGTTCCGACTCGAACACGTCTAGGGCAGCCCCAGCAATGGTCTTACTACTGAGAGCATCATAAAGAGCTTGCTCATCAATGAGACCTCCTCGGGCGCAATTGATAAGGCGAGCAGTCGGCTTCATGATCTTGAAGATTTCTGCGTTAAACAAATTCGTAGTATCTGGCGTTTTGGGAATGTGTAGCGTGATGTAATCAGCTTCCTGGACCAATGTTTTGAAATCAACAAGGCGTGCCCCCACCTGTTGAGCCCGCTCCACGGAAACATAAGGATCGTAGGTTAGTATCTTCATCCCCAAAGCTGTCGCTACATGTGCTACGTGAGAGCCAATGCGACCCAGACCAACAATCCCTAGTGTTTTTTTGTTGAGTTCGACC
>CAYUEE010000174.1:0-6047 GCA_964443615.1 uncultured bacterium | reverse complement strand
GCGCTAGAGCGGCGCTTAACAACTGTAGTCATAATTGCAGGCTCCGATAGGAAGCAATGTACATACTTACCCTAGAACCCCTATTAAGTTTCGTCAAGTTTCTGATTCGGGAGTGTGTGGGGATGTGTCGCAATATGTCAGTGTTACTGGTGTCTCACCTCGCCAGGATCCGAGCATCTTGACACCTTCCCAATGGATCCTTGGGATCCACACCACAACTCTGACTTTGGGGCTTGCTCTAGATGAGTTGGACCCTACACCCCCTAGGTCACACGCTCGCTCCCAGTGTTGGGATTTAGGGCGGAGTATGGCGCAGTATTTGCACCCCTATCTGGCTGAGTTTATGGCGCCTCTGTCTTGGTTGCAGGTAGCTGGGGTGGGTGTTGCTGTGGGGCCTGGAAGCTTTACTGGGTGCCGGTTAGGAGTTACAGTTGCCCGGAGTCTTGGGGCTGAATTAGGGATCCCTGTTTTTGGCCTTTCGTCTCTAGCGGCTATGGCGGAGGCTTGTCTCGTTGGTAAAACAGAACAGGATGCCGGATCCTTAGTTGCTGTCGAGTTGGATGCCTTGCGAGGTGAGTGGTACGGCGGCATTTACGCTCGGGGATCTGATGGGGGCTTGGTTGAGGTCGTCCCCGATCAGTTGTGGAGCCAGATAGATTGGCAGCAAACGGTTGCAGCGCAAACGGATCCGTGTGTTGTCGTTGATGCCGGTCAATTTGCCACGGCACCGCCGGTTGATTCTATTGTGCGGTTGGCCAAGAGGGCTCATCAGCATTCGTTCCGTCCCCATTGGTCAGAGGCGTTGCCAAACTACTGCCGTCGCCCTCCCATCAATTAGAGATGCCCAGATTAAAAGAAACCCAATCTGTACTGGAGCCCTATATCAGGATCCCTCCGGCGAGATGAGGAATCTCAACTCATCCAGAGATTCGGGCAATCGACACGGTACAATCAAGGCGATTGTTTCCCCGATCCATTACAACCCATGATTTCGAGCAACGATTTGCGTCCTGGTACCTCAATTGAGATGGACGGTAGCCCGTGGAAAGTGATTGAATTTCTACACGTGAAACCGGGGAAGGGCGCGGCCTTTGTCCGTACCAAACTCAAAAATATGCAGTCGGGTAACACGCAGGAAAAAACCTTTCGGGCAGGTGAAATGGTCCCGGCGGCACAGGTCGAAAAGATTGACATGCAGTACCTCTATCAAGAAGGGGATGACTTCGTGTTCATGGATATGGAAAGCTACGAGCAATCTCCCATGTCAGCGGCTCAGATTGGGGACCAGGTAAAGTACCTCAAGGAGGAAATGGAAGTCTCGGTCCTGCGCTGGAACACTCAAGTGATTGCGATGGAACTTCCTTCCACTGTCATCCTGGAAGTCACCGAAACGGATCCAGGGGTTAAGGGTGATACTGCTACAGGTGGAACTAAACCCGCTAAGTTAGAAACAGGGGCTGAGATCCAAGTTCCTTTGTTTATTAAGGTGGGTGAGCGTATTAAAGTAGATACTCGTTCGGACAGCTATCTAGGTCGTGAGTAGATCCCTCTGGTCACGAGTCAATTAAGAGTTCAGTTTTGGTAGTCTTCATCGTTGCGACAAGGAGTTGAATACGCTCTTGGATTCCGTCAACTGGCAAGAAATTCGACAGCTCCTGTCTGCCTTGGACGAGAGTAGTGTTGTCGAACTTACTCTTGAATCTGATACTTTTCGCCTCTCATTGCGTAAAGCATCCGTACCTACCGTAGAGGTAATGCCCTCGCCTGCTGCGATGGTTGCTACCCCCGCCCCTTCTCCCCCTGTTGCAGCTCCAGCTCCTGCAGCCCCTGTTGCTAGTCCACCTCAAGCAGCGGAACCACCTACGCATTGGGTGGACATAGTGGCGCCTATGGTTGGGACGTTTTACACTGCGCCGGCCCCTGGTGAAGCTGACTTTGTCAAACTGGGAGACCGGGTTCAGAAAGGGCAAACCCTATGTATTGTTGAAGCGATGAAGTTGATGAATGAAATTGAAGCTGAAGTGGATGGGCGAATTGCTGAAATTCTAGTGGTCAATGCAAAGCCGATTGAGTTTGGTCAGGTGTTGATGCGGATTGATCCTAGTTAGACTCTGATCGGCTAGGTCCTCAACGGTTAGGTTCTCAACGGTCAGGTTCTGAAAAGGTTAGGTCCTCAAAGCCAGGATCCGCAATACACTTTGAAAGTTGGAGCCTGCTGACGGTTGGAGTTGCCCGAAAGTCAGAGTCCTTTGAGAGTTAGAGTCCTTTGAGAGTCAGAGTCTTTTGAAGGTTAGATTCTAAGGCAACTGTCCACATATTGAGTGTAGTCCTAAGGTTAAGCAATATGAAAGTGGTTGTAACAGGGGGAACAGGCTTTGTTGGTCGTTGCCTAGTGTCTGAGTTGTTAGCGCAACAACAGTCGGTGACAGTGTTAACCCGCAACAGCCCCCAAGCTCGCCAGATCTTAGGATCCTCTGCATCTCTTACCCTTGTCCCTTACCAGCCTCTAGACCCGCAAAGTTGGGTTACGCATTTGCAAGGATCCGAGGCCATTATCAACTTAGTGGGAGAATCGTTGGTGGGCTCCCGCTGGACACCGGAGAAGAAGGCTGCCATCCGGGACAGTCGGATTGAGAGCACTCGGTGCTTAGTTGCTGCCATTGGACGCATGGATCCTAAGCCCAAGGTGCTTGTGAGCGGGTCGGCGGTGGGCTACTACGGACCCCGGCAGTCGGATACCGCCCTGGATGAATCCAGTGAATCGGGGCAGGATTTTTTAGCAAAACTGACAATTGACTGGGAGGCTGAGGCTCGCCAAGTGGAAGCTATGGGGGTGCGTTGCGTAATTGTGCGAACGGGGATTGTGTTAGGGCCTGACGGTGGGGCATTGGGACAGATGCTAGGGCCGTTTCAATCCTTTGTCGGAGGGCCTATTGGCAGCGGTGAGCAGTGGGTGTCTTGGATCCATCGGTCCGATTTAGTGAATCTGATCCTGTTTGCGATAAACGCCTCAGCTGTCTCTGGTGTCCTCAACGGTACGGCACCTCATCCAGTCAAGATGGCGGAGTTTTGTCAGACGCTGGGGCAAGTGATTGCGCGGCCGTCATGGTTACCGGTACCGGCGTTTGTGTTGGAGGTCGCGCTGGGAGAATCGGCTCAGGTAGTGCTGACAGGGCAGCGGGTGGTTCCAGCTCGGGCGCAGCAGGCCGGTTTCACATTTCAGTACCCGGATGTGAGATCAGCACTACAAGCAGTTCTGGTAGACCGCTAGGCCCTGATATGACGCAAGGATCCTCTCCGAGTTCACCGCAAAGGTTATCTCAGAGCCCACCTGTGAGCTCCCTGTGGCGGTATTTGCCACTGCTGGCTGGAGGGATAGGTAGCGGAATTCTTATCATTAATCGAATTGGTTTCACACCGGATTTGGTCTCCAGTCAGTCCCGGTCCGATGCCATTGGGATCCTGTTGAGTGTGCTGTTGATCTTAACGGGGTTGGTGTGGCGGCAGATTCAACCTCAGGCACCAGAGTCAGTTGCGTTGGTTGGTGAACCCCAGTTTGAATTGAATATTGAGGGATCCGAGTCTTTGAAGATGGAGTTGGGGTGGCTATCGAAATCGATTCTCAAGTTGACATCGGCGCGGAGTGTGGTGATTTGGGTGCAGGGGACGGTGATCCTACGGCGGGGGGTGTTTCCAGTGCTTAAGCCGAGGCAAGAGTTAATGGCCCAAACGATCATGACACGTGCAATGTCAACTCAGCGGGCCATTTACCTTGTAGATCTCAAACTATTCCCAGCCAAAGCCGAGTTCACAACCTATTTCCCTGAAAACACGCAGTCAGTGCTGTGTCAGCCAATTGCTAGTCAAGGGGTCGTCATTGTGGGAACCGATACCCCTCGGAGTTTGACACAACGGGATCAGGCATGGATTGAGGCCTTGGCTGAGAAGTTAGCGTATCAACTAAGTTTAGAGAGTCAACCGAATGCAGAGACATCTTGAGACTCAAGATCCCGACTCAGGATCCTGACGTTGCTCTATCTTTTTAGCAATCCACCCCCAGAGGCCGGAAATCAGAGCCCCCGCCATCAGGATCCCTAATGCTGGTTGAAAGAGAGGGACCCAGAGTTTAGACCACGTGTTGTAACCTAACGGAATTCCCATAAAGGCACCAGAGACAGAGAAGACAAACCAGGAGAAGCCGAAGACGACAACGAGGAGATCGGCAATGAGAAAGTTATTGATCCACTGACGCAATCGTTCTAGAGACATGAGATAACCTATGCAGGCGATGGCTAGATTCTACATCTACAGCACGCAGACTTGAAATGTAAGACAGTTTAGTCGGCTTCTCACCAAATGCCTTTGTCGCTCGCTACCAGGGATCCATCTGCACCTGCCGAGATCAATCTGCACCATAGGGGAATCCCTCTACTGCTCGGAGCGATCAATATGTAGCAGCAGGGATCCTTTATGTAGATCGGAGCGATCAATACGTAGCACTGGGGATCCTTTGTGCTGCTCCGAGCAATCAATAAGAGGCTCGTCGGATCCCTTGCACCACTGTGAGGGAGCGTTTGTCACCTAACAATTGAAGTCTGAGTGCTACATATCTAGGTTTCACAGTAGAGGATCCATCATCTCAGCCGCAGGATCTTTATTGGCTAACTAGGGCTAGAGCCTCTGCTTCAAACCCAGCAGACTGTAGAGCAGTCACCGTCGCATCGGCACTCTTAACTCGAAATTGTCCACCCAGCCGAACCAAGCGATGTTGGGATCCTTGTACAATAGTGACCACCACAGGGATCCGACTCTCATCCTGCTCGCCACGCTGCTGATTTAGGATCCCTTGTAACTGGTAGCAGAACTGAATATCTGACGCTTGCTGAGCCCCCAAGTTCACCTGCACAACTCGCATCTGCTCTAGAGGTTCAACATCTAGAATTATCAGTTGTGACTGCTCATCGCGATGGTCCACTTTAGCCCAGATCATGAGTTGCTGATCCACTTCAAATTGGCCATTCAAACGCTCGTAGGTCTTGGGAAATACAACACCCTCACAGCTCCCACTGAGATCCTCAAGCTGTAAAATCGCCATTCGATCACCTTTTTTTGTTGTCACCGCCTTGATGCCATTGACGAGGGCAATTGCTGAAATGATCGTATCCGCTGGGCTCTCCCCAATCCGGGATAAGTTAACGGGAGCCAGGATCCGGGCCTGTTCGTACACACTCTTCAAGGGATGATCCGAAATGTAGAAACCGATTAATTCCTTCTCTAATTTCAACTTTTCTGGTTCTGAATAATCTTCAGTGGATGGCGCTTGGGGGGCGTCAGCATAGCTAGACTCACCTGTAGAGGATCCTCCGATTAAATCAAAGAGGCTGGTTTGGCCAATAGCCTTCGCCTTCGCCCGATCGACGGCCCAAGTCAGAGTCGGCTCTAAATCGGCAATCAACTGTTTTCGATTAGTTTTGATCCGATCAAAGGCACCTGCATAAATCAACGCTTCAATGCCCCGCCGGTTGACACTATGCAAATCTACACGCTCACAAAAATTAGCTAGAGAGGTAAAGGATCCGTCTGCTGCCCGTGCGACCAAGATGTTTTCAATTGCGGCATCCCCAATATTTTTCACAGCCCCTAGGCCAAATAAAATTTTCTGCTTCAGAGGTGTAAAGTCCAAGCCTGATCGATTAACATCTGGCGGTAGGATTTCAATTCCAGTCGCTGTACAGTAGGCAATATATCGCTGCAATTTATCTTGATCACCACCAATAGATGACAACAATGCAGCCATGTATTCCGTTGGATAATTCGCTTTCAGATAGGCAGTTTGGAACGTGATGAATCCATAAGCTGTCGAGTGAGATTTGTTAAAACAGTACTCTGCAAACGCAATCATCTGGTCAAACAAGGTTTCAGCTACCTTAGGATTCACATCATTTTGTGCTGCTCCATCCAGAAAAATACTGCGCTGCTTTTCCATCTCGGCTACTTTATTCTTACCCATAGCTCGCCGCTGTAGATCAGCCTTACCGAGAGTATAT
>CAYUEE010000173.1:0-6203 GCA_964443615.1 uncultured bacterium | reverse complement strand
GCATAGGCCACGGCTCGATCTACACCCCAGCAAAATCCAAAGGCCTGGGCCAAACGAATAGTGGTGTCCCCTTCTTGATAGGTATGCCCATTAGTTCGGATGAATTCAATTAATGGGCTGTGGTAGGTGGATTTAATTTCGCCTTCGACATCATCTTTGTGCTCGGTGAATCCTTTGGCAAAGTAGCTGTCTGAGTTGCGTAGAGACCGACGAAGGGCCTTAGGATCCTGGGTGGAGGTGGACATGGAGCGGGGATCCGTCATGGTGGGTTCCTGAGTTACAGCTATCGCGGTGCCCCTCCAGCTTACGACAAGTTTTCGAGCGTGATGTCATGGAGTGGTGGAAGGGTAAGATACTGCTGTTCAGAGGTACTCTGCCTATCCGTAACATTTCGGTCAAGTGATGAGGGCTCTCCGCATGGCAAATAAGATGGATACCCCGATAGGATCCTTGTCCCACCCAGCTGTTGAGAGTGGGGACACACGGCTTGAGTACTGGCAACGCCAGCTAGCAGGGACCCCTCAACTCCTGCAATTACCGACGGATCGGCCTCGTCCTGGTGTTTACACGGACTGCCGTCGTCGCCTCTGGTTCCTACTCAGCTCTGACATCATTGCTCCCCTCACCCATCTCACTGATCAGGCTGGTACAACTCTGGTGATGGCGCTCCTCGCTGGCTTTGCTGTTATCCTGCACCGCTACAGTGGTCAGTCAGATATTGTCATCGGAGCTCTCGACACATCTTTTAAACTTGCCAATAGCCGGCCTCTTCGGATCCAAATCGAAGCAAATCTGAGCTTTCAGGCGTTACTCCATCAGGTTAGGGCAACAGCTCAAGCAGCTGCCAACAACCCGGTGGAACTGGAACAGATCCTTAATACTCTCCAACTTCAACGCAACCGCAGCCATGCCCCTCTTTTTCAAGCCATAGTGATTTGGCCGGATCCTCAGGTCGATGGCAGCCAGAGCCAAACCCTTACATCTCAATATGATATTGCTCTACTCGTACGAGAGACTGCCCAGGGTTGGGAGGGAACTTGGGACTACAACGCCGATCTCTTTGGCCCGGCCACAATTGAACGGATGAGTGGTCATTTTCAAGTTGTGTTAACTGCAGTTACCAAGGATCCTGAGCACGCTATAAGTGATATCCCGATCCTGACAGAACTGGAGCGGCACCAGTTACTCAGTGAGTGGAACGATACTGCGACAGACTATCCTCAGGACTGCATCCATCAGTTATTTGAAGCGCAGGTTAGTCAGGATCCTGATGCTATAGCCGTCGTATGCGGAGACCAGCAGCTGAGCTATGGAGAATTGAACACTCGGGCCAATCAGTTAGCTCATTACTTGAGATCTCTAGGTGTGCAGCCTGAGGAGTGGGTAGGTGTCTGTATCGAGCGGTCGGTCGACATGGTGGTGGGGGTGTTAGGGATCCTGAAGGCCGGCGGGGCTTATGTTCCCTTGGATCCTGAGTATCCACAAGAGCGGTTGACCATGATGATGACTGAAGCCCAGATGCGGTTTTTAGTATCAAAACAGGAGATCAGCCAGACACTAGTTTCCTCTGCAGGGTCGCTTCAAATCGTGTGTTTGGATGCAGATTGGCCTGTGATTAGCCAGGAATCGGCGTTGCCTCTCGATAACACGACGACTTCAGATAGTTTGATTTACGCGATTTTCACGTCAGGATCCACAGGTAAACCGAAAGGGGCAGGCGTTTTTCACAAAGGATTTGTCAATCTAGTGTCCTGGTATATCGAAGAATTTCAGCTAGCAGGGAATACATTACTAATTTCGTCACTGAGCTTTGATTTAACCCAGAAAAACGTTTTTGCGCCGTTGTGTCTTGGATCAACTCTGTATCTTGCCTCTCCTGGTGCCTATGATCCTTACGAAATCGTCAAGCAGGTCGACCGTCATCAAATCAGTTGGTTGAATTGCACACCTACTGCCTTCAATCTCATTCTATTGGCAGCAGAAAAACAAGGGTATCGAGACCTCTCTCCCCTTAGACATGTGTTTTTGGGGGGTGAGCCGATTCAAGTGCCGAGCCTAGAACCTTGGCTGCTATCTCCCCTTTGTCAGGCTACGGTTGTGAATAGTTATGGCCCAACTGAGTGTACAGATGTGTGCACATTTCATCGGCTAAGTCTAATAGGGAGTCGTGACCGAGCCAGTGTCCCGATTGGAAAGCCCATTTGGAATACTCAGCTATTTGTGCTGAACAATCACCGTCAACTCCAACCTATCGGAGTCGCGGGCGAGCTTTACATTGGTGGCGCTGGAGTGGGGTTCGGCTACTTTAATAGCCCAGAAAAGACACGACAACAGTTTGTGCAGGATCCACAATTAAGTGCAGGATATCTATATAAAACGGGTGACTTAGTTCGGTACCTTCCTGACGGTAGTATTGAGTTTTTGGGGCGAATTGATCACCAAGTTAAGATTAGTGGCTTTCGGATTGAACTGGGTGAAATCGAATCAGCTCTCAATACACACCCTCACGTTCAGCAAGCGGTGGTGACGGTGAGGGAAGATGAGCCCGGACAGAAACGGTTAGTCGCCTACGTTGTTTGGGATCCTGGAGCTTCGGTATCGAGTGGGGACTTACGTCCGTTTTTGCAAGGGCAGCTCCCAGATTACATGGTTCCGGCCATCGTTGTTGAATTAGAGGCGTTCCCACTCACACCTAGCGGCAAGGTGGACCGTCGAGCGTTGCCACCCCCCTCTCACGAACGACCCGCTCTATCGCAACCCTATGTGGCGCCTCAAACCGAGTTGCACACTCAGCTAGCCAATTTATGGTCTCAGTTGCTACTGACGGATCCTATAGGTATTAAAGACAACTTCTTCGAGTTGGGAGGATCCTCTGTTTTGAGTCTAAGACTCGTTGAAGCGATGCAAACTCAGCTGGGAATGACCACTACTCCCGTGAAAGTATACGAAAATCCAACCATTGAACAGTTGGCTCTAACTCTTTCGCAAGCAGATCCTGGG
Source organism: uncultured bacterium (assembly GCA_964443615.1). Classification (GTDB taxonomy): domain Bacteria; phylum Cyanobacteriota; class Cyanobacteriia; order Thermostichales; family Thermostichaceae; genus CAYSWV01. The sequence continues at coordinate 3,203 of CAYUEE010000173.1, read as the reverse complement.
CCGTCATCCCGTCAACAGTTTCAAGATCGAGCTCAACAACAACGAGCTGCTCGGTCTCGGCGACGTAATCAGCGTTAGTGAGGTATTTACAATGTCTGATACTCAACTTATCAACCTCAACCAAGATCCTCACCAAGATCCCCCACAGGTGATGGACGGGATTGCCCTGATTGGCATGGCGTGCCGTTTTCCAGGATCCAACTCACCCGAAGAGCTCTGGCAGAATCTGTGCGGTGGGGTTGAGTCAATTACATTTTTTGAAGAGTCACAGTTGGATCCTAATATCGATGTTGAACTGCGGCAGGATCCTGATTATGTCAGAGCGCGGGGCATTGTGGAGGGAGCAGAGACATTTGATGCTGCCTTCTTTGGGATCACCCCTCGGGAGGCGGAAGTGATGGATCCTCAGAATCGAGTGTTTTTAGAATTGGTATGGGAGGCGCTGGAGCACGCTGGTTATGTGCCAGAGACGACATCAGGGTTAGTGGGTTTGTACGCAGGATCCGGACAGAATACCTATTTTGCAGAACACCTGTGTGGCCGACCTGAGATCATCGAACGGGTTGGAGCCTTTCAGGTGATGCTGGCTAATGAAAAAGATTTTTTAACGACAATGGCATCCTACAAGCTGAATTTGAAGGGGCCGAGTCTCAGTGTAGGAACATTCTGCTCAACCTCTTTAGTGGCTATCATCTACGCGTGCCAAGATCTGCTCAACTTTCAGTGTGACTTAGCTGTAGCAGGTGGTGTGTCGATTACGACGCCGCAGAACCGGGGTTACCTAGCGCAAGAGGGCAGCGTCCTGTCGAAAGATGGGCATTGTCGGCCATTCGATGCGCAGGCCCAGGGAACGTTGTTTAACAATGGTGCTGGGCTGGTCGTGCTGAAGCGTTGTGAAGATGCGATAGCCGATGGTGACCAGATTTATGCCGTGGTGCGGGGTGTGGGGATAAATAATGACGGATCCGTCAAAGCCAGTTACTCAGCGCCTAGTGTGGGTGGCCAGGTTGAAGCTATCATGATGGCCCAAGCGTTTGCAGGAATTTCACCCGAGACGATTAGCTGTATTGAAGCTCACGGAACTGCGACTCCCTTAGGAGATCCAATTGAATTTGAAGCCCTGAGTCAGGTTTTTCAAGAGTATCGTCCCTCTTATCCAACGTGTGCGATCGGATCCATTAAAGGCAATATTGGTCATCTGGTGTCGGCAGCAGGAGTAGCTGGCTTTATCAAAATGGGTCTGGCGCTGCACCACAGAAAAATCCCCCCCAGCATCAACTTTGAATCACCTAATCCTCAGATCAATCTTGATAACAGTCCGTTTTATATCAATACGCAGTTAATGGACTGGCCTCAAGGATCTACGCCTCGACGTGCAGGTGTCAGTTCATTCGGTGTCGGTGGGACTAATGCGCACGTGGTTATGGAGGAAGCCCCTGAGGGTGTGGTAGGCGCATCCCTACGGACTATTCATCTCCTGCCTCTATCGGCGAGGACACCTACGGCACTAGACCAGATGACACAGAACCTTAAACACTACTTGCAAACCCATCCTGATAGCCTGTTGGCCGATGTCGCTCACACATTGCAGCGAGGTCGTCAGGCCTTCGATCATCGGCGTTGGCTGCTTTGCACGTCCTCTGAAGAGGCACTAAGCGTGCTAGATCAACAGGATCCCGGTGTGATCCAAACCCGTTATGCCCCTAGTCGGGATCGCCCAGTTGTCTTTGTCTTCCCCGGTCAAGGATCCCAGATGCCCGGGATGGGCCAAGCCTTCTACCGCCGTGAGGCTGTCTTTCGGGAATGCGTTGATGGCTGTGCTGAGCAGTTGCAGCCTCTTCTAAAGTGTGATTTGCGGGAGGTCTTGTATGGCCAGGATCCTAACGAAGCCGCCCCGCGATTAAACCAGACCTGGCTGACTCAACCGGCTCTATTTGTGGTGGAGTATGCGTTAGCTCAGGTGTGGATGCACTGGGGGATCCAGCCCTATGCGGTAATGGGACATAGCATTGGCGAGTGGGTGGCAGCGTGTTTGGCCGGCGTTCTGTCCTTGGAGGATGCCCTCAAGTTAGTGGCTGCTCGGGGGCGGTTGATGTGGGAATTACCCCCTGGTGCCATGCTGTCTGTGTGCTTATCTGCCCATGAACTGATCCCACGATTGTTACCAGAATTAACTCTAGCTGCTGTTAACGGCCCGTCACTCTCGGCGGTGTCAGGTCCAGATGAGGCAATTGCCAGGTTAGAGCACCTGTTACATGCTGAGGACGTCACCTGTCAGAGGCTGCACGTGTCTCATGCCTTCCACTCTGCCATGATGGATCCTATTATTCTGCCATTCAAACAAAGGGTTCAAGCCTGCCAGCTCCAAGCGCCTCAGATTCCGCTGATGTCTACTGTGTCCGCTAATTGGTTAACTGACCGGGAAGCCATGGATCCAGGGTACTGGGCAGGTCAATTGCGGCATACAGTACAGTTTACCCAGGCAATTCAGCACCTTTGGCAGCAGCCAGATCGGATCCTATTGGAAGTAGGGCCTCGGACAACGGCGACGACTTTAGCCCAACAGGTGATCGAGGATCCGGAACAACAGCTAGCCCTTGCGTCACTCGGCAAAGCCAGGACGACAGAGGCAGAGTGGTTAGCTTGGATGCAAGCTGTGGGAGAGCTTTGGGGTGCTGGCGTGTCAGTTGATTGGGCGGCACTCTATGCTGAAGAAACTCGGCGGCGAATCCCTTTACCCACCTACCCATTTGAACGAAAGCGCTATTGGATTGAACCCAAGCCAAGTCTATCTCAAGCCCTATCAACAGTAGGGTATTCAGAATCAACTCCTTTGCCAGTGTCTTCAGGATCCTCAGATGTAGGGGATCCCCAGTTGTCGTCACCTGCTCTAACCCTTATTTCTCAGGACATTACTATGGCACGTAAACAGCAACTGATCCCTCAGCTTAAAGCGTTCATTGAAGAAAAGTCGGGGTTAGATGTCTCCTATGCAGATGAAACGTCAGCCTTTTTAGACCTGGGGTTAGATTCTCTAATGCTCACCCAGTTAGCTCTTGCTCTAAAAAAACAATTCAAAATCAAGGTCACCTTTCGTCAGCTGATGGAAGACTGTCCTACTCTGGGTAGCCTAGCCGACCTGCTTGACCAATACCTGCCCCCCGAAGAACCGTCCCCACCCCCCTCTCAACCTGTGGTGTCCT
>CAYUEE010000172.1:0-6310 GCA_964443615.1 uncultured bacterium | reverse complement strand
TTTTTTTTTTTCTTCTCTTTTTTCCTCTCCCGCTCGTGGGGGTGGGGCGCCCCCCCCTCTGCTCTTCTCCAATTCACCAGACACTGTCATCACGAATGTGACCTTCTCCAATAACTTTGCCACATGGGTCGGCGGCGCGATTTCAGGACCAGGTGGCAGTAACGTCACCGTTAATAACTCCATCTTCTTTGCTAATACAGGGCAGCAAGGGGGGCAGCTTCATTCCGAGTGCATTCTGGACGGGACCGGGAATCTGCAAGAGCCAGGCAATGGCCGTGGCGGATCCTGTGGTGGGTTGATTATCCCTGGCACCCTAGAAGAGGATCCGTTGCTGGAGTCCTTGGCTGATAACGGCGGATCTACCGCCACCCGAGCTCTGCCCTCAAACAGTCCAGCAGTCGATGCTGGGGACACGGGCACTTGTGCGGCCACAGATCAACGCGGAATCTCCCGACCTCAGGGTAGTGGGTGTGATATCGGAGCCTATGAGCAGGTGCCTTAAACCAGTCACGGATCCGTTTGGCCAAAGACTACAGTAGGCTGGTCTATGCAGTTGTGGAGCCTGGCACCGTCGTGACTTATCTGGATCGAACCCCTAAGTGTGCGCAACAGATTACCCAACGGGGAGTGGTGGAAATCTTTCCGGGCGGCGCGGCGGCGTTGAGTGAGCGTTTGACAACGACTGATCGCCCCTTACGGATCAAGCTGGGGATCGATCCAACCCGTCCTGACTTGCATTTAGGCCACACGGTAGCGTTGCGTAAATTACGACAATTTCAAGATGCGGGTCACATTGCAATTCTGCTGATTGGTGATTTCACGGCTCAAATTGGAGATCCTACGGGTCAGTCTGAAGCTCGGCCACGGTTGACAGCAGCGGATGTTGACGAGAACGCCAAGACCTATCTGAATCAGGCTAAACAGCTCCTAGACTTTACCACCCCTGATCGCTTAGAAGTACGACGCAACAGTGAATGGCTAGGATCCTTGGCATTGACAAATCTAATTGAGCTGCAGGCACAAATGACAGTGGGCCAAATGCTGGCGAAAGAGGACTTTTCCAATCGCTACACCTCAGGGAGCCCAATCTATCTCCACGAATTTCTCTATCCCTTGCTCCAAGGCTATGATTCCGTCGCGTTGAAAGCTGATGTTGAACTTGGGGGAACGGATCAAAAGTTCAACTTATTGACGGGTCGTGATCTCCAAATTTGGCAAGATCAACCTCCTCAATTTGGTCTCCTATTACCCTTGCTAGAAGGGTTAGATGGCTATCAAAAAATGTCAAAATCCAAAAATAATTATGTAGGGTTAACGGAGGATCCGTTGACCATGTATTCAAAGCTGGAAAAGGTCCCAGACAACTGCATTGATCATTATTTTGAACTCCTGACTAACATTGTCCCCACTGATCTCCCAGAGAATCCTCGGGAACGACAGATTCTGTTAGCAAAAACGTTAGTGACGTTTTACCACTCAGCAGAGGCTGCAACGGAGGCAGAAACTACTGCGAAATCCTTGGTGCTCCAGGGTAGTGCAGCGGGTGCGACGTCTGTGCCTGAATTCTCAATTGCGACGTTGGAGTTCCCCGTTAAGCTCACTCATCTCCTGCGGGAGAGTGGCCTGTGTAAAAGTAACTCAGATGCCCGGCGTCAGATCACAAATGGCGCTGTCCGACTGGATGGTCAGAAGATGGAGGATCCGGATGTAGACTTCCAGGATGCGAGCGAACTCATAGACCGTGTGGTGCAAGTGGGCAAGAAAAACTTCCGCCGTCTCATTTGAGACAGACAGAAATTTCAAATCAGACGGAGATATAGAGTGTGTTTTACTCCCGCAAAAGGTCTAATTTAGGAGGAGACATCTCAGAATCGTTCAGTCATGACGGTCACGTTCTGATCGAGCCGATCACCTGTGCGGTTTAGGTAGCTAGTGGCTCTACCATCGTTTAGAACGGTTGCTCTTAAAAAGAGAGCGCTCCAGCGAGCAATGGTCTCAGTCGCTATGGCTTGCTCAAGCTCTGGTGAGTTGGGATCAGGACTAGCACCAGGAGGGTTATTTATATCCGTGATCCCAAAATGATTAGCACCCTCAACGACAATCAACGCTTTGGGAGGATTTTGAATGAGGTTGTATGTCTCAATAGTTTCGTCTGGTGTTGAAACTCCGTCTAAACTTCCAGCCACCATCGCAATGGGGAAATCATGATTGGGTGTTTCCAGAACACTGCCATCGAATTGAGTGCGATTGGTCCCAAAGAAAGCTCCGCCCGCCACTGCCTTGGGTAAGTCTAAAGTGCCTTCACACAGAAAGAATTGACATTCGCCTGCTAGAGCACTCAAACCGACCGCACCACCAAAGGAGTGACCTAGAAGCGTTAGGATCCTAGTGTCCACAATTCCGTTGACAGGAGATCCTGGCCTAACAGCCTCAACTTTCAAAAGGGTAAACGCATCTCGAATTAGGTTAGTATCTGGAAAGGATCCTTCAAAGTCTAAAGAAGGAAACGCCTTAATCCGATTGGGCACAACAACGATAAACCCGTACCGTGCAATTGTCTCAGCATAAACTGAGTAGAACTGCTTATCAACTAGTGCACCTGTTAGGACCAACGCCATGGGAAACCGTTGTCTCAGCTGGCGGCGGGAGTTGGTGAGAGGAAAGTAGATGTCAGTTTCATCTTGGTTCCGAATCAAAGTGGTGTAACGATCTACCTCTTGAAATAAGGGCTTACCCTGGACCAACAACTGTGAAGACGGTTCCGAATCCGCCCTGTCTTGCCGTAAACCCGTACTAGGATCCACCGCCTGAGTCAGGGTTGAGGTCTCTCCACAGGCTGTAATCAATACAGCAGCTAAAGGCAGAACACCTAACTTCTTCAGCGCACATGTAAGATGACTCATTTTTCTGCTCCTGCAAGTAATTTTATTCTGCTCCTAAAAATGATCGAAGGCCTCTGAGAATGAAGCCCTCCGAAGCGTATCTCATAATTCTGAAAGGTGTAGAGAACAGACTTTTTGGACTCCAAGGATCCCTAACCATTTTTGAAATAGCCCTCGGATCCTGATTGAAATCGAGAAGTGGCTAGTGGGAGGCGAAGAAATATCCAGGAGAGAGGTGCTTGGTCAGAAACTAAGATAAGCTCTAATCAACATAGAGTTCCCCGGCAGCATCATGGTTCAGTCTCTCCCCGAAAAACCCCTGGTGGCTCTCCAAGGCGTTCTCCAGGAAATGCGTGAGCAGAGTAACGCCCGAGTTTTGGTGGATCTAGCCCTTAATTATATCCGCCAAGTCTTCGTGGCTCCCTTGATATGGCTAGCCCTTTACGACTACAACACCCATACCCTGATCGGCCAAGGCGGTGTCACCCTCCTCGAAGATTACTCCTTACTCACAACGACCTACCCCCTCGATCCGGGTGGGATCCTGGAACAAGTGGTGATTGAGCAGCGCCCGATCAGCTTACCTGACCTCTCACAAGAACCACGGATGGGCAGTTGGCAACAGGAGGCAAAAAGTCTGGGCGGCATCCAAGGCTGCATGATCTACCCTGTCCAATATCAACGCCGCTGCATGGGACTCTTAATGCTGGGATCCCAAGTCTGGGGAGTAACGACTACTGATGAAGAAAAAGCATTACTGAGTATTCTGCTGGGTCAGCTATCGGCCTCCCTCTCTGAGCTTGAAGTGGAATGGCATCGGCAACAGGAAAAACGGGTGGATGAACCTTTGCTCGTGTTGAGCCAGGCCATGCGGGAAGTCACCTCCACTGCTGAGCGGGTCAGTGCTGTAGTGTCGGTTCTACAAGATTTCATGGCAGTGAGTCGAGTGCAAATCTATTGGCTCAACCGGCAAACCAATGAACTGATGCCCCAATCTAGTTTGATCGATGGGCCTGAACTGACTCCACCTTCTAGTGGGACTAAAGGTAAAACGGCTAAGCCAGCTGCTGCCATCTACACCCGCGACTTAGGGGATACGTTCTACTCCCTTCAGCGGGGTCAGCTTGCCATCGCCACCGAAGCCAAAGGATCCGCGCAAACCGATGTTCCGCCTAAAATGATGCAATTGCTACGGGTCCAAGCCGTGATGCTGATGCCGATCCTGCTCGAAGGTGACTTTCTCGGTATGGTAGCAGCTGAATCCGATACTCCACGCACCTGGTCAGAGCCGGAGAAACAACTCATCGGGGGAGCAGCCAATCTCATGGCCCTTGCTGAACCGTTAGAAAAGATTCAAATTACGGAGGGTCGGATTGAGAACCATCTCAACTTCATTGGATTGGTTGCTCAAAAGGCGTTTACGGGCAATGATGTTGAAGGCGCAATGCAAGAGTCCGTTCAAGAGTTGTGCGAACGATTACAAGCTACAGCCTGTTCAGTTCTCGTCTATCGACCTGTATCTCAGACCTTCAGTGGTTTTTATGAGTATCGGCGCGAGGGGCGGATGGTGTTACCTCGACAGTTTGGGTCCCTAAATGATCAAGACTGGACCGACCTGACAACTAAACATATCATCGCTGCTGAAAACTATGCACAGGATCTCCGCCTCCTCTCCTGGAAAGCTGAAATTGAAGCCGCTGGGATCCCTGCCTTGATGCTCTCTCATACCGGTCTACTAGACGACTCAATGGATGGGGCAATCCTAGTTGTCAGCCAGAATCGTCGGGCTTGGAGCCGGGAAGATCGGCAATTGCTGGAATCGGTATCTGAGCAAGTGGGGGTGATGTTACGCCAGTCCCGTACACAGGAGGCTCTACATCAGCAAGAGCAACTACTCAATGGTTTGATCAACACAGCAACTGTGTTGCAATCCCTCCAGTCGGTGACTGATGTCTACAGCGTTACCACTGAAATGGTGGCCCAACTCTTCCAGGCTCCTATGACAGCCCTTGTCACTTGGATCCCAGGAGAGCAGCTGGGATACGTACAATCCCCCTTCTACACGAGCAATGACTTTAAATTAATAGCTTCAGCAGAAGTTGAAATCTACCGAGATCCGTTGATTGCAGAATGTTTACACTCCGAATCGGGCATTGTGGAATTTCGGGGTGAAGAACTGTCCCCCATCACCCGGACTTGGCTCAATTCAGACACGGTGGGATGGGGATTAGCCACACCATTGGGACTTCAGGATGGGTTTTCAGCGCCGATCGGGATCCTGGTGATAGCGGATCAGCCCGGAACACTCTGGGATCCGGAAGAACAGACCATCTTTGCGCTCTTGGGCCACACCTGTGGATGGACACTACGGCGATTGCTATGGACTCAGGCGGTGCAGCAGCAAGCAGAAGTACTTCGGGAATTGAACTGGTATAAGCATCGGCGACTCTTCGAATTTCAAAACACCTTGCTAGAAAATTTGCGTCGTCTGGGTCAAGTGCGGGAGATGCCCGGGGATGAAGGATCCCGGTGGCAAAAGATTGTCGAGATTGCGCGGGGCTTGCGGGATCTAACGGTACCTGTGCAACCGCTGTTGAAATCTGAAGCCTGGGCGGTGAGCCCTGAGATCAAACCTGTACCGGTTGCCTCCTTAATTCGTCGGACATTGCGCCGGATAGATCCCATTGTGCAGAAGCGTAAGTTATGGCCCCGCGTTCATGGGGACACCGGCTTCGGTATCCAGGGGGATATGGGTCGTTTGGAAATGGTGTTGTATGAGGTGTTGATTGCGGCAGCTTTGAGGAGTCGGGAAGATGGTCGCATTGACCTCTGGGTGCAAGATGGGGGCGACGGCTACGCCGAGATTCTGATCGTGGATGAAGGGCTGTTCGATGAAGCTTTACTAGAAGCCCTCCAAGGGGATCCTGAGCAAGCTATGTATGAGGATCCGTTGTCCACGTCAGTGTTATCGACAAGCCCTGGGCTGGAATTGTGTCTATGCCAACGGGTCATTATCCGCATGGGCGGTGAGCTGAATTTCTATCCCTCGCAGGATGAGCGGAATGTAACACGACTGGTGATGCCTTATGCCACCGATGCCTTCGACGAATTGCTGGAGTAGGGGCTGTTAACCAGCCTAGGATTCTAGGCCAAAGCGAATAGCAAGGACCGCGAGCTACGTTACACTTTGACATGTACAAGGTGAGGTAAGGATCCATGGCAACGTTTCGGACAACGTTTTGGTTACATCCTGTGCTTGGAGCTGTTTTGCTCATCATGACAGCGTGTGGGGGGGATAGTTCTTCTCCAACGCCAGTACCGGTGGTCTCCCCTGTCCCCACGATGGCCCCCACTCCAGCGCCAACTCCAACCTCCGCCCCCACCCCATGTGCATCCCCTCTCCCTTCCCCCACTCCCACCGCTGCGAC
>CAYUEE010000171.1:0-6404 GCA_964443615.1 uncultured bacterium | reverse complement strand
TGCAAGATCAAAGTTGAGCTTCCGAGGATCAAAGTCGGGCTTCTGCAAGATCAAAATCGAGCTTCAGAGGATCAAAGTTGGACTTCTACAAGAGCAAGGTTGAGCTTCTACAAGATCAAAATCAGCTTGCACATGACCCAGGCTGAAAGTCCCCAAGGCAATGCTCGGTCGCCATAGATCACACCCGCTCTATCACGAACCGTCAGCAACCTTGATCAGGTCAACAGTTAGCTCACGATTGAACGTTGCACCATTTGAATAATGTCCAAACACGTTGTTTATCCAGATCACACATTGTTGAAACGGAGGCTATTATGACCATCACCTTAACTGAATTAGCCGAGTTGCGCCTACGCACATTTGTCAAAGCTTCATCTAAAGCCGGTGTGCGGATCTCAGTAGATGATGGGGGATGTAGCGGCTACCAGTATGCCCTGGAACTGGTTGAAACAGCCCCCGTTGAAGCTGAATTGCAACAGGAAGGATCCTTACAACTGTTCATTGACACGCGTAGTGCTCCTCTCCTCGATGGTGTTGTCATTGACTACTTTGAAAGCTTGACCCAAAGTGGTTTTAAGTTCAACAATCCCAATGCCACCGACACCTGCGGTTGTGGACAATCGTTCCAAGCTGGGGACTGCACTCCCGCCGCGGCCCCTTGCAGTTAATGGGGCGGTTCGGACCTTGTTTAGACTTTTGTTTGAATAGCGATTTGAGCCTGCATTTGAGCATGGGCTTAAACAGGATCCGTCTCCTCCTCTACGGAATCATTTGAGTTATTTGAGTCATTTGATTCATTCCATTGATTCATTTCCACCTGAAAGGAGACCCTCATGACAACCTATACCGTTCGCCTACTCAACAAAAAACGCCAAATTGACACCACCATTGAAGTGGATGAAGACACCACCATCCTGGCCGCCGCTGAAGAAAATGATATCGAGCTGCCCTCCTCCTGCGAGGCTGGGGCCTGTTCTAGCTGCGTTGGCAAAGTGATGGAAGGGGAATTGGATCAATCTGAACAAGCCTTCCTCGACGATGAGCAAATCAGCAAAGGGTTCGCTCTCTTATGTGTCAGCTATCCCCGCTCTAACCTGACCATCCGTACCCACCAAGAAGCCTATCTGGTGTAGGAGTCCTGCCATGATGATGACCCATAGCTTCTCCGTCACATTTTCCCCTTTGAGCCATCTGCACCCAGGCGAACAAGGCACCTTCTACAAATTTAGAGGATCCCCCACCCTCCTAACTGACCTGCACAGCATGGGTCTCACCTTAGGATCCACCCTCACCTTAGAGCAGCAGGATCCTGAGATCATCATTGGAGTTCAAGGGCAGTTATTCACCCTCAGCCGCCCCTTAGCCGATCTCATCACTGTCCGAGTTGAACCCGTCTGCCCCCTAATTCCACCCTCTGAATTCCGTGAATTAGGCTTTTGGCAACGACTCTGGGCTTGGGTTTACCCCTAAACACCCCATCGCCCCTACTGTTTGAGACAGTCCTTTGTTTATTTCACTTGTTTATTTCACTATCCACGCATCGATAACCGGAGACTACAGCCATGAATCGTTGTGAAATCGCCCTCGGATCCATTCTGAAAACTGCTGAGGATATTAGTCTAGCGAATCCCCAGCCTAGCCTCAGACACATTCAAGCCCAAACAGGATTAACGACCGAAGAGATGGTCGCGGCTCTGGAATTTGTGCCCCAGCCATTAGGGTGGCATCTTGAGCAGACGAGTCCCCATCGGTCCGGATCCTTCGTTGTGCACGGTAAAACCTACACAAGTCTGGTGATTAACCGCTTTGCATTGTCTTAATGGCCCCCATTTACCTCTGATTACATAATCCAAACCGGCCTGCTCTTACTGCTTGAGCCGGTTTTTCTATGCAATGACGACTGGCTTTGAATGTGATTTTCGAATGTGATTGAGGGCTGAGAGGGATCCTAGCTAAGCCTAAGGTTATAAGAAGAAACGAAGCCAATTTTAAGCTCCTCTAATCTGTAGTCAGTTTAACCAAATCTCGATAGAAAAGTTCTGTATGAACAAAAAGTCTTAAGACAATCTGAAACTCGAGAGAACGTTCGTATTTAACCAAAAAAAGCTAGTTGAAAAACACAACCTAAGATATTCTTCAGAGAACTCAAACGTAATCAGCGACTGATCTTGCAGCAACTGATCTTGTTGACTGTACATCTGACAGTTGAAAGTTTTCAGGATCCTAGCCTATGGGATCACAGGGTGGTGTAAGTAATGGAGTCTTGCGGTGATTGCTCTTGCCGGTAATCACTGTCGACTTGGCAATGGAGGAGTCTAAATGGCCTATCGAATTTCGCAAGATTGCACGGCATGTAACACTTGTATTCCCTACTGTCCGGTGGGTGCAATTAGTAGTGATGGCGGTAAGTACTGGATCAACCCTGTGCTATGCAATAAGTGTGAAGGGTATTTCGAAGAACCGCAATGCCTTTCGCTCTGCCCCAGCTCTGCTCTCCTACCGTATCAAGGCATCAAAGGACGGGGGAAATCTGCACCCAGCACCCTCAGCAGTCCTACCTTATTTCCGGATGGGAAATCCAATCCCTTCGCCTCTTCAATTGTGATTTGGGAAGCCTGCAACTTCCTTGCTCAGCGTGATTCTCTGCCACTTGACTATACAGATGGTATGATTCATTACCAAAAGTCGGTGAGTAAAAATCAGGGCTTCATCACACTCTCTCGCCCAGCTCAATCCACCTCATGGACCGGTGACTCATCTTGTCCGCCCTCATTAGGATCCTGTCTAGAGTCTTTGGATCTACGAGCGGCCTGTTTGAACTTGATCTTGGCTGCCTATGCAACAGGAGCAGAAAAGCCTTGGGAGCAACCGTTCACATTCACCGATCGGCATTTGGAATCATACCTGGGGTTAGACAAACGCAAGGATTTGAGTAAAGTAGCCCGCCTCACCCTGCTCAAGTCTTTGATGGATCAAGTTAGTTTAATCACCACGACGATCCACTGGCCCCAGCAAGGTAAAGTCCAAGGGTTTGCTGTTCAACAGGAGCCGTTGTGGCAGATCCTCAAAGAGGAGCATCATTTTCGTGAGGATGAACTGGGGTGTCATCATTGGGTCGGTATGACTTGGATGGTTCAAGCTGGAGAATGGTCACGTTATTTTTTGAATCGACAGGGCTGCCAGCAGCGAGAGGCGTTTTACCAGTATGGGATCCTGCCATTATCGTTACTGACGACGGTGATGAGTCATTGGCAACACCATGAAGGTGCTGTTCGGATCCTGTTGTGGTTGATTTTCAAGGCGCGCATGGGTGGCAAACAACGGATCACGGTGCCGATGTTAATGAAAGTCGCCTACGGGGAACAGCGGGTGCGTCATACCTCGGCCCATAAGCAAGAGCGCAAGCGTCTGATTCGAGCCTTTGAAAGTGACTTGGAAATGCTCAATCACTACGGCACAACGCCCATTTTTGATGATGAAACCTATCCCCCCATCCTTCGCCCCCTGTGGGCTCGCCTGGAGGATGTGCCAGAAGATGGGGATGATGCCCTAGAGTTCTGGCTAGAAGACAGTTGCTCCGGCTCTCCCCTAACAGCTGCTGGTCCACGCGGTAAGTGGAATCTCTTGATGCAAGCCCGGATCCAGGGATTTCAACTACCCTCTGATTGGTTACGCTCAGCCCGAGGATCCACCAAAACCACACCTGAGCCTAAATCACAGCGGGGACGCCCAACGGTTACCTCGCCTCCTACAGCCCTGGACTTGACAGGATCCGAAATCTCACAAGCTCGTCAGGACCTAGGCATGAGTCAACGGGAGCTGGCTCGCCGCACGGGGAAAAGTCAAAGTTGGATCCGTGATGTGGAAAATGAGCGGTTTCAAATCCGGGTGGCGGATCAGAGGGTGCTGCGACGGATCCTGAAAATTGAGCAACCGCAAGTCTCGTAACTGTGCTCACCTCGCTCTCAATGGATGGCCTGGCCAGTTTTTGAGCTGATCGAGCGCCTTTCTCGTTGCCATGATAGCCTTTCTCGTTGCCATGATAGCCTTTCTCGTTGCCATGATGTAGAGGTGGTAATGAGCTGCGGCGATCTAGCTGTGACGAAGGATCCCAAAACGCTCTAAAATTAGTGAGCCATCGATTGGGAAGGATTTGCAATGCCTAAAGTGATTTGGAAGGACACCGTTCTTGCAGAAGCCGATAAGGATCAGTGTCCAGTGGTCGAAGGTAACTATTACTTTCCCCCTGCTGCTGTCAACCCAGAATACTTCAAGCCGAGTTCAACTCATACCAACTGCTTCTGGAAAGGACAAGCCAGCTATTACAACCTGGAGATGGGTGGAGAAACGTTGAAGGATGCCGCGTGGTACTACCCTGAGCCCAAGGAAAAGGCGATGAACATCAAGGATCACGTTGCCTTCTACAAGGGAAAGGTCACTATCCAAGATTAGTCTCATGGAGCGGCCCATGTCTTATGACAACAGGTCTGATGACAACAGGTCTGATGACAACAGGTCTGATGACAGGTCTCGGGAAGCAGATATTCAGGATCTGGTGCAAGCGATCCAGTCTAGGGTCGTGCCCCACGTCGCCAATCGAGTGAATGGTCTTGACCCCGCCGAACGGTCTCGGATCCTGACACCGGCGCTAGAGCGGTTATCGATCTCAGATCCAGCCAGCGCCCAGTGGTTTGTTCGCCATTTGCTAGCCCCCGAGAGCCGTGAACAGTTGAAGCAAGGGATCCTGACAGCGGCAATGGACTACCTGCGAGACAGTGGCTTTGTCGACGGTCAAGACTTTGAACTGAAAGAGGGCATCTTGTGGTTAAGCCGAGCGGCCTTGCCGTTTGCAGCGGCTGATGATGATCCGTTTGGTCAACTCCTCGTTGCTGAGTTCTGCCAATTACAGGATTAGCGTTGACGGATCCGGTTGACTATATTTTCAAACACCTCTCACTTGACCATCTAGAGGCTCTCCTGCTCCTTGATCAACGCTGCTACGGAGGACATTGGGGGGCTCAGGGCTATCGAGATGAACTTGAACGCGACAATAGTGTTGTCCTGGGCTGTTTTGACTCTGGATCCGTAACCCTCTTGGGCTTCGGGATCCTGTGGCGGGTGTTGACTGAGGCTCACATCATCTCGTTAGCAGTGGATCCTGCACATCAACGGCGAGGGGTTGGGATGAGGATCCTGCAACATCTATTACGAGAGGCGAGACAGCAGGAGTGCGAATGGGCCACCCTAGAAGTTCGAGAGCACAATCAAGCTGCCATTCAACTCTACGAAAAAGCTGGGTTTCAACAACTCGGTCAGCGCAAACAGTACTATTCCGACACCGGTGAGTCTGCCCTAATCTACTGGAAAAAGCCTGTCTGACTCCTCATTGAGCCCTCATCCACTCTAGACAGATCTGCATCTGTGCTTGCATCATCTCTCGATCCGCCTGATACCGATGACCATGACCGGGCAGGACCCATTCAAACGTATAGGTGGCTAATCGCTCCATCGACGTCAACAATTCACTCCAGGAATACCAGCAGGCCCGTCGAAAGGCAACCAGATGCTGTAATCGGGAAGACCAGGCCAGATGATCTCCAGAAAACAGGATCCGACCCTGATACAACAACACAGTATGACCTCGGGTATGTCCCGGTACGACAATGATTTGCAAATCTGGGGCTAATTGAACAGGATCCAATCCGGTTAATGGCTGTTCAACTGACGCCGTTCCCGCACTAATCTCATCCTTGTGCAGGATCCGTTCACACCCAAAGTGATCATGAAAGGCTTGGTGGTCGGCGACATCATCTCGGTGCGTGAGGTAGAGATATCGGATCCCTCCCATCGCCTCTAGTTGTTTGACTAATGCAGGCACAAATCGCGGTGAGTCCACTAAAACATTTCCGTCCGGTCGGCGAATGAAATAGCTGGCGGCTCCAAATGATTTTTCAGAATGGTATCCACAGTGATAGACCGAGTCTGTAATTTGAAGCGGGAAGCTGGCTTGAACCGACTTAATATGTTGAGGGGGGTCTACTGTGCCAATAGAGGCCGTAGGGCAGGCGAGGAGGGCTTGAAGGGCAAGGATCCGTTCTGAGTCTGTCTCAGGTTGATGATAAACCGCCGATTGATCTCCCTGTTGATTGAACACACTTGGAGCCATCCACCGGCAAGTATCACAATCAATGCAAGTGCTATCGACGTAAAAGTCACCTTCGGCATTTTGAACGCGACGTTGAGCGAGTCTAGCCATAGTGTTCTCCTGCTTAAGTTCAGGATCCTCTTGAGCTCAGGATCCTTTTGAGCTCAGTTTCAGCGTCACACACCAACATTGTGCTGCCAGCAACTAATTCATCAACTCTTGCTAAGTTTGCTTCAACTCGTCCTGACTTTCTGGCTCC
>CAYUEE010000170.1:0-6589 GCA_964443615.1 uncultured bacterium | reverse complement strand
GCAATCCGGCTCCCCAGAGGTGTAGTGGTGGTAGTAGGAAGAATACTCGTGACGACACCCATTCCTGGTATCGTAGGCCCATACACGAGTGTTTGAATGTTGAGAGTCTTCTGATTTCTCATGAGAGCCGCCTAGAGGATCAACTTGATTAGAGCCTCATCATAGATGACTTTGGGGGCCCATCGTGTTCACTTAATCCAGACCTTCCACAACCTCTTGTGATAACTGTGGATCCTGGATTGGCAATGACTTCGCTTGGGTTCTGTGTCACAGGATCCCTGTATTGGGAACTCGCTCTTTTTCTAGAATGCCTGAAGCAGTTGGTCTACATCTAAAAAGAAGACATCCCGCTGCTCGTCTAGCTGGATCAAAGTTTCAACAACAGTAGGAAGGCCAGCCCGCCGATATTGGTCAGGGAGCGGCATCATTTGGGCTTCACTAACATCAAATACTTTGGGTAACTGAGGAACTGGGATCCCGACTAAATCGCCTGTCTGTAGTCGACAAATAATCAGGTACGTCCGTTCGCTTGAATCCCGACTTGTCACAAACAATTGTGAGGGATCTACCACTGTAATTGTGTCTCCTTGCCGTTGCAGTAGACTCTGTCCCCCTTCTAATTCACCGTAGGAGGTATAGTCATCCAGGATCTGTTGCACTCGATTGATTGGGAGAGCATAGCGTTCTTGGCCTAGACGAAAGACCACGATTTTACGCTTGGAACCACTCATCTGGGGCCGACGACGCTCCCGCCAGCGGCTGGCAGTAGTTGGTGTGGGGTTGAGGTTAGAAGAGACCATACTCTTAAGTTGAACGTGTACAGATGATTGAATCAGTCGGGCTCAAATCAACGGGTCAATTTAGTGCAATAGCTGGGCTACTGTTTTGAGTAGGTCCGGTTCTCGGTATGGCTTGGTGAGGTAGGTTTCAACCCCCAATTCTGTCGCAAGTTGACGGTGTTTGGATCCTGTCCGGGATGTGAGGACCGCTATGGGTAAAGAATGCAAATTAGCGTCTGCTTTTAGGGCCCGCACAAGTTCAAATCCGTCCATGCGAGGCATTTCCAAATCTGTGATGATGGCATCGCAGCGCAAGCCTCGGCGCAGTTGGTCCAATGCATCCTGCCCATCTTTGGCTTCGGTAACGATATACTGAGCCCGTTTCAAGGCTCGCCCCACTAACTGTCGAATAGCGTACGCATCGTCTACGATCAAAATATGAGCGGGTTGCGTGCCCCCTACATTCATAGGTGTTGCAGGACTTACCGGATCCGATTCTTGCACCTCTTCTGGGAATAGTAACGGATCCAACGTTGCCCGGGCTTGTTGTAGTCCACTCGGGTCACCGTAGCCGAATAATCCAGCGATATCCAAAATGAGAACGACTTCACCGGATCCTAAAATTGTGCTGCCCACAATGCCGGGAAGACGAACTAAGGGATCGGGAATTGGCTTCACTACAATCTCTTGCTGACCCAATAATCGATCCACTTGAATAGCGGCGATATCATCCCCAGATGACAGAATTAAAAGAGGAATATCATCTTGAAGATCAGGACTACCGTAAGCCTGAGTGCCGTAGTGTAGGAGCTCGGTTAATGGCAATAGTCGAATGAAATCGCCTTGCCAAGCCAGTAACGGTTGGCGGCCCACGTATTGAATAGCCTGGGCACTCACTGTCAAGATTTCTTCAACAGCATCTAAGGGAATTGCGAGTGTCTGGTGCTGCACAACCACCATCAATGCTGGCACGATCGACAACATTAACGGCAAGCGCAACGTAAACGTTGTTCCCCGCCCAACCTGAGAGTCAAGGCGGATAGATCCTCGTACCTGTTGCAAATTAACCTTCACCACGTCCAGCCCTACGCCGCGACCCGACAAATCTGAGACTTGTGAGGCCGTACTAAAACCAGGGAGAAATAGGAAGTCATAACACTCTTGAGTTGTCAACTCGGTTCCCTGTGCCGGTGTCACCAAGCCTCGACTAATTACCTTTTGCCGAATTGTTTCTGGATTAATCCCGCGGCCATCATCAGTCACTGTAATCAGTGTTTGGCCCCCTTGGTGACGGGCTTCAATTTCAATTTGACCACTGATGGGTTTCCCTAAGGCCCGTCGTTCTTCTGCTGATTCAATCCCATGATCAAACGCGTTCCGCACGAGATGTAGTAACGGTTCCCGCAGCGCTTCCAACAGACTTTCATCAATCCGAGTCTCACGACCTAACAAAAGTAGATTAATGTCCTTACTGTAGGTCCGCCCCATGTCGCGCACAGCTCGAGGCAAGTGATCCACCACTCGGCTGAAGGGAACCACCCGCAGTTGCATCACTCGATTTCGCAGTTGATCCGTAATACGACGTAACTGGTCCAGACTATTTTCAAATTGAGATGAGAGGGCATCAATAGTTGTGGCTGACTCTCCGATGACCTGGCTATTGTCAATAACTGATTGCGCTGTGGTGTGAAACTCTGTGTACTGATCCATCTCCAGGGAATCAAAATCTGTTGCTCTAGCTGCTGTCGTTGTGTGATGAGATTGAGGTAAGGTCAACCGATCGTACTCTTCCCGCAACTCACCCCCAGCCTGCTGCAAGGCGGTAATCTGGCGTCGCATCCGTCTTGACTCTGTCCGCAAATGATTTTCTTGCACTTCAAGGTTGGTTCGGTTAATGACCAATTCACCCACCAAATTGACCAATTCATTTAACTCTTGCAAGTCCACTCGTATCGTCGGGCGCGGTGTCAAGGATCCCAGTCCAACAGATTTGGCTACGGGTACCGGTTTTGACATCGGTTTATCCAGCGGAGAGAGGGCTGATGGCACGGGGTCAATCGCCATCGTTAGTCCGTCTTTCAAATCCTCAGATTCACTTAATAGATCACGGAGTTCCACAGGATCCTCTACCGCTGGATTCATCTCCACTGTCTCTGTCATTGAGTCGCTATTAAACAGATCATCAGAGGATGCAGGCAAGGCCTCCATGAATGAACTGCTGAATAGGTCGTCCTCTTGATTCCATGGTCCATCAGAGGCAACGGTATCGGTTGAGTCTATTTTAGGTTGGGCTATTAGAGGCTCATGCTGTCCAGGACCCAGAAAATGACTGAATAAATCATCGGACCCGGTGAGATCAGGCAAAGGATCCATCATCTCAGTATTGGCATCAGCACTCACGGATAAGGATTCTAGTCCCGCCCACTCCATCAATTCACCATCCAAAATTCGATCTCGTCCTGTTTTGAGCGCTTCTAGGATCTGATTAACTTCATTATGCAGAGTCTCTACTGTGTGAGTTGGCTTTGACAACACGATATTAAAATCTGAGACCAAATGCTCCAGAGTTCCGATCTGCAGGATCCGAGCGGCTCCCGCCAATTGCCCCTGTAAGGTTTTCAAGGTTTCGATAGAATCTGCCAGCGTCTCCGGTTGGAGTTGAACAAGCTGGGTTTCAAGTTTAGCGAGGACCGGAGGCAACTCATATTCAAAAATGGCCTGCACAATGCTCTGATCAATACCTGGCCCTGCCAAGGTCCTCTCATCGTTGACGGTCTCAACGGGATACTGAAGGGTCAACTGCTCATACAACGCAGCTACAAATCCAATTGCTTCCTGGGCAAACGGATCCTCTTCCTCTAGCCCCTCTCCTTTGGCCACCCGACTCATAATGGCCTTGAGGTAGTCTGTGCCCTGTAGTAATGCTGTCATCACGTCAGGATCCAACTCCGTTAGATCAGACACTTGATCCCGTAGGATCCCAAAACAGTCTTCTAGCCGATGTGATGTTGTGGCTAGTTGGGTGAACCCGAACATGAGAGCGGATCCTTTAAGGGAATGTGCGGCTCGGAACAGAGCTCTTACCGCTAGCTCTGCTGTTTTGGGTGTTGTTGCCGATTCTAACTCCAGGAGTTGCGTTTCCAAGACCTGCAGGAACTCTTGGGCCTCTGCCAAGAAGGGACCCATTAGATCTTGAATATCATCGGGATTCATAGCGGGCCTCCTCCGAACAACTTAACTCGCCTGGGTCCGGAATGTTTGAACTGAACTCCGTAACTTTTCCACCACAGCATTCAGCTCATCTAGCGATTCTGTCACTGCCATCGCTCGGGATGAGGTGCTGGTTGAGCTGGTTCGTGCCTGTTCAACTGCTGTAGTGATCGTTGTGGCTATTGTCGTCTGGTTGGTTGTTGCGCTTGAAATCTCGTTCACCAGATCACGGATCTGCTGGCTAACCTGGATGATTTCCTGCAGGTTGGTCTTTGCGGTTGCGGCGAGCTGTGTTCCTCGCACCACCTCTTCTGTCCCTGTATCCATAGCAGCGCTAACTCGACTAATTTCAGTTTGAATTACCTCTACAATCTCACTGATCTCTTGGGTTGAAGTGGCTGCTCGTTCCGCTAGCTTCCGGACTTCATCAGCAACCACCGCAAAGCCTTGACCATGTTCCCCTGCCCGTGCTGCCTCAATCGTCGCATTCAATGCCAGTAAGTCCGTTTTCGCAGCAATCTGGGAGATGGAGGTCACAATCTGGCCAATTTGCTGGGATCCTTCACCCAATCGTTTCATCATCTTGGCTGTATCTCCCATTGTTTGCCGTAATTGGTTGATCCCTTCTACCGTTAGGTCAACCGCTTCACCCCCAGCCACTGCCGTTTGGGTTGCCAGTGTTACCACCTCTTGAGCCTGACTTGCGCGGTCCGCTACCTGCCGAATGGAGCCCACCACCTCTTCCATTTGATGGAGGGTTTCATCCACCTGTGTAGCCTGCTGTTGGGCTTGAGAGGCCAGTTCTGTAGTGCTGGTGATAGAGGATCCTGTGGTGCTGATCACCTGAGAGGCTGTATCTTGAATGGTATTTACAATCCGCCGCATGGAGGTCACAAGATAGTTGAAGGAGTCCGCCACTGCTCCCATCTCTCCCTCTCCGACCTTCGCCCGCACAGTCAAGTCCCCTCGTGCCGCCCCTTTGATCTCTTGCAACAGCTTCAAGACTTGCTGAGTAAGGCTATCCGCCTGAGCTTTCCGTTCCTCCGCCAACGCCTGTTGCTCGGCTGTCAACCGCTCCTGCTCCTGCACCAAGATCTGAATTTGCTCCGTCATGCGGTTGATGTTATCCGCCAAACTCTGTACTAATCCCTCCTCTTCCTCCAGTTGAGGGATCCGTGTATTCAGTCGTCCCGTTGCAATCGCATTCACCGCCGATGCAATCGCATCCACTTGGCGAGTTAGCCGTTCCTGTTCCGCCCGCTGCGCATCTGTTTGCGCCTTAATTGAACTGGCCATCTGGTTGAAAACGTTCCCCAGGATCCCGACTTCATCCAAGGACTCAACCCGAGCTCGAGCCTCTAAGTTCCCAGTGGCATATTCCCGCGCTACCTGCTCCAGCCGTCGTAAGGGGTCTGCCACCCATCCCCCCATCGTATTGGCCAACCCCAACCCCGCCACCAGGGCCGCTGCCGCCACGATACCTAGCACTACAGTTGTTTGGAGTAACAGTCTATCTAGTTCAACCTGCTGAGTGCCTCTCATCAACACTCCAATGGCCTCCCCCGCATTATTGAAAATGGGAGCTGCCGCCACAGTCACATCCTGTCCACCCACGGTGAAACGATTCACCACCGGATCCTCTCCCGAAGCCTCTAAAGCACCATTAGCCAAACGAATGGCAGGATCCCCTAAGTTTAAATTCAATTGAATGTCTTCACCTTGATCTAATTCATTCAAAAGAGATTGGTCATTCACAAAGATTGCGGAAAATCCGCCGTCTAATGTCTCATTGGTTAAGTCTAAAATAGGCGTTTTCACCACATCCCCTGAAATCAGGGCTCCAACCTGCCCGAAGTTTTGGTCTGTTACTGGCGTTACCGTATAACGAATTAGGAAGGTGGGATTGGAGGCCGGATCCTGGCCTGCCTCTTCGGCGAGGAGGTCGGCAAAACGTGGGCTTTCCTCCAGCAAGTCTTGGTAGGTGATCAGTTCTGTCGTCTTAACTTGCTCAAAGGTCTCTAGTGCCTGGGTTACCAAGCCATTAGGATCGTACACAGACCCCACTCGGCGGATATTAGCTGTCGCAATAACCTCACGCTCATCATTGACTAGGGTCGCAATCTCAATGTCGCGGTTCCAGATCTCTTTTTGCAATACCAGTACAGCCCGCCCATCATCTTGATCATTAGCTGCTGCATCAATAATGGAGTCGTTCTCTGCCTGGCCCTGGAACCCAAAACCCATCTGGTTGATCTTGATACCATAGTTAATATCCAAAACAGACAACTCCGAGCGGGCTTGCTCCTGAAGCTGAGACTGTAGACTGTTGTTGATTACCACAATTGAGGCAACTAGGCCCACCAATGTGAAACCACCTGTCATTGTTAGGGCAACACCTAGCTTGGTTCGAATGGAGCTGTTACGAATCCCTCGCAACCATCCTGCCTGTAATGTTTTAGGATCCTCCGTCACGGTCGGGATAACAAAAGCCCCCGTAACTTGAGAGGACGATGTTGCTGAGCGCGGATTGAGTGGCCGGGTAGTAGGCGGTTGTTGAACTCTCCCGTCTTGAGTGTCTGAGGAGAAGGATGCGTCTTCCG
>CAYUEE010000169.1:0-6824 GCA_964443615.1 uncultured bacterium | reverse complement strand
ACGTTAACCTATTCCGAAACTGGGCGGTTGCTGATTTGTATGAACCGGGATCTAATTTCAAACCCATCAACATTGCCATCGGGTTAGATTTAAATGCCTTTAGTGCTGATGCAGCGGTCTATGATGAGGGACGTTTATTTATTGGGGGGTGGCCGGTTCAGAACTATGACTTTGAACAGCGGGGTCCTCACGGCTGGATGTCTGTGACTGATATTTTAAAGCGGTCGAGTAATGTGGGCATGGTTCATCTAATGGATAAAGTGAACCCCGCGGACTATTTCAACGCTTTAGAACGCTTGGGGTTGAATCGGTTGACAGGTGTTGACCTCCCTTTTGAAGTGGGGAGTCAATTGAGGGCTAAAGAGGCCTTTACAACTATCCGCATTGAACGAGCCACGGCTTCATTTGGCCAAGGATTTGCACTGACGCCAGTGGGGTTAGCAGGCCTCCACAGCATTGTGGCGAATGGGGGCTATAGGGTTACGCCTCATGTGATTCGTGGTCTTGTGGAAGTCGATACGGATCGCTTGGTTTGGCAGCCAGACCGACCGGAGCCTGAAGTTGTTCTCTCTGCTGCAGCTACCCGAGCTGTGCGGGACCAGATGCAACAGGTCGTCGATTCAGGGACCGGACAGACTGCCAAGATTGAGGGCTATGCGATTGCTGGTAAGACAGGAACCGCCCAGAAGGCCGGACCTCAGGGGGGATATATTCCAGGCAAGCGAGTGACAAGCTTTGTAGGATACTTTCCTGCAATGGACCCGGATTACGTGATTGTGGCGGTTGTGGACGAACCCAAAGGGGACGATGCCTATGGATCCTCAGTTGCTGGTCCCATTGTCAAATCCGTAATTGAAGAAATTATCGCAATTGATGGTATTGTTCCTGAACTGAATTAGATCAAACTGCCAGATGCTACCGGAATAGATAAGCCAATCCCACGAGGATAGAAATTAATCCCATCAACGTTAACCCAAAGTGGAAGAGAGAGGTCCCACCACGCCGGACCATATTTCGCATCGCCAAACGAGTGTAGCTATCCCCAGGCTTAGCCATGGTACGAGGATCGTACTCTAGTGTTGTCTCAGATTCTGCATTGAGTTTCGTTTCAGTGGGGTTTGTCATTCTAACCTCAGGTCGTCGAATTGGCGTTAATCACAAGTGTTCTCAGTTTACACGGCGTTCCATTGAGCAGATCAGACTGACAGGCTGCCTTGCCAGGGTGATGAACGCTATGGTGATGACAGATTTTCCTCGCAGCACCTGAGGTTTTATGCCGTCAAGAGCCGATCGAATTCTGAATCAAACAAAAGATACAGGACGAACTCTGTATAAACAGAGTAAGCCTATCGCTTTGCTCGTGATGCAAGAGATGAAAACAGTGTTACTCCGTCTAGACAAGCGACTGGATCACTTTGTCAAGGGACGAGCTCCGCGTAGCCGCCAGATATTGATTAAGACTGTTGTGCGTGTCTCAGTTGTCATTGTGGGGCTGTATTTCCTCCCGATCACTCTGCTGATCTTTGCTGGCTGGGCTGGGCTCCTGGCAAGCAAAGCCTTCTTGCGACTTCGAGGCTCTCGTAAGGTTGACTACCGGAGATTGCCTCATCGTGAGGATGACAGTTGGACTCCAAGACGCTAAGTCTAACTAATCTATTTTACCAGTCTGATTTCAGTAATCTGGAAACCCGTCGGAACCCTGTTGCGCATTGGAGACAGGATCCGGCGGAGAGGAATCAACCGGATCCGTGGCAGGAGGGTGCTCTAGAGGAATCGTTCCCAGCAGTCCCTTACGATAGTCATTTAAAACTTGGATGGCGGCTCGTTCTCTGTTGCCTCGATACCGCTCTGTTGCTAACTGATCTAGGAGTAAACTGCCAGGGAGCCCCCACTGCTCCAATCCATACCGCTGTTCTAGCGTGTGGCAAGCGGCAGGATGATCTGCCAAGACCATTTCGAAAAACGAGGCTGCCACTAGTTCTGGTGTGTAGGCGGCTTGACCAATGTCATCACAGATCGCAAGCTTAGTCGCTGCTAGCTGATCCGTCAGGCTTGGGGGAATAATGCCAGGGGAATCAAGTAAATCTAGGTCTGAGCCTAATCGGACCCATCGCAATTGGCGTGTCACTCCAGGTTTGGCTGCACTACTAGCCACTCGTCGACCGACTAGGCGGTTCAGGATAGCAGATTTACCCACATTAGGGAATCCCACAACGGCGGCTCGGATTGCTCGAGGTTGCATGCCCCTCTGCTGTCGCCGCTGATTGACTGATGCTCCTAGCTCTAAAGCCGCGTCTCGCATTCGGCTGATGCCCTGCCCCGACTGACCATTGGTTGGGTATACCGATATCCCCTGACTTTGAAACCATTGGCACCATGCTTTGACCGTAGCTGGAGGGATCCGATCTGCTTTGTTTAGAACCAACAGACGCGAGCGATGACCTAACCACTCCCCCAGTTCCGGATGGCGGCTGGCTAAAGGGATCCGGGCATCCAGGACTTCCAACACCACATCAACTCGCTGCAACTGTTCACGCAACTGGCGCTGGGCCTTAGCAATGTGGCCGGGGTACCATTGGATGGCTGGAGTGGACATAGATGGTTCAGAAAGGGCGTCAAGATACAGGCCTACTGTAACAAGCCTACTGTAGCCCGTCCGGCCCTATGTCACTCGCGTGGGTGCCCACACTAGCACAAGACCTTTGGCCCAGCAGCAACCGCTCACCTCTCAGCTTTATCAAGCCTTCACCGGCTCCGCCTCTGGCTCCTTAATCACAAGGTCAACACAATCTAATGTGTCCGCAAGGATCGAACTCGCCATCATACCGGTATGAATTTCTAACTTTGCTTGCGGTAAGGCTTGAAAAATTAGACGCTGGCCCGGAAAAACAACTCGCTCAAAATACCAATTCTCGATATTTGTCACCCGAGCTACCTGAATTGAACTGGTCGCGTTCACGTAGCAACACACAACATGATCTGTAGAGTGGGTACTGGGAAGTGCATCTAATGTTTGCATGAATCTTTCACCAACCACGATACTATTCAGCCTAAATCAAAACTAACATTGCGGCTCCCTGATGGCCGTAGTCTACGATACTCGCTCTCTATCTCGTTTAGACGGATCCTTTCTTACCGGGACTGAACCGAGATCCACTCCCTTAAATCCTGGCTAGTCTGTTCCAAGTGAACGATATCCCTACTCTTTTCAATTACCTCAAGATCAACTACCTCAAGATCAACTTGCTGGTGATTATTAGATTTGCAATAACCATGCTTATTGTTGTCCTATTTGTAGTCAGCTGAGATGGTTTACATATGTTTAAAGACTCTCTCGTTGCTTATCCTCCTCCCCATTTATGTTTACTCCTTCGCAGTGATAAGTGCATTCAGGATCCTAGTTTTTTCGTAGAAATAATGCACTCGTCGCATTGAAGTAATTCCATAATAGCTAATTAAGGTAAAAACTCATTCATTTGTGCAGATGACAATCCTAGAATTACGGAATAGGAGCTGCCCTAATCCACCTCAATCGCGCTCAATGCCACCAGTGACCTCCGTGAAATTAACAGGATCCGCTTCCCAGTTAAAGCTGTCCACCCGTAATTCCACTGCCCCTGTTTCAAGGACAGGATTATACCGAAGGCTAAAGCCATAGGTGCGACGGTCATAGCCCACAGTGTAGGTGGTATCCACCCGCTCACCGGATTGAAGATCGATGGTAGTACGAGCACCAACACGGATAGGACCATAAAGTTGCTGGAGAAAGCCGAGGTAGAGTTGCTCGCGGGTGGTGATACGGTCGAAGAGAAAAGGAGAGGCTCCGGCTAGGAAACCATTAGAGTAGACAACATTGACGTTGGTGTAGTCGAAGGTGTCTTTGACAAATTTACCAAGAACAGCATCGACTCCAATGCTGCCAGATAGGTAGCTTTGGGTTTCACCGTTGGAGTAGAGCGCCTGGTTACTACTAAAGCCAGTATTCAGCCATAGACCTTGTTGAATGGGACTGGGGCTAAACCGAAGCTGCGGCGGAGCACTCTCCAATCCGACATCTCCTACGAGTAACGGACCCGTTTCCACCTCAGGCTGCCATAGAGGAAACGACCGGCTCAAGGCGGTGCCTAGCTGAACCCGAGCGAGCTGGAGCTCTTGATCACTCGTTTCATCGGCACGAGCGGCTTCCTCATCAATCGGATCCTGACCTAAAGCATCAATTAAATCGAGGGCAACCCGGTAGCTAAACTCCACACCACTGTTACCTAAGGCTAGAACAGGTGAGTTGTAGCGGGCTCCCAAACGATTTTGGACTGTCTGGAACCCCAAGAGACCGCTGAAGAACCGTTCACGATAGCCATAGCTGTAGCGGACACTGCCACCGTCGCCGGTTGGAATAACGTGTTCGACTTTGCCCAGTAACCGATCAGCGAGTTCTTCAAAGACTAACCCGCGTAACTCAGCTAGAACAGTTGTGGTTTGCCCCTTGGGATGAACAACTTGTAATCGGGTTTGCAGACCGACCGCATCAGACAGACCATTGACACCGTCAGCTAGGCGTTGGGGGTAAAGCTGAGGGGAAACGACGAAGTTAAGGTTGGGGCGATCAAGCAGTTCAAAGTTGGGCTGGATGATCAGGCCGCGACGGATCTCCTCACGGTCAAAGTTATCGACGTAGATTGAGATCGGCGTTTGTTCCTCAAATTCGTCCAGCTGAAACCGGATGGGTAAGGGCAGAAAAAAGACCTGATCAAACGCAAGTTGGCCGGGCTCAATGATCACTCGGCTGGAGCCATCTGCCTGGAGCTCAGAGCGGACCATTGGACTACGAACTTCTAGTTCTGGCGGGTCGAACGGATCATTAGTCACCCGGACGTTTACCCCTTGCCAGCTTGAGGCATCAAAGGTAATCTGCTCAGCTTCAAAGCGGACAAATCGGGACTCAGGGCGGTCAGGATCCTGATTACGGGCTGAGGATCCGCTCAACAAATCATTGCCTAGACCCGTGCTGGCTGAGTCGGCGGGCAGATTGCGGATGTCCACTTGACCCGAGGCCGGTGATAAGACCCCTTGCTCTGTTTGAAAGTTGTACTCAAGCCGATCGCCTTCCACACGTTGGTCACCCAACTCCACCTGGACTGTCCCTTCCGCGATCACCTGCTGGGTCGGAATCGCAATGGTCATGCGGTCGGCTCGTAGGATCGTCCGGCCAAAGCGCATCTCGACATTCCCGGTGGCCTCAAAGACTTCGGTGATTTGATTAAAGCTCTGGGTATCCGATTTGAGCTGCAGTGACTGCGTGGACAGGTTCATTTGTAAATCCGGATCCATCTGTGAGGTGACCTCAGGATCCTGGTCTGCAGCAGTTGGCCCGGAGTCGGTCAAGGCGGAGGGCGGGGGGACGAGTCCATCGGCTGTGGTGTCAATGCCGGAGAGATCTTGAGCCTGTAGAGAGGCTTCTGAATCCGTGCCTGGGGGGGATCCGTGCGCTGAGGCAGACATCGTGACGATTGTCAGGAGGATGGTCGAAACCACCGCAGGAAAAAGAGAAGACATCGATCAGGAGGGGGGAAACGAAGGTGGAACGCTATGAAGCCGTGATTCCGCAAGAGGGGACGGAAGGATCCTACGCTAGCTATGCCTATGAACTTGCTAGGATCCTGAGTCTAATGAAGAACCTGAGTTTGCCTGAGAGCCTGAGTCGGTTTGAGGTATGACTCGGTTCAACTTGCCACTCTGGTACCCCTCTAGATCCAGACAGACGTAGAGAAAGCCTGCTGACCGGAATGCATCCGTAAGGGCGGGGAGATCAGTAGAGTGCATAAAAGGGAGGAGTTGATCGGGGGGGAGTTCAATCCGAGCCGTATCCTGTTGAGATCGGACTCGTACTTGTCTCCAGCCCAGTTGACGGAGATAACGCTCGCCGGCTGCCACCCGAGTGAGTTTAGCGGGTGTGATGGCCTCACCGTAGGGAAAGCGAGAACTCAAACACGGTTGAGCTGGTTTATCCCACCACGGCAGTCCTAGATAGCGCGAGAGTTGGCGTACGTCTAACTTGGTGATGCCGACCTCAGCCAGAGGAGACCACACGCCCCGTTCGACAGCGGCTTTTACACCGGGTCGATAGTCGTGCAGATCATCGGCATTAAGGCCGTCAACCACGTAATCATACCCGCGTTCCTGGGCTAAGGACCGTAGGGTATCGTGGAGTTCGCGTTTGCAAAAGTAGCAGCGATTGACGGGATTCGAGGTGTAGTTCGGATCCTCTAACTCATGGGTTTCGACGATCTCATGGGCAATACCAATCACTTGAGCCTGTTCGATAGCATCATCTAGGTCTTCAGGCATTAAAGAGGGTGAGGCGGCGGTGATGGCGAGAACTCGCTTTCCCAACACGTCATACGCAACCTTGGCTACTAATGTGCTGTCAATCCCACCGGAGTAGGCGACGACCAGGTGATCAAGGGGGGCTAATCGAGCTTGGAGCTGGTCTAGCTGAGCGAGTTGAGTCGTACTGATCTCGATGGTGGGACGGGTGACGGATGACTTTGGGTTCAACGTTGGCATGGTGAGTTCTTAGGACAGGATCCTGACTTAACGTAGCAGCCCAACGATGCTGTGGGCTCTTGCGACCGATAGCATAGCTTAGACAAGGCTGGAATCCTAAGTAGGCCAGGGGAACTCGATACGGTATTTTTGAGTCAGCGACTGTCCTCATCAGGGCAATCTTTTTTGAGTGAAGGATCCAATTCGAGTGACCCAGCTTGAGTGCCCCAGCTTGAGTGACCCAGCTTGAGTAACCCTCCATCATGATGATCGTCTGAGGA
>CAYUEE010000168.1:0-6869 GCA_964443615.1 uncultured bacterium | reverse complement strand
TTGCTGAGCGGCAGTGGGTCAATCGCTGAGCGGCAGGAGTCAATCGTTGGGAGGCAGGAGTCAATTGCTGAGCGGCAGTGGGTCAATCGCTGAGCGGCAGGAGTCAATCGTTGGGAGGCCGAAGTCAATCGTTGCGGGGCAGTGGGTCAATCGTTGGGGGGCCGGAGTCAATCGCTAAGGGTCTAGAGTCAATCGTTGCGGGGCTTGGACTGGAAGTTGCTCCCGGATCCTTATCCTTCACCGACCGGAGCTGAGACTAAGGATCCTCACTCCTCCTGGGCGAGCACCCTCAACACCTTAAGGTGTCCCTGAGCTAAGGATCCTAATCCTAAAAACCGCTGAGTATCGTGCTGAACCACCCGACATTGAGGCACCGTTGACTCAGGATCCCGCCACACAATTTGGCCACACCGCCAGCGATAGGCGTCCTCAGGATCCAGTGTGATGATCGGATCCGTTAGGAATCCAGACTCAATCGGTTGTAGTGTACAGAGCGGATCCGGATGGTCTTGCAATTGGTCTAGAGACACACTCCCAGTGAGTTGAAACGGGCCACTTTGCGAGCGCACCAGCTGACTCATTAATCCGCCACACCCTAACTGTTGCCCCAAATCCCGAGCGATGGACCGGATGTAGGTTCCGGGACCGCAAGCAATGTCTACATCTACTTCAGGAAAGGATCCGGGTCGCCACTCCAACACTTGGATCGAATGAATTGTGACAGGGCGAGGGGGAATGTCCAACTCATCTAAGGTGAGACCTTCCCGAGCCAGCTCGTAGAGTCGTTTCCCTTCCCGGCGGATGGCGCTGTACAGGGGCGGATACTGTTGAATGTCTCCCGTCATCGAGTGCAAAATAGTCTCCACTTGGGGTTGTGTGACGGCTGGCTCAGGATGGGTTTGCAGGACATCTCCCGTTGCATCGTCCGTGGTGCTGGACCGCCCCAATTGAAAAGTAGCTTGGTAGCGTTTGAAACCCCTAAGATAGTTCAAAAATCGAGTGGCTTTGCCCACCGCAATCGGCAGGACACCAGTGGCTGCAGGATCCAAAGTGCCGCCGTGCCCAACTTTACGCGTTTTGAATACTCGTCGAACAACCGCCACACAGTCATGTGAAGTCATCCCTGCTGGCTTGTTGAGGGTGAGAAAGCCGGTAGGATCCTGCTTGAGACGAGCTGGGTTAGTTGGATCCTGTCGGGGTGGGCTCATGGGTGTGCTCGGGTGGACTCTCAGGTCATCCCTATCAGATTAGGATCCTTGGGGCGAATAAAGGAATGGATCCTGCTGAACGGTAAGGTCTATGAAGAACGCCTAGGATTGATTAAAATACTTCTAAGTTGATTTACATTACTTCATGACTGATTCCTTCCGCTTGTCTAAGCCTCTGTGGCAACGCCCTCTGATGATTGCACCCTTTCTGCTGTGGGGCTCGGCCATGGTGGTGATGCGAGATGCCTTACCCGAAACCACCCCCATGTTTATCGGGATCATGCGACTCTTGCCCGCTGGGTTGGCGGTGCTCGCCTTCCGGTATGCGGTGGGTCGTCAGTCTACCCAAACACCCTGGAATCCGCTGACCTGGAAAGCGTGGGCTTGGATTGGGCTGTTTGCCCTGGTGGATGGATCCTTTTTTCAGGGCTTTTTAGCAGCAGGCTTGATGGATACAGGGGCAGGGTTAGGATCCGTGATGATTGACTCGCAACCTCTGGCGGTGGCTCTGATGGCCGCCTGGTTTTACCAAGAACGCATGGGTCTGCTGGGCTGGCTCAGTCTGGTGGTGGGTGTGCTGGGCATTAGCATCATTGGTCTGTCGCCGATGTGGGGGAGTGAATCTCTGGCGTTGTCGGTTGGACAAGGGTGGATGCTACTGGCGGCGCTGTCAATGGCGGTGGGTACGGTGCTGATGCGGCCTATTAGTCGACACGTGGATCCGGTGATAGCAACGGGATGGCACATGATTTTGGGGAGCCTGCCTCTGATTGTGATCTCCGCTTTGACGGAAACTCACCAATGGGATCACCTGAGCGTGAACCACTGGATAGGCCTGGGTTACACCTCGTTGCTCGGCAGTGCTCTAGCTTATGGGTTGTTCTTCTACTTCGCCTCTGAGGAAAACCTGACGGAGTTTAGCTCTTTGACCTTCCTGACTCCGGTTTTTGCGCTCGTTTTTGCCAGTCTCTTCTTGAGCGAGTCGTTGACAGTGGCCCAGTGGGGCGGTGTGGGTGTGACGTTGATTAGTGTTTATCTCATGAACAAGCGCGGCGACATCGAAACCTGGATCCGGCAAGCCGTTACTTCAGTGGGGACAACGGATCCTAATTTGGAAGCGGACTGCACAGTAGAAAGATAACAGCACAGAAAGATAACAGCACAGAAAGGTAACAGCACAGAAAGGTAACAGAAAAGTAAGGCTAAGGGATCCTGAGATAATGGTGAGGAAACAGTGCGGATCCTGGCTGTTTCCACGATTGCTGAGAAATGTAAACGAACTTGATGTAAAGTGTTGAAGTGTGCTAACTGAGCCACCTGTGCCGAGATCAAATCGTCTTAAGGAGAATCCTGATGTCTAGCCCAAAGATTACTGAGCCTAAGTTTGGTTTCAACGAGTATGCTGAGCGCCTCAATGGCCGTGCCGCCATGATTGGCTTTCTATTGGCGGTTGTAATTGAAGCGGTTACCGGTCAGGGTGTTGTGGCTTGGTTGGGCCTCATCTAAGTCGGCCGAAGATGATTGGTGCGGAGGATCCTGGGTGAGGGTACTCCGCATTAGTTGTAGGAGCAGAGCACTCTGCAGCAATTCAATGAGACTGGGCTTCAGTTAGATCAGGCTTCAGTTAGATCGGGATTCAATTAGACCGGGATTCAATTAGACCGGGATTCAATTAGACCGGGTAGAAGCTAGTGAATTCAAACCACATATCCGGGAGCGGCTTTTGTTTGGGGCCTGACTCGGATCCAAAGCGGAACTGGCGTTTGGTGAGAAACCAATAGGATCCCATGTGTTGATAGGTATCACGGACATCATCAACTTCCACGATCTCATCTGTTTTAGGATCCCGAAAAACTGTTTTGTACCAGGTGGGTAGGTGACCCTGAGGTGCATCAAGCCAAGCTAAAGTTGTGACCGACACTGCTAAGTTAGCGGGTTGGAGTAACCGATTCACTTGTGTCAACTTCTCACCATTAACAATAAGATAAGACGATTCAGACTCAGGGGTCGTTTCTTTGATCCCGACAACGGAATAGTTATCAGGCAAGTTGTCCGTAATCGCGCTGTTTAGATTGATAAACTCAAATGTACTGTCGCGATGCAACTCTTCAAAAGGGATCCGACGGCGGTGTGTGATTTCGTTCGCCAACTGATCTTCCACGAGGTCTTTTAACTCCGGATCCTCTACATTCAAAACCGTAATGGTGAAATTAGGATCCACTCTGACTAAACCATGATACTGCTCTTGCTCCACCATGAAGGAGACCTCAGCCTGGAATCCGGGAAAGGGTTCTTTCCAGGTATAACGGCTCTCATAAGCTTGGCGGAATAGGTAGCAGGCCGTGCTGGGATCCTGGCAATCATCAGCCCAAACGGGGGAGGTCCATCCGAGCACAGTCACGCCCAGACCCACTATTACTGTCAGGATCCGTGCAACGAGTAAATTAGGTACCATAGTCAATGCAGAATTCATCTCAGTCAGTTTAGCGTTCTTACCCAGACCCAGCTGAATCTACCCATCAGCTTACCAATGGGCCTACCAACAGATCGTGAGTCTGAACTTTGTCATCTGACCGGCTTAAAGCTGGGATATTTCACTCTTTAGCGTTGTTGTGAATTCAGATAAAGATAGGATCCGTCAGCGTGATCTCATACACAAGCTTAGTCGATCAAGATCTTCTGAATAAGGTCAGCTAAGTTACTGATTTGACGAGATTATGATGAGGTTGAACAAGATCCCATTTATTCCCGTACAAGTCTAAAAAAACGACGACTAGCCCATAGGACTCGTGGCGAGGATCCTCAGTAAAGTGGACCCCATGAGATTGCATATGCTGATAGTCCTCCCAAAAATCGTGGGTGTGTAGAAATAAGAAAACGCGTCCCCCCGTTTGGTTTCCAATGTGGGCTTTTTGGTCCTCTGTTGTGGCTTTGGCGAGGAGTAATGAGGCTCCCTGTGGTCCTGGAGGTGCTACGATTACCCAGCGTTTTTCGGGCGAAAGCGGAGTGTCTTCTACCAGACGAAATCGCAGAGCTGTTGTGAAGAATGTAATGGCTTCATCATAGTCACGAACAACTAGACTTACGGTTGCAAGGGTATGCGGCATTTGACAAAGATCCTGACTGGAGAGTAAGCATGCTAACATCGTCCCTGGAGATTGGTGACTGCTATGGAACTGCCCCAAATCAAGGCTTTAGTCGAGAAAGCTCTCGCCGACGGGGTGCTGACACAGCGCGAGATGGACGAGATCATGGCGGCTATTATGGCCGATGATAGGGTCTCGAGCGAGGAGATGGAAATTCTCGACCTCATTGAACAGAAAGTGTTGAATAACGAAATTCATTTGACTTAGACCTTAACGAGATTGCCTCAATGAGACTTTTTAGCGAGATGTCCTTGGCAAGACGGCCTCAGCGAGACCTCCTTTGAAAGCTTCAGAAATGAAATCTTCAGAAACCGGATCCTTGTCTCTCTGGCGCAATGCCCTCTGGTTAGTCAGTGGGAATGGGATCCGGTTTTTGGTCTCAGGTCTCTACTTTGTTCTCCTAGCGCGATTGTTAGGGCCGTCTCAGTTTGGGTTTTTCTCCGCCGTCCTCGCGTTAAGTAATCTGGCCTGTCCCCTTGCCTATCTGGGTCAATCTGATCTGTTAGTACAATGGCTAGCCCGTTCGCCACACCTTCGCGCTACGGCCTGGGGCTATGCCCTCGTCATCAGTGTGATTGGCGGTTGCCTCACAACAGGGATCCTGCTCGGCCCACTTCAGCTCTGGCTACCTGGGCTCCACTGGGAATCTGTACTCTGGCTCCTCCTCAGCGAAGTGCTATGTACCAGTGTGCAATACGTGCAGCGCGCTCTGTTGGTGTCTCAAGAACGGATCCCAGCAGTTGCCGTCATTGATACCAGTATGGCAGCCGCTCGGTTAGGTTTAGTGAGTCTGGCTTGGCTCCTGGGTTGGTCATCTTTGATAGTGTGGAGCCGATTGTATGTTGGGGTTGCACTTGGATCCTGTATTGTGACCCACATGTATGTTGTACATCAGATCGGATCGGATCCGGCTAGTCTGAGTCAGGTTTGGCAGCAGCGCCAGCAGTGTTGGCAGCAAGCGCGAGCTGGTTGGGACTTTGCTCTAGGACTAGTGGCAATTAAAACGTTCGCTGATTTAGATAAATTGTTACTGCCTCGGCTAGCAACAGCAGTTGCAGGAGGAGTCTACAGTGCAGCTTACCGCCTAATCAACATTGCTCAGACACCGGTTTACGCCCTCCTCACCAGTGGCTTTGCCGAACTGTGCCGTCAGGGACATCAGGGCTTCCGGGCCGCGTATCGACATAGCTTGCGGTCGGTGGGGTGGATTGTTGGGTACGCGATACTAGCAACAGGGGGATTAGCTGTCGTCTCAGCAGGGATCCCCTCGATCCTGGGCGAAGATTACCGGGAAACGGCGGTGGCCGTGCGCTGGTTAAGTGGAGTAGTAGGCTTGGAGAGCTTACATATCCTTTTTTCCAATTTTCTGACGGGCATAGGGCACCAACGGATCCGAGGCTACTTGCAGGTGGTGGCGTTAGGGCTGAATGGGATCCTCAATGTGTGGTGGATTCCGATATGGGGATGGCGGGGGGCGGCTGGTGCAACGTTGGTAACTGAGGTAGAGTTGGTGATCAGCTTGGGAATGGTAATTGGGTGGCAGTGGTGGCAGTCTCGGGATCCAGGTGAGATTCGGACTTAGGGAGCATCAGGATCCTAAGGGATCCTAAGCCACTGTCATTCGGGCTGGGTCCACAACTCGGTCGAATTCATCAGCTGTTAGGTAACCTAGGTCCACACAGGCTTGCTTTAATGTGGTGCCTTCAGTGTAGGCTTTTTTAGCAATTTCGGCGGCTTTGTCGTAACCAATATGTGGGTTCAGTGCAGTCACTAGCATTAAGGAGTTCGTGACATGGGCTTGTACAGTGGATTGGTTGACCTGGAGTCCGTCCACAAGATGGTCTGCAAACGAGGAACCCGCATTGGCGAGAAGTCGCATCGACTGCAGTACATTGGTAATCATCATTGGCTTAAACACGTTTAGTTCAAAATTACCCTGACTTCCGGCAATCCCAATGGCAGCATCGTTACCCATGACTTGCACGCAGACCATCGTCATTGCTTCACACTGAGTGGGATTCACCTTCCCTGGCATGATTGAGGATCCGGGTTCATTGGCCGGCAATGTTAACTCGCCCAACCCTGAGCGGGGACCGGATCCCATCCACCGGATATCATTAGCAATTTTCATCAGCGATACAGCCAGTGTCCTCAGCGCTCCACTCGTGTGCACTAAAGCATCGTGCGCAGCCAGGGCTGCAAATTTATTCGAGGCTGAGACAAATGGTGCATCCGTCAGTGAGGCAATTTCGCGGGCAACCCGTTCAGCAAACTCAGGTGGAGCATTCAAGCCAGTCCCCACCGCTGTTCCTCCTAAGGCTAGTTCATAGAGATCGGGTAGCGCTCCATCCAAACGGACCAGATCCTTATCCAACTGCGAGATGTACCCAGAGAACTCTTGCCCCACTGTTAAAGGCACCGCATCCATTAGATGAGTACGCCCAATTTTAACAATTGTGTTAAATTCCCCTGCTTTCAAGTCCAACTGATCCCGCAACTTTTGCACCGCTGGAAT
>CAYUEE010000167.1:0-6923 GCA_964443615.1 uncultured bacterium | reverse complement strand
GCGAGTCTTCAACACCACCGTAATAGCCCATATGATCACCAAACGGGCCATCGGGCATCACTTCACCAGGGGTAATCGTGCCTTCTAGAATGAACTCAGCGTGACCTGGGACATCCAAATCGACGGTTTTGCATTTAACCAGTTCAACCCCCTCTTTGCCATACAATCCTGCAAACAACCATTCAGATAAATCAAGCGGGATCGGGGTTGCCGCTGCCATGACCAAGATGGGATCCACACCAACCGCAATGGCAATTTCAAGTTTTTGGCCTTGTTCAGCCGCTTTGCGCAGATGACGAGCCCCGCCCCGCACCGATAACCAATGGACTGTCATGGTGTTGCGAGATTGTAATTGCAGACGGTAGACACCAACATTCGGGGTCCCTGTTTCAACATCTTTGGTAATCACTAGACCCAGGGTTATCACCCGTCCTGCATCCTGGGGCCAAGGTCGTAAGAGAGGAATCTGAGTAAGGTCAACGGCATCCCCTTCAATCACAACCTCCTGACAGGGTGCCCCCCACAGAATCGGGTTAGGCTTCGACTTCAACACATCAAAGAGCAACAACCCAAATTCAATTGCTTGAGCAGGACTCTTTGGGGGTTTGGGACTCTGGAGTTTGCCTAACCGCGTGCCTAGAACTTCGAGTTCAGACGGATCCTGCATATCCATCGCCCAACACACCCGCTCAACAGTCCCCAAGGTATTGACAGCAACAGAATGAGGTGAGCCTTTAACATTTTCAAATAAGAGTGCCGGTCCCCCGCATCCCAGTAAACGATTACTAATCTCAGCAATTTCTAGATCAGGATCGACTAGGGATGTAATGCGACGGAGTTGACCTCGTTGTTCCAGTAGATTTAGAAATCGGCGTAAGTCTCGAGCCATGAGAAGAATAAGATCACTCAATAACGGTTAACAATTACCATCTTGGCCCAAAAACTTCGTATAGGCGAGCACTCTCAACTGCAACCAAGATCGATTTGGTCAAGGGGAGAAACACCAACCTGAGCGCGTAATCCTGATATAATCTTTTCTTAAGACTTGAGCAGTGGTAGCCATGAGTGAAGAATTCAAAGGTTTTGGACCGAGCCCCGACCCCCAAAAAAAGAAAGCCTCTCCCGGCGCTCAAAAACGCAAAGCTGCCAGCAAACAGTACGACAAGCTGCGCGATGAAGGTCTGCCCGAGTTCACGATCTTCGTCCGTCTTCCCGACAAGCCCGATAACTGGCTACCTGTGGGATCCGTAGCAGTGAAACGCTCTAGTGCCATCAACGCAGCAATTTTCCAAAATGAGGAGGACCTCCTCAAGGGAGCCATCCGCACCTTCCCCCGACTGGCCAAACACCGCGACGAGCTCGAATATGGTTACCGACTCAAAGATAAGCAATTTGCAGACGAACCCATTCAACTGGCTGTCCGACCTACTCCTTCCGTTGTACAACAAGCGGTTGAAAAAGCACGAGGCTGGCTCCAAAATTTCAGGCTGGGTAAGGGTTAGAGCCGCCTATCCTTCCTGTTACCCTGGCCTACTCTTCAATCTGATCTACCCGTTAATCGGATCCACTCGTTGATCGGGCAGAAACAACAGATTCTCAGACTCATACCGAGACTGAACCGTATGCCGTTCAAAGGATCCAGCTCGCCACTGGTATGGCCAATACCCAACAGCTATTAGCTCATTAATCAAAGCCACACTCTCAGACACCCCCTCCACACCCAGATCCCCGACCTCCAGCACCACCAGAGGCCGCATTGTTTGCAATGTAGTTTGCATCCCTTGTAAAATCTCAAATTCAGCACTCTCCGCATCAATCTTGACCCAATCAGGGACAATCCCTCTATCCGTCACATAGTCATCAATCGAAACGGCCTCTACTTCAAACTCTGTTGCTGGCCGAACCTGGCCTCTACGGATACGGGGCTGCGTAAACGAATTCAAACCGGCCCATTGGATCCCATAATCCTGCATCGTCAACACTTGCCTCTGAGACCACACCGCCACCGGGTTCAGAACCACGTTGGCATAGTCAGCCAGATTCATTTTTAATAGGGCAAATGTACGAGGCGTAGGTTCAAAGGCATGAACCTGGCCAGTAGATCCGACCAAATCAAGCGCCAGTGCTGAGAAATACCCCACATGAGCACCAACATCTAGCACCACCATCCCCGGTTTCATGTACGCCAACAGTATCCGAGTGAGAGTCTCTTCAAACCAGCCATAGCAATAGAGCGCAGTTGAAATATCATCGGGTAGTACCACATGCAGCCTTTGCCCCGTGAACAATTCAGCCTCTACTGGTATAGACCAAGTCGCCGGTTTGGGCAATCTCCGAAAGAAACGAGCGGCTACCATCTGTAGTGTTCGCCTCGGCTGTCGCCTCAGTTTCTGCAGCCACGGATCCTGAACATAGGCAACGGCTTGATCGATGAGAGCATCCTTCAGCACAGATCCATCTCCTGTGATACTGCGTGATATTTCGTTAACTACACTAGATTGCTTGGGCTGAGCGGTAGCATAAGGTCAACTGTAGAGCATATCTTGATCTCACTCATGGTTCAGCGTAACGCCCAGCGTTCTGATGGCCGGAATGCTTCTAGCCTGCGTTCTGTCTCCTTTCAGCGTCACTACACCAAATACGCCCCTGGATCTGTCCTTGCCACTTTTGGGGACACCCATGTTCTCTGTACTGCCTCTGTCTCTGAAGACGTTCCCCGTTTTCTTACAGGTACCGGGCAAGGCTGGCTCACCGCTGAGTACCGCCTACTACCGAGTTCCACTCAAGAACGTAGCACCCGTGAACTCAACCGTATTTCTGGTCGTACCGCTGAAATTCAACGCTTGATAGGACGCAGTCTCCGGGCTGTTGTCGATTTTACGGCCCTGGGCCCTCGCACCATCACCATCGACGCAGACGTTCTCCAAGCCGACGGAGGCACTCGCACAGCGGCCATCACCGGAGCTTACATTGCACTCTACGACGCGTTGGGGTGGCTCATCCAGCAAAACCGGATCACAGCCCTCCCCCTCCGCCATCAAGTAGCCGCTGTTTCTGTCGGCATTGTAGAGTCAGAGGCTCTGCTCGATCTGTGCTACGCCGAAGATAGCCAAGCCAGTGTGGATATGAATGTGGTGATGACAGCCACCGGATCCTTTATTGAACTTCAAGGGACTGCCGAACAGGATCCCTACACCCCCACCCAACTTCAAGACATGTTGACACTAGCCAAACAAGGGATCCAAACTCTGTGCAGACTCCAATCCGATGCATTAGCCCGTCAATAGTCTTATCGAATAAGTTTGTGTGGTGCAATAGCTTACCCGAGCCCTAGAGACTGAGCAAAACCGCCTATCTAGGTTTGGTGTAGGACCCACAAAAGGGCCAGCAAAGAAGGGAACAAGGTCTAATCATGCCCGGATAAGCCATCACAATTGCCCGATTTTGTCATCGATTTATCATCAACTCAGTCTGGTTTCGTAGTCTATAGCGACATTAGTTGTAAAATTGGACTTAGTTTAGAGAAGACTACTTGGATCCGTCAGTATGACCCTTCAGGTTTAATTTCAGCATTTATCAAAGAAGTGTGGTACGAGTGGAATCACGAGCTTAACTAGACGCTTTGCTAGGCAAGATCTCATAAATCTGCTGGATTTCAGGTCTGGTTCCCTGGCAAAGTTCTGAGCAAGAATCCTAGAGAGAGTAGAGAGAACATGGATAAATTAGGACAGGGGGAAAGAGTGAGGTCTCCACTGGAATCAACACCCTCAAGGATTGCTGTAAGGATTGACGGTGTTTCCCTACTACTGCTACAAACTTGTCAGTCATCGGATCCATAAGTTAGACCTTGAGGTATGCTCAAGTGCGGAGGTTCAGCCTAGCCTCATGTCATTAAGGTGGTTGTGACAGAGGTGGTTGTGACAGAAGTGGTTATGACAAGGCCATAGTCGGGATCCTGATCAAGGATGGATTCTCTAGTTGTTGAGTCTAGTTGTTGCCGAGAGGCAGGATCTCGTCTGAACCTCGAACGAGTCCCAAGGGATCCTTCCAAGTTGAGCTGTTGAATCTAGTTGAATCCTCTCAAGAGTGTGTTGTCCAGGTGTGTTCTTCCAGTTAAGTGTCGCCTCCAGCTGCGGTTGTTATGTCTAAGCTAGTCATTGTTGAATCACCCACTAAAGCGCGAACTATTCGTAACTTTCTCCCTGAAGGCTACGACGTCAAAGCGTCGATGGGACATATTCGTGATTTACCCAACAACGCCTCTGAAGTCCCTGCCAGCTACAAAAAAACAGAGTGGGGCCGTCTTGGGGTTAATGTCCGGGAGAACTTTGACCCCCTCTACGTGATTCCGAAAGATAAGCGACCCGTGGTCAAGGAATTAAAAGAAGCCTTGTCGGAGGCCGACGAGTTAATATTGGCGACTGACGAAGACCGCGAAGGTGAAAGTATCAGCTGGCACCTCACCGAGTTGCTCAAACCTAAAGTGCCGACTAAGCGCATGGTGTTTCATGAAATCACACAGGATGCGATTCAAGAGGCTATCCGCAACTGTCGAACAGTCGATGATAAGCTAGTCCGGGCTCAGGAAACGCGACGGATCCTAGATCGATTAGTTGGCTACACTCTCTCCCCGCTACTGTGGAAGAAAATTGCCCCCAAGCTCTCCGCTGGGCGGGTGCAATCGGTTGCGGTTAAGTTACTGGTGGACCGAGAGCGGCAACGGCGGGCCTTTCGTAAAGGATCCTATTGGGATCTCAAGGCCGCATTGCTCCAAGCCCAGACATCATTTCCGGCTGAACTTACCCATCTCAATGGGAAAAAGCTCGCCTCTGGTCAAGACTTTGATGAAGCCACAGGTCAGATTGCAGTGGGTCGAGATGTCGTTCTGCTTAACGAATCGCAAGCCATTGAACTACAAGAGCGACTACGAGAGAAAGTTTGGACGGTCGCCTCTGTTGATGAACGCCCCTCTACCCGCAAACCGGCGCCCCCCTTTACCACTTCAACTCTGCAGCAGGAAGCCAACCGGAAATTACGTCTTTCGGCTCAGCAAACCATGCGCACGGCCCAGAAACTCTATGAAGAGGGCTACATCACCTACATGAGAACAGATTCAGTCCACTTATCAGAGCAAGCGATTACCGCCGCTCGTGAGTGTGTTGAATCGATGTATGGCCCAGACTATCTCAGCCCCAAACCACGTAAGTACACCACTAAGTCCAAAGGGGCTCAAGAAGCTCACGAAGCGATTCGACCAGCGGGCGCTGAGTTCCGTCTGCCAGCTAAGACACCACTGCAGGGTGCAGAACTGGCTCTCTATGACCTCATTTGGAAACGGACTGTCGCCTGCCAGATGGCTGATGCTCGCCAAACGAGTATTATTGTGTCACTCAATGTTGAAGAAGCCGCCTTTCGAGCGTCCGGTAAGCGAATTGACTTTCCTGGTTTCTTTCGAGCCTATGTGGAAGGATCCGATGATCCCAACGCAGCCTTAGAGGATAAGGAAGTCCACCTCCCGCTGCTCCAAGTGGGCGATACCCCAGAGTGTACAGACCTACAGCCTGTGGGCCACGAAACCCAGCCGCCTGCTCGTTTCACTGAAGCTTCGCTAGTCAAGTTCATGGAAAGTGAAGGTATTGGACGACCCAGTACCTATGCCAGCATTATTAATACAATCATGACTCGAGGGTACGCATGGCAGCACGGCAACGCACTAGTACCAACCTACACTGCGTTTGCTGTCACTGAACTTCTAGAGCAGCATTTTCCTGATCTGGTCGATACCCACTTTACAGCTCGGATGGAGCAGACTCTTGATGAAATTGCCACTGGGGAAGTCAATTGGCTACCGTATCTCAATGAGTTCTACCTGGGTGATGAAGGTCTGGAAACTCAAGTAAAGTTGAGAGATTCAGAAATTGATCCCTCAATGGCTCGGTCGATCCATCTTTCTGACATTGATTTCAAAATTAGCATTAGTGCCTACGGTCCCTATATTGAGATTAATGATGAAGAAAGCGGTGAAATTCAACGCGTTAATATTCAAGACGACACTCCACCAGCAGATCTAACTCTCGATAAGGTGGAATCCCTCATTAAATTGAAATTGGAAGGCCCCACTGCGCTTACGTCTCATCCCGAAACAGGGGAACCTGTCTATGTGATCCCACAAGGCCCATTTGGCCCCTACGTTCAACTAGGTGATGCAACAGAGGAGAACAAGAAGCCTCGGCGGAAATCGTTGGCTAAAGGTGAAAAGCCAGAGACTGTTACGGCCGAACGAGCGCTGGCCCTTCTCAGCCTTCCTCGAACACTTGGGGAACACCCTGAGTTGAACAAAGTGATCAAAGCTGATGTGGGTCGTTTTGGTCCTTACGTGGTCTGTGATGGTGACTATCGCTCGATTCCGTCCACTGATGATGTAACGACGATTGATCTGGCCCGGGCCTTAGAGCTACTGGCCCAACCGAAGCGGGGACGCGGCAAGCGCAATGCTACACCGATCCGTGAGTTAGGCGGCCATCCCAACGATCAGGAGCCTGTCAATGTCTACAATGGTCCTTACGGACACTACATCAAGCACGGCAGCGTTAATGCCCCGATTCCCAAAGACATTGAGATAGACGCCCTAACAATAGAGCAAGCCATTGAGATACTGGCAGCAAAGGCCAGTAAATCCAAGTCGAAGACCTCCTCCAAGTCCAAGTCGTCGACGAAGGCGACAGCAACGAAAGCTGCTTCGGCAAAAGCCACTTCGACAAAAGCTACTTCTACAAAAACCACCAAGGAGAAGGCAACAGAGACAAAAACGACTAAAACGAAGAAAGCTAAATCAGCACCTAA
Source organism: uncultured bacterium (assembly GCA_964443615.1). Classification (GTDB taxonomy): domain Bacteria; phylum Cyanobacteriota; class Cyanobacteriia; order Thermostichales; family Thermostichaceae; genus CAYSWV01. The sequence continues at coordinate 80 of CAYUEE010000167.1, read as the reverse complement.
GACAAAGTCCACAACTAAGACCAATACCCCCAAAGGATCCCAATCCAAGGCAACTAAGACATCTGCCCCTGCAGCTGAAC
>CAYUEE010000166.1:0-7328 GCA_964443615.1 uncultured bacterium | reverse complement strand
ACTAGACCGACCTGATGGCATTGGTAGGGGGTGCCATTCAATCTGATAGAGCATCTCTTGGAGCCTATCTTGTGCACTCCGTTCCTGAATACGTTCCGTTAGGGCTTGAATCACCTTGGGAAGAAGCGAGCGCTCAGCCTCTGAGAAAGGATAGGATCCCTCCAAATCTTGCAAAAGCGATTCCGTTGCACTCACGGTTAACGCCTGAGATGGCTCTGAGGTGTCAATCCAGAAGGACTGGCCTTCAAAAGGATAGGTGGGAAGTGCCATTCTTCGGTGAACTCGTCCATCCAGGGGCCATTGCAGAGGAACACCTCTGACATAAAGCTCTCCCACACTTTGCAAGAGACGCTGCCAATCTGGCTGATGGGGGTGCAGACTCGGAAGCCATGTACAGGATCCTTCCGGAACACACCACCGCCCCATCCCACTCAGGATTGGTTTTGCTCCACACTCCACTAATAATTGGTAGCCTGCTTGGTAGAGAGCTGCCATACCTTCCGCAAAACGGACCGGTTGTCTCACATGCTTGACCCAAAACTGAGGCTGGCTAAGCAGGTCTGTTTCCACCTTGCCTGTTAAGTTGGATACGAGAGTGAGATGAGGGGTTGTGTAGGTTATCTGTTGGGCAATGACTTCAAATTCAGCCAGCATAGGATCCATCAAGGGAGAATGAAAAGCATGAGAAACCGTTAAGGGCACTACTCGAATCTCACGGTTTGCAAAGATCTCCATCACACCTTCAACCGCCGGTGTTCGCCCCGATACGACAACATTCAAGGGACCATTCAATGCGGCAACGGCTATATCATCAGCAGAATAGGCCGCCATGGCTTCTAGCACATCTGCTTCAGAGGCAAAAATAGCAGCCATCTTCCCTTCGCGGGGCAATTGCTGCATCAACCGTCCTCTAGCGGCGATCAGCTTCAGCCCATCTGCCAAACTAAAGACCCCAGCCAGACAGGCTGCGACATATTCACCAACACTGTGACCCATCACAGCAGTAGGTTGAAGTCCCCAGCTCAGCCATAATTGAGCCAGGGCATATTCCACAGCAAAAATAGCAGGTTGAGCATAGGCAGTATCATCGATAGGTGAAGTGGCATCGTCATCTGGATACAAGACAGTTAACAAAGAGTGTTCCAAATCCTCTTGCAAGAGAGCCTCACATTCCCGTAGCGCTCGTCGAAATACAGGTTGGGTGTTAAATAACTGTCGTCCCATTTGAACATACTGGGATCCTTGCCCTGTAAAGATAAAGGCTATCTGAGGCAGAGAATCTTCAATAGATCTGTGGACCCAAGTTCCAGCGTCATCACCCGTCAAAAAAGCTTGTAGATGGAGTCGCACATCTGTCACTGAGTCACTCACGACGGCTAATCGTTGGTTGAAATGGCCCCTCCCCATTTGAGTGGTCACACAGATATCCGCGAATCTCTCTTTCTCTAAAGGATCCTCTCCGTCACGAGGTAACTGCTCCAGATACTGGGTTGCTAACTGTCGGAGGGTCGTCTCAGATCGGGCTGATAGTGTGAGTAGATGAAATGGAGGTAATCCTTGAGCTTTAGAGGGTTCATCTGCCGGCATCGGAGCCTCTTCAAGGATGACATGCGCATTAGTGCCGCTAAACCCAAAAGAACTAATCCCGGCTAGCCGTGGCTGCAACGGATCCTGGGGCCAATCTTGGAGCTCAGTTGGAATCTGTAACGGTAGGGTTTTGAGGGTAATGTAGGGGTTCAGCGTTTGAAAATGAAGATGAGGCGGGATCTGGTTGTGCTGTAGGGACAAGACAACTTTGATCAATCCTGCGATCCCCGCAGCAGCCTCTGTATGTCCAATATTAGTTTTAATGGATCCTACCGTTAGAGGCTTGTTGACGGGACGATCCTGACCATAGACGGCTTCCAAGGCCATGACTTCTACCGGGTCGCCAAGCGACGTCCCCGTTCCATGGGCTTCTACATAGGACACCTGGTGCGGTTCTACCCGAGCCTCTGCTAGGGCTTGGCGAATAACAGCTTCTTGGGCAAGGCCATTAGGAGCGGTCAAACCATTGCTAGCCCCATCCTGATTAACGGCTGTGCCTCGAATCACTGCCAGAACTCGATGCCCCTCTTTGAGGGCTTGGGATAATTCCTTTAAGACAACAACGCCACATCCTTCCCCTCTGACATAGCCGTTAGCATTCGCATCAAATGTTTTACAACGGCCATCGGGTGCTAACATCCCTGCAGCCTCAAAAGTACAAGTGAGTTCAGGAGAGAGCAGTACATTTACACCTGCGGCTAACGCAAGATTACTCTCACCGCGCTCCAAACTCTGACAGGCCAAATGCAAAGCCACTAGCGATGAGGAACAAGCGGTATCTACTGATAAGGCGGGACCTGTTAATCCCAGGGCATAGGCAATACGACCGGCCGCAATGGCAATTGAATTACCTGTACCAAAGTAAGGATCCATTGCTTCACTGCTACGGTGCTTAATTTGCAGCAGTTCATAATCATGGGTGAAGATCCCCACAAAAACACCTGTTTGGCTCCCCACAAGAGACTCTGGGTTGATCCCGGCATTTTCTAGAGCGTGCCAACTCTCTTGGAGCAAAAGCCGTTGCTGCGGATCCATAGTGATTGACTCACGAGGTGAGATCCGAAAGAAGGCGGCATCAAATCGATCAACATCATCGATAAAGCCACCATACTGCTGCGACCGCTGGCCCTGGTCAGTTCTAATCTGAGTCACATCCCACCGATCCCTGGGAACCTCAGTTACAGCATCAACCCCGTTACTGACTAACTGCCACAGTTCTTCAGGCGTTCTCGCGTCAGGGAATCGACAGGCCATACCAATAATGGCAATCAGAGGTGCAGGAGATGTTGTGACAGGTACTCCACCATCAGCGGTGGCATCACCAGGATCATCAATGTGCTCCACAGTATCGTCCCAGATGGGGTCAGGAGCATGGGTAGGAGCTGAAGATGGCGTCAGGAGTTGTGATTGAAAATAATGATTGAGCGCTGTGGGTGTTCCATATCGAAAGAATAGGGAAGGATCCAATGGGATACCCAGACCCTTTTCTAACAGCAGCCGTAGGTCTAATAACTCAGCCGACTCGACCCCCATCTCTCGCAAGGGGCGATGACGAGCGTAAGCTGATTGACGATTGACACCCATCACCGACCTGATGGAGGTCTCAACAATATGGGTAATAGCTTGCTCTGATAAGCTCGAGGATCGAGCCTCTAATCCATCATCGTCATCAGCATGAATGGTATTTAGGGTCTCTCCCTGCGGCTGTTGAATACTCTCAGGGTCGTAAACAACCAAAACCCCATTGCCTTGATTGATACTGTCGGGTGGTCGATAGTCAGGTACAGCCCCTTCGATCCGCGCTCCATGAGCTTCATGAAATCGCAAGATAGGATCGACAATAGTATTATGCTGGTTGCGCAAGTTAATATAATCTTCAATAGATAAATGCTGGTAGTCGCCATAGTTTTTACAAAGGGAAACGGCTAAGACTCCCTTAACACCGGGTTTGAAGGCACTGTACTTCAACATAAACTCTAAGAGTTGGTCCCCCAAGCCCATCTGCTGTTTATCTGGAAGCACATTGATCGCTAGCAACTGCACCCAGGGACCTTGATCATCGTGTAATTGTGCAACTTCCCGAAAATTAGTGTGATATAAGGATCCTTGCTCCTGAATTCGCTGTGAGTAGATCACTCCTACTACGGCTCCCTCCAGGTCAATCACACACTGACCGCTGGGATAGGTATCTAGTCGATGTTGAATCTCTGCTGGAGTTGCCTGTAAGGGGAGGGGCCAGCAGGCCGATTCTAGTGATATGAGAGCCTCTAAATCCGTCGGACAAGCCTGTCGAATCGCGTAGGAGCGCTGTTCAAATAAATCCGCAATTGGGATCTGTTCGGCCTCGGTGCTGGATAGGGTGGGGTTAGTGAAGTCAGGATCCCTCGCTGCCTGGATGGCCTTAAAGAAAGCTGGCTTGGGGAAAGATTGCTCAGATGCATTCTGAATTAGGACTTCATCCAGTTTTGACGAGCCTAACAACGTGACTAAAGGTGATTCCATGTACAGTTAATCCCATCTGAAAGGACAGCAGATTGACGTTGCTTTAGCCTTAGCTGAGGAGGTGGCGCACCTGTCGCTCCATCAAGCGAGGGAAAAGACGTTCCAAAAACCGAAACGCTTTTACCTTTCCAATCAGCATCTCCTGTTTATCAGATCGATAACCGCGCCAGAACTCATTGACAAAAGCGGGAATAGTCATTGTCGGTTGACCATGTCCTCGAGTCATATCAGTACCGATTAGAGGTGGCAATACCTCAAAGACACGAACCGGTGTTTTTTCGAGTTGCCATCGCAAGCATTTCGAAAAACTCCGAAGAGCTGCTTTCGATGAGCAGTAGATTGGAGCAGATTCAGCTGGAACTAAGGCTAACCCTGATGTGATGTTGACAACAGCAGCTTGCTGCTTCTGAAGTAGCGTTGGCAAAAAAGCACGAGTTAACAAAACAGGCGCGAGTAAATTTACGTTGAGCTCGTACTCAATTTGTAAAGGCGTGAAATCAGCAAATACACCAAGTTGAGAGATGGCAGCGTTATTGACCAGTACTGTTATATCTGGAAACTCAGTCACTAGCCGCTCTCGATCAGAAGGCTTTGCCACATCTGCAACTTTCGTGATAGCTCCAGGCATATCTGAGGCCGCAGCCAATAGAGTTTTTTCTCGCCGACCAACCAAAATAATCCTATTGCCAGCTGTGTAAAATTGCTTTGAGATGGCCAACCCTAGACCCGTCGCACCACCCGTTACTAGAACAGTATGCCCTGAAATATTCAAACTTCCCACTCCCGTCAACCTAGTTGAATCATAAACGGTTGAGTCATAAACGGTTGAGTCATAAACGGTTGAATCATAAACGACGGTAGGTACCAGATACCAATGGCAATCTCAATGATACACTTCGCTGGACTGACCAACATAGCAGAGCAATATATGCTTGCTTGGTAGATTTGTGCATGGCTTTCACTTCTTCTTGCGGCCGAGCTACTACAGGTCCTCAATCCAGCTTTTGTGCTTAGTTTCTCGATTCAGGCATGAGTGACCTGTATTTATGCACATGACAACTCTTCACCGTCAGCTCAACACGGATCCTGAAACCATTCCAGCCAGCACAATGAACCCCTGCAGCACATTCTGACGAAACACCTGCGGGTACAGACTACGAGGATGGTTCAGATCATGTAGACGCCATGTCTGCCACCCCCACCCCACAGCGGCTAGAAATAAGGATCCGTAATAACTCCAATGCAATCCCATACTCAACCCGACACACAGTAACAGTATCGTTGTGCCCAGAAAGAACAGTCCCACTGCTGTCGGCGTCCGGCGACCGAAGAACCGCGCACTTGAATGAATCCCAGCCTTTTCATCATCGTCTCGATCAGACAAAGCGTAAACGGTGTCGAAGCCTAAGGTCCAAAGCACTGTGGCCGCCCATAGAAATCCAGTTGCTGCTGTCATGATGGGTTGAGAAGGATCCTGACCTGTCACCGCCGTCCAACTAATCAAAACCGCAAATCCCCAAGCAATCGCTAGGACTAACTGAGGCACTGGAAACACTCGCTTGGCCCCTGGATACAGCGCAATCACTGGCACCGCCGCCACACACAACCCAAATGTTACCGGATTCAAAAACAGAGCCAAACCGAACGCGCATCCCATCCCAATCACCACTAGTACCGCTGCTACTCCGAGCGTTAATTCCCGCGATGCCAGAGGCCGATTTTTCGTCCGCTCCACCTGCCGATCCAAATTGCGATCCCATAGATCATTAATGATGCACCCGGCTCCACTCGTTGCAAGGGTGCCCAAAACCATCACCAGGACCAGTGACCACGGTGGTTGACCCGCTCCTCCCAAAAACAAGCCCCACAATGCGGGCACCAACAGAATCAACCGACCCTCCGGCTTATCCCACCGCAACAATCTGATCATGGCCCCAACCTGGGATGGTCTGCCCGACTCCGATGACATAACCAAGGATCCTCTTGCAACTGCACCTTATCCATGATTGCCTGAATCCTGCCGATCGAGAAAGACCACTGTCTCCACATGGCTCGTCTGAGGAAAGAAATCCGCACACCGCCACTGCCGGATCCGATAGCGCCCTGTACTGAGCAGATGCTTCAAATCCCGAGCCAAGGTCGCTGGGTGACAACTGATGTAAACAATCTGACTTGGATCCTGTTGTAACAATGTCTCCAAAACCTCGTCTTCACACCCTTTACGCGGCGGATCCAAAAACACCACGTCGGCCGCCGGCAGGGTGGGCAGGATCCGTTCCACTGTTCCACAGTGAAAGTCCACATTCCGCAGCTGATTGTAGTCTGCATTGTGAATTGCCTGACCAATAGCCTCAGGTAATGAATCAATCCCCACAACGTGAGCAACTTGTGACGCCACCATTAGCGCCAAGGTTCCAATTCCACAGTAGGCATCGATCACGGTCTCGTTGCCTTGCAACTGCAGTTGGGTTAAAATCCATTGAAAAAATGCTTCAGCCTGCTCTGTATACACTTGAAAAAAAGAGGTACTATCCACCCAAATTGTTAAGGTACCGAATTCTTCCTTTAAGGCTGACCGTCCTGCTATGGTCCGAGTTTCCGCGCCAAAAATTGCGTTAGTCTTCGCTGAGTTGACATTTAAGCAAACACCTACGATGGCCGGATTCTGCTCCATCCATGCGGCAGCTTTCTCGGGTAATGTCCGCTCCTTTGGGTCCAAACCCACCAACGTCACCAGAATGTCTCCTGTCCGGCGACCAATTCGCACCCCCACATGACGGATCCATCCCCGATGCAGTTTTTCGTTGTAGATTGACCATCCGGCCTCTTGAATTTCAGCTTTCAACTGTTGCAATAACGGATCCAATCGCTCATCTTGAATAGGACATTGATTGAGATTAATCAACTGGTGACTCTGGGACTGGTAGTAGCCCATCTTGACGGATCCGTCGGGTCGGCGTTGCACAGGATAGGTAGCTTTATTGCGATATCGAAAGGGAGAGGGGGCCGCTAATAACGGTTCAGGCGGCGGCGGCATTAATCCTCCTACCCGCTCCAAGGCATCAATGACGCTTTGCTGTTTGGCCTCAACCTGACGCGAGTAACTGACTTGTTGCCACTGACAGCCCCCGCACTTATCAGCCACGATGCAACTGGGACGGATCCGGTCTGATGAGGGTGTGATGAGGGTTTGCAGGCTCCCTGATGCATACACACACTTCACACTTACCAACTGCACA
>CAYUEE010000165.1:0-7376 GCA_964443615.1 uncultured bacterium | reverse complement strand
GAGCAAGGACACAATGTTGTATTTTGAGCAAGGACTATTGATATAGCTGAGCGGGCTGCAACTCTAGCAGGAATCAACGCCAAAGCAGCATCAAACCGCGAAGCAGCTGAAACATCAGATATTTTACTTTACACTGCACGAGGAATTCACCCTGAAGATGTTGTTGGCAGTAAAGAGGCATTGAAAGGAAAAGTTTTAATTGATTGCAATAATAGTGATGTTCCTAAAGATTTTGTCTATCCTCCAATTCAGGAGTCATTGGCTGAGATTCTTCAGAAGCAAGTTCCAGAGGCTAGAGTTGTAAAATCTTTTAATACTATGGCTATGGAAGTTTTCGAGTACTGTCCAGTTAATATAAAGTCATATCAGATCTCAAACTTTGTTTGTAGCGACAACAATGAAGCTAGAAGCTTAGTTAAACAGTTGTCGGAGGAAATAGGATTTGACACTATTGACTGTGGAGAATTAGTAAGGGCCAGGCTGTTAGAGCAGCAGGCCGATTTTATCCGTTTCTTATTGATCAGTAGTACGAGGCCTGGTGCAGCATTTTCTACGCCAAGAATACCACCAGTTGACAATCCTCGCCTTGGAGGAAGAGAAGCTACAAGATTGGGTGAGTTAAAGTGATTTCCAGCTTCTCTCAAGCTTTCTAGAATTATAATATTTTGACCATGTCTAACCCTGCGCTGCACCGGATCGGCACAATAACCTGCTGTGCTTATTTCCGAGGTCACTTGTCGACCGGTGAGTTGGAACGTTATGCGGCTCAGCTTGTCGGTGAGGAAGCAACCGCAAGCCTAATTGTTAGTGTTCAGCAATAATGTGAGCCATCTTATAAATCAGGGTTAATCCATAGTCATGTTTATCTCGATTAGTCAGTGCAACAATTGTTGTGCTAGAACCCGTTAATTCTGGAAAATGAAATGCAGCGGCTGAATATCCTGGTCCTTCCCCTGTATGCCCTGTTACCTTTCCGTGAGGGGATTCTGTATCTACAAATAGTCCTAATCCATATCCTAGATTTTCAAATAGCGGGAATTTTCCTAGAGTGTGGATAGGATGTGACATCTGCTCAACCAGAGACAGGTCGAGAATTTGACCCCTAAATAACGCATCTATAATTGTTGCAAGTTCCGATGCAGTTGAGATGACGACGCTATGGGCAACCCAACCTGGATGATAAATGTGGGTTATATCTTGTAACTCATCTCCATTCAAAAAAGTGGAATATCCTGGAGTGAGATGCATACTATCGGCTAAAGTTGTTGGGACAAAGGTTTTCTTCAAAGACAGAGGATTGAAAATTATTTGTTCTAAGAGTTCTTGTATTGACAAGCCTGTTATTCTCTCAAGAGTGCGTTTGAGTAACAGATAGCCGATATTTGAGTATTCCCATCCTGTGCTTGGTGCAAATTGTAATCCTTGGGTTTGGGCAAGGTCTAGAAATGTTTCTGCTGACCAAGGAGAGCCAGGATTAGCTTTGACAGCCTCAGAATAGGCAGGCACTCCGCCGTAATCTGGTAGTCCGCTGGTATGGCTTAACAGTTGGCGAAGTGTAACAGAGCTACCCAACGGAAAATCAGTCAAATAAGTTTGAACAGGCGCATCCAGGTCAAGAAGTCCTTCGCTAACTAGGTATAGCGATGCCGTTGCTATCAGACTTTTAGTGATGCTGTAAATGTAGAAGTTAGCATCTGTGGGCAATGGCATCTCGTGATTGCTATCTTGATAGCCAATGCCTGTTTCAAGAAAAGCCTGCCCATTAACACGTATAGCGACAGCAGCACCAGGAGTCTGGGCTTTAATGAGGGATTGCCTGACGACTAGTCTGAGTTGCTCTCGAAGATCTTGATCCACAGTAGAATACCTGCAAAACAGAGGAGTTCAGTTTCTATAGTATGAGTTACATAGCGATCGCCGCATAACACTGCGCTGAACCGGAACGGACCATAGGTTGTCTGTTAAGTTGCAAAGATTGCTGCCGTCCGGTTAGCTTAAACGTTAGCATGCTTTAGTTCAAGTGATCGAGGTTAGTGTCTCACTTTTGTGTAGGAAGAGCCAATGAAACTGTCTTGGAAACAGATATTGAGGTTTACATTTTGGGCGATCGGTGTTTTCCTATCACTCATTGGCTTTGTTTCTTATTCATTAGCATCTCAAGAGCCATGGGTCTTTTTTCAAAAAACGCATCACTCAAATGATTATGCTGTAGGAGATTTCAAGAATAATCATCCTATCCTCATTACGCAAAGGATCCCATCTGACAGTGCAGGTGACGCCCAAGTAACATTTGGACATGGATGCGGAACAGGATGCTCAGTTTCGGTCACGATGAGAACGCCTGTGGAGGCACTTGAAATAAGAACAAGCACAGGTGAACAAATAAGAAGAGCACGACAAAGAAATCTCAGGGGGGATGGGCGGTGATTCCGAAGTGATGAGCTATTACTTTGCTGTCTGTGAAAAGGGCTTAATTGGTTTTAGCACTTCAGGCCAGTATCCAGACATAAACTCTGATATACGCTGGACTACTCTTGACCCATCCAGAATTAATAACTACACCACCACTGCTTGGGGTGGAATTGGTCACTATTTCAATGCCTTGTGCTCAGCCAATGAAGTTCAAGTCGCGAGAGATCCTGATCAGGACCTTCCTCCCACACCTACTGATAACCTCTCTGATTGTCCTAATAATTATTATCCTGTCGTAGTTAGAACTCCAAGCGGACAGTCTCCATCCTATGCCGGAGCAGAAAATGCAGGAGCAAATAGAAATGCAACGAGGAATGATGGGAGCAAAATTGCACCTGATCATCGCTGTATCTCTTTGATTGAAGTTAATGCACCTGAAAATCCAGTGGAAACGTTTATTGTGATTCACGGTTGGGATGATAGTCCTTATGGTAAAGTCCAGAATTTAGCGAATGTTATTAAAGATAGAAATCCACGCATTCGTGTTTTGATGCTTGATTGGAGTGAGGCTTCCTTTAACGCGGGAGACGATGGAAGCCTCAGGAGGTTGCACAACTCCTTGGAAAAGTTCAGTCGTGGAAATTACTATGCTGCCACATGGATTCGTCCGATATCTGAAGTTGTAGTTAGCCTTTTAAGAGAGCGATATAAAATCAGTGATAATGAAGCTGCTGATCGCTTAAACTTAATTGGTCATAGTCTTGGATCATTAATGAGTTCTGAAATTGCTTCTCTTTATAGCTATGGAGCAAATTACTTGATTGCCCTTGATCCTCCATCAGAGATCAATGTGGCTGCTTTTGGTGATCAAGTGGGGATTAATGATCTAGGCGGATATGACTTGGATGGTAGAACACCTGCTTATACTGATGTAAGGCAAATAGAATTACCTAATCCATTATTTCCTGGTATCCTACCTCCCTTAAAGACAATATTTGAAACCAGAACTCTAGTTCCTGAAAATGTTGACAGACCTAAAGACTTTAGCTCGGTAGCTAGTTTCTCCCGATCCTTTGTGGGGAGATATAGCTTTGCAGGAAACCAACTTTTTGCTGGGACTGCTCACGAGTCATTTCAGATGGATTTTGGTAGTAGAAGTGATATTTCTAATTCTCCAGGAACAGAACATGGATTAGTTGTAGATTCCTTTACGACCAGAATCCTTGGTGAGGGATTAATTCCCCACTTCCTTGGGCTCCAAGATAGGAGTAGGCACAATGATATGAAGGCTGATTCCTATGCTTACCAAAGTGTTAGCACAAAAGAATGGCGTTATATTCATGAAGGTGTCATATATATTTCCGATTCCAATCAATTCTCGGGTTTTAGCCTGTCGAGCGCTAAATATGGCAAAGTCTCTTTCTACGATGAAAACTACTCCACAGACAGTGCAAAAGAAGACGAGATCGATCTTATTGCTTCAGGAGGATCAGGACGAGTTGCAGGAGGTAGCTATCTACCTTCTCCTTACGAGATTTTCCCAAGCTTAATCAAACTACCTGATCAACTTATACCTTGATTTAAGTGGTGCAGGTGATAAAAATATTTTTCCTGAGTGGGGCCTAACCCTCACTGCACCGGAACGCCCAAGCAACATGCTATGCTGACTTTAGGCTTTCCTGGCGTCCGGTGAGTTGGATCGTTAGCCGAATTTAAGCTGTATTGCGACCTCACTGACCCATCGAAGATACTCATGAGTGCAGATTGATTCCTCACTCTACCGAGTGTTTCAGACGACTCCATCCTTGTTTTTGACCAGCCGTTTCTCTCAACAATCGCGGCAAGAGGATGAAATGGATTAGAAATCAGAGAGCGCAACAGAAATCCACAAAAGTGACGCAACGACTAAAAGCGGCATCTCACCCGGAACATCAACATTAATGGTGCGAGAAAGAAATCCTGTACCTCTGCGGAACGTTCCAACCTGCTCACCATCCCGAAGAATCAGATCTCGCAGGAGGCGATCGGGCTTAAAATTTCCTGACTTGAGAACCCATGGGATTGTTGTTTTAGCGTCCCAATGAAGAAAGCCTCAATAGTTGCCGGGGACAGTGCACGACGAAAATTCACGACAAACTATTACCAAAGTGCTTATGTATCGAAGTATGATAGACAGTGCTAATCTTTCCTATACTCAGCAAATTAACGATTTGTAATTAAAACTTAAAAAGCTCAAAAACAGGACCTAGAACGCGTCGGTCGTTGACTAAAACTGTTACACTGTAGCGCAATTTATTACTACCGGTTAGGTTTCTCACGATATTGGTGTCGTAGTTCGGGCTCATGTTTAACATATAGTTGCCCGGCTCAGATGGATTAAAAGTTATATTACGGTATTTGTAGGGATTCAGCTCAGTTTTGCTTTCAAGCTGGGTGCCGTTTGGACCTGATAACATATACGATAGAGCAACTTTGTGTTCAGTACGTGAGCTGACTTGAGATGATATTTTAATAACATAAGGCTCATCGATTGATTCGATCGGTATTATCACGACCGTATCTTGATTTAAGGCACCGGTATCACGAAAGACCTGCTGTCCACGGAGGAGTAGAAAGTCGGCTGCGATTGCTAACGCTCCAATAATCGCAATTCCTTGAAATAATAGGTTTTTTTTCGTCATGCAGATTCTGAATCGATTATTTTAGATACATAAATTCTATGTGACTAAGAAAGTGTTTGAAAAGTTTTAGGCCAGCCTACTCAACATGAGATTAACCATGGCAGCACACAACATCATCTCACTCGTGGTGAGATGATATTCATAATCTTTACTCAAGCGGCGATATCGGCCAAACCACGAAAAAGTTTACACTTATTTTTGTATTCTTCACTACAAAACACACCTCGGACAAACTATATCACTCCACTGATAAACTCTAGCCTAACAACACCCATGCACGCCAACCGCCAAGAGGTGCTAAGTATATCCACAAGGTTTCTACGGCGGGTGATGGGCAACGTTAGCTTGCTTTCGGCACAGTGTTGTCGAGCTGGCAAACGCGAGAGGTTACGCTGCTTGATGGTGATCGGTGGGTGTGCGATCGCCCCCCACTTCGAGGCTCAGTTTAGAAGGGCGATCGCCACACGCAACAGTCCCAAAAGGTTTTCGGTCATGGCGAGAGGTTGAGTTTATTTGGGTTACTTATCTGAGTTCGGTGTCCCAGCAGGTGTTTGGGGGCGATCGCTTAAAGATGCCGCTTTCCGAACCGTGGCGAGAGGGTGTTGGTGAGTGTGGCGATCGCCCCCAGCAATAGAGGTTAAGTGCTTGAAGGTTTTCGCAAAGATTAAAAGCCCCGAAAGGTTTTCTGTGCTGAGTGAGAGGGTGAGTAGAATCAGGATGGTAGTTGGTGGCGAGAGGTTGGGATGGCGGTGTGGGGGCGATCGCCCATAGGCGCTAGCTAACACCTTATGGCAGCGGACGGACGAAAGCCTCTGGTGCTGAGTTTGGGGATATTTGCCGCCGCTGCATTTTGCCGTTAGCCACAACGACATCTGTGAGGTTACAACAGTTCGGACACTTTTGCGCCAAGGAGCTGAAACTCCCTATTCTCTAGTTGGTGGATAGACAATCTGAGAGCCCTGAAAGGCTGATTATCCCGTTCGATCACCAAGATGCAAGCTGGGATCCCTGTTCCATAGAAAAGGTTAGCAGGCAAGCCAATCACGCCCTTGAGGTAACCTGATCGGACCAGCCTCTGACGGATCACCGCTTCAGCATGGCCCCGAAATAAAACCCATGGGGAAGAATACAGACCGCTTTACCCGTGCCCTTTGTAGATCGAATGATGTGTAGTAGATAAGCATAATCACCCTGTTTGGCTGGTGGCACACCCCACTCGAACCTCTGATAGAGATCATTAGCAGGATTCAGGCCCGTGCTCCAAGTCTTGTCTGAAAAAGGCGGATTAGCCACCACATAGTCATAGGTCCGCAGCCGATCCTCATCCTGAAACTTAGGCGCAACCAACGTATTACCCGAGAGAATATTCGCCGTCGGGAAATCATGCAGGATCATGTTCATCCGAGCCAGACCCGCCGTCGCCACATCCCTCTCCTGCCCTTCCAGAGTGATGTACTTACCAGCTTCCGCCGCCACCTTCAACAGCAACGACCCTGATCCGCAGGTTGGGTCATAGGCCGTAGTAGACGCCACAGCATTCTCCGGAGAGATCCCAATCACCTTGGCGATCACGCGGCTGACCTCAGAGGGAGTATAGAACTGTCCCTTGCTCTTACCACTCTGGGTAGCGAAGTGGCGCATCAGGTACTCATAGGCATCACCCAGACTGTCGTCATGATCGGCCCGGTTCTTGGAGAAATCGAGCTCAGGCTTCTGGAAGATGCTGATCAAGCTGGTGAGGCGATCGACCATAGCCTGACCCTCCCCCAGCTTATTGGGATCGTTGAAATCAGGGAAGTCACTCTTAGCCAGCCGAGAGTTGCTCTCCACCAGAGGCGCGACCACCTCCTTATTGATCCGATCCCCGATGTCGCTCTTCCCCTTGAGGGTGATCATGTCCCCAAAGCTGGCCCCCGGCGGAATGACCACAGGTGGGGCAAAGTCCTCCGAGTCCCCATACTTGTCGGAGATGTACTTGATGAACAGCATGAACAGGACATAGTCCTTGTACTGGCTAGCATCCATGCCCCCCCGCAACTCATCACAGGAAGCCCACAGGGAGGAATAGAGCTCGGACTTCTTGATCGCCATCGAGGCCGCGACTGATTCTGGACTGCCAGCGATTATACCCGTCAGGACCACATCCAGCAGCTCCATAACAGACCTTGGGAACAGCACCCCGAACTTCCACGTTGACTATGCTGGGAGGAGAGCTGGCTCCAGTCCCCCAGTCACAGGAGACCGAATCATGAGGATCACCCTCGACCTCCCAGATGAAACCCT
>CAYUEE010000164.1:0-7426 GCA_964443615.1 uncultured bacterium | reverse complement strand
AGGGCGACCACCACCTGTCTGGCGGGGTTGGGCTTTGTTAACACGTAGGTCTCGGCCCATCCAAGTGGCACCATCCAATGCTTCGATGGCTTTGTCCTCATCTGACTCACTGTCAAGTTCCACGAAGGCGAACCCCCGCTTACGACCCGTTTCTCGGTCGAGTGGCAACTTAACCTGCTTGACAGAGCCATACTCTGAAAAAACCGTCCGTAAGTCCTCCTCGTTTGCCTTAAAGGACAGGTTTCCAACAAAAATCGTCATGACAGACTACTCCGAACTGATAACTCAACAACTAGCGACTAGTTCGGAGAGCCAAAGGAAAACACAAACAACCATGTCTACCAACTAACCCGAACTGATGCCACGTCTATACTAGTGCCCTGTGACGGGATCTGAAAATAGCTAAACCCCATCCTTTCATCTTTTTAATGTCTGGCACTGGGTCTCAACCGGGGCATAGCTGATGAGAGTCTAGACAAATGAAGCACTGACTACACAAATCTCACGCATTCCCCGTTGGACTTGACGCTGGGCAGTTCACTAACAAACTAGATGTCATTATGACTCAGGACTTGTTTGCAAACTCGCTCGATTGGCTCAGTGGACTTAGTTTGGTGGACTTAGTTTGGTGGACTTGGTCTCGTGAACTGGGTTGGGTGGACTAAGGTTGGGTGGACTGGTTGATGGGCCTGACGAAGAACTAAGTTGAGTAGCGTAAGGCTGCATACCCCAATTATTAGGCCGGAACTCGGGCTTAGAGTGAACTAACAGGCCCAAGATGGGGATACAATCTATAGCCATCGTCACGGGATCAATATGCCACAGGATCCATTGTAAACTGGGAAACTTGTTAACTGCCTGTTCACTGGCTGTCAGCAGCACCGGTAACTCAAGGATCCCTCCAATCTACGTGACCAGCTTATGTCGCTGATTCACCGTCATGGCCTACTGATATGCATAGCTTAGAGTATACCACAGCACTCCTTCCGGGTATTGACCTAACCTCCAAAGTTCGTCCCTGTGTGATTGTGATTCGGGGTCGGTTTGATCAACCCGGAGATGACGATATTCCCTCACAAGTGATGTTAGTCGATAAACCCTTGATGTTAGTGGGCCGTGACTCAACAAGTACTATTCGTATTACAGATCGGTTTGTCTCTCGTTACCACGCAGCACTAACTCGGCTGGACCGAGAGAACAAAGTAACGTATTGGTTACGCGATGGCGATGGTCGGGACAAGCTCAGCGCTAATGGAGTGTTTGTTAACAATGAGCGTCTGGTGGCTCCTTATCAACTCCATGACCAGGATCGGATCCGGTTTGGGACACGAGTGCTAGCCAGTTTTCATGAGGTGAGGGAGCCTGTCGAGGCAGACTACAAGCAGCAAGAGGGATTAATGCAAAAGGTTATGGAAGCCGGTTTGATCACACCGTCTCAACTGGAAGAAGCGCAGGCGGAGGAAGGGGCTCATCGCCTCTTACCTAGTGAACAATGGACCCTCAAAGGGTGGCTTAAACCGGAAACGATTGACTTCCTCCTTCACGATAAGGAACTGATTGAGGCCCTCCCGGTGGCTAGTCAACAACCCATTGGGGAATATCTCAAGATGGCGGGGCTGTTAACTGAGACACAGGTGATCGAGGCGCTACGACTCCAGAAACAACGCAAAATCTACTTTGGGTCCGCTCTAGTGGAAAAAGAATTTATTTCTGAGGACACTCTCAATTTCTTCCTCCGCTACTACGGTCACTTGACTGACTTTACGTCGGTCGGGGATGAAGCATCTCGCAAGGAGTCTCTTAACGGGGCTGTACTAGATGCTGCTGAGATGGATGCGCTTGAGGAGGAGGCGAGCGATGAAGAATGGGTTGAGCAGGAACAGCAGGCCAATCTGTCGGTAGAGGATGAGGCCGTCAGGGATGACTAAGCTAAAAGCTGGCGGGTCGGAACGCCTGTTGCTCTAGGGTAGGCCGGTGGAGTTGGGTGTGTTTTAGTTAAGACAACACAGTGACGGATGCTTCGGGTCAGAGGGGTATGAAAAGCATCGATCTGGGTCAGGCTCCCTCCCAGGTACTGAGCAGCCTGAGTAACAGATTGAGTTTCAGCTTGGGTCCACTGACCCCGATACAACAGCGCTTGACCGCCGAGGGAAAGGAAGGGCAAACTATATTCCACACAAGCCACAGCTGGAGCTAGAGCACGAGACACGGCCAGCTCATAAGAGGCTCTTTGCCCAGATTGATGGGCTAGTACCTCGATCCGCTCAGAGAGCGTAGTGGCGTTAGCAAGATCGAGTGCTTCCACAACAGTTTGAACAAATTGAATTTTGCGTTGGGTCGAGTCCATCAAAGTGACCGCACACTCCGGACAGGCAATGGCAATAGGGATCCCAGGGAAGCCTGCCCCCGTGCCCAGATCTAGGATCCGTTGGCGGGCTA
Organism: uncultured bacterium; assembly: GCA_964443615.1. GTDB lineage: Bacteria > Cyanobacteriota > Cyanobacteriia > Thermostichales > Thermostichaceae > CAYSWV01. The sequence continues at coordinate 4,987 of CAYUEE010000164.1, read as the reverse complement.
GAGGTGGAAAGACGGATAGGGAGTCTTCGCTGAGGGCTAGCGTCTGAATTCCTCGTAACGAATCCCAAAGATGCTTCTCCCAAAAATCGGAGGCACCTACGATGCGAGTAAGATTCTGCCGTTGGTTGCCCTCCAAAATCAAGGAGTAGAGGGCGCGGAGTTGAGAGACCTGAGTCGGGGTCGGGATCCATCCCAGATATGTGTGCCAGCCTTCTTGTGACCACAAGGTCGCTAATTCTGGCGGTAAGTCTGGCGGTAAGTCTGAAGGCAGCTTTGAAGGTATAGAGTTCATCAGATGACCAGACAACTGACCGAAAGAGTCACTAAGTCATTGTGAGAAAAATAGCGGGAGTCACCATCAGAGCCGAATTGAGTAACATCATCCATCAAGAGCTGGACCCATTCTCCCGGTTGAGAGAGAGAGAGGGGGGCAGGAGTGTAGCCAAAATCACTGGTTAGAGCTTTTATCCCTTCAAAGCTTCGCAATAGAGGAGTTGCACTGACAACTAATATCATCTCGGTAAGTCCTGGGGTATGGCACACAATACTATCGGCACCTGACCAGTGACTGAGGGCTCCACTTGAGACAGAAGGGATGGTGAAGGTAGATTGAGGGCTGAGTGTTATGGGCTTGGCCTGACCCGGTAACCACAACAGATTGAGTTGACCGCTACCATCTACCACTAAAAGATAGGCATGTAGATCTCGATAACTTTCGTTGAAAACCTCAATCGTCAGATGGTCATTAGTGGAGAGTTGCTGGAGACCTTGAGTGCTGAGCTGGGGTAGCTCTGCTTTCATAGCTAATAGCGTTTGAGCTTGGAGTGTGACTTGCGTCTGTTCCCCTGAGTTGATAGACACTTGTAGCCGAGTAGGCACGGCCGAGACTCCAGCATTCAATGTAGAGCGAAGCCGCTTGACTGCCCACAGGTGTTCGAGACGGGGCCGCAGCCGTTGAATCGCTGACTTGGCAGCTTCTCCAACCGACCCAAACGTATCTTGAACGATGTCCCGACCAGGCCAAAACAAACCGTAGCTATCAACACTCAAAGAGAGAGCTGGATTGGCACGCTGGAGCCGTTCGGCAAGGGCCGGTGTCATACGACCGATAATGCAGTCCACAGTGTGTTCGTAGGGATTCACAGGATCCGCCCAGCCCAGCGCCGCGACGGCACTCGTGATGTCCACCTTTTCGATGCGTCCGAGACTGTCATCCAAACCGACCGCCAAATTGAGGTGAGCCGGCAATACACGCACAGATTCTCGGAGCAAAGTTCCCACTGGAGGCATGGAGCCGTTCGAGTCTGCTAGGTAGGCTTGCGCTTTCAGGCCATCCCAGGATCGAACAACTAGAGATACTCGCTCGTCAGTGGGTGAGGTCAGAATAGAGCCAGAATGCCAACTTCTGAGGACCGCAGGGGGAAGACCGCCTAACCAAACTTGAGCTCGATTGCCACGCACCTCCTGGACGACACCCGTTAACCCCTCACTAGCAGCAGGGAGGTAGTACGGCAGACTGTCTAGATCAGCTGACTCCTGTGCCCAAATGGAGGGCTTTTGGCAGGGCAGAGTTCCGAGTTCTCGCTGGGTGGTGACCCCATTGAACAGAGTGCGGAGAGTAGTAGTGGCCGTCGTTTCCCACAAGTATTGGGTGAGAAGGTAGCTGAAAATACCGGCTTTGAAACCGGGCCAAATGGTTTCTGCCGCTAATTCATAGGTTGTGGTGGCCGCTAACAGGATCCCTGAGTTCAAGGACGGTAGGGCTGGATCCGTTGGAGCTCCCATAAACTCAGGAAAGTCAACATTAGGGGATCCAGAGTCAAGCAGAGCGGGTTGAGAGCGAAGCTGGCTATTACCTCGTTTTAGAGGGGCACTGTAAGCCAGTCCGCAATCTAGAACGGCAGTCAGTTGGGAGAGATTAAGGGCATTGAGCTGATGGCAGAAGTCAGACAGTAGGAGATGCTCGATGGTGTGGAGGTCGTTGCTGACAAGCATGAGGGCTGGGGCAATAGCACCTGGAAGAGGGTCAGGATCCTCTGATGATGGGCGCTCCGAAGGAGGTGGGTCAGGCTGAGCAGTACCAGGATCCTGAATGAATCGACCATACCCACTGAAGTGAATGAGGCCAACGCCATTTGAAGCGGATCCTAAGTGGGTTTGGAGGGCGGATTGAATCTGTGAGGGGGTAGCTTGCTCATCAACCAACGTCACAACATCGGCAGGACTAAACCGAAAGCGGGCAATGAGAAGTTCTCGTTGGAGCTCTAGATCTTGGTGGCACCCTTGGAGCGTGATGTCATCTCGGTGGGGGTAATGATTGATGCCTATGAGGAGGGCTCGTTTGGGTAGGGATCCAGCGAGAGCCTGTCTGTATGCTGCTCCTTGCCCCACTAGCTTGCTCCAAGGCACCCCCCAGCCTGCTGCAGCGACCATCAAGTGCTGCAAAAATGTGCGTCTATTTGTGCTCATGCCAATATGCCTGTGTTCTGCCGCTATGCCTGTGTTCTGATGGAGGAGACCAGCCATCCTCTCCCCCATAGGATATCCCTTAACTCGTCAGAATATTGAACCGAAACCTGATTGTTGGCAGGATTTTAGATTCAGGTCTGAGTGCTCTCATTTAGATGATCCTAAACCCCTCATTTGTGAAGGATCCTGCACTTTTTAAGGGATTTTCAGAGGGGGCTTAAAGAACTTAAACGTTTGCAAACTGCAGTTACAGTCTGGAGAGTCCTCAGGGGATCACATCACTGGCGGGTCTGTAGGCTATCTATTCAGCACGAACGCTATAGTGAATGAGTCTCCACTTGTAGTGTTGGTGTAGTACTAATATGTCTTTTGTTCCTCTACATGTCCATAGTGAATACAGCTTGCTTGACGGAGCAAGTCAGTTGCCTAAATTAGTGGCTCAAGCGGCTGAGATGGGATTGCCAGGGTTATCACTGACAGACCACGGCGTCATGTACGGATCCATGGAACTGATCAAACTATGCAAGGCTAATCAGATTACACCAATTGTGGGCAATGAAATGTACGTCATTAATGGAGATATTACGGATAAAGTCAAAAAGTATCCTCGTTACCACCAAATTGTATTGGCTAAGACGACACAGGGGTACAAGAATCTCGTCAAGCTGACAACGCTCTCGCATCTTCAAGGGATTCAAGGAAAGGGAATCTTTTCGCGCCCCTGTATTAATAAGGCACTGTTAACTGAGTATCGTGAGGGGTTGATTGTGACCTCTGGGTGTTTAGCAGGAGAAGTTCCGCAAGCGATTCTGCAACGGCGGCCTGAGGTTGCTTATCGGGTAGCGGGTGAGTACAAAGATTTGTTTGGCGATGATTACTACCTAGAGCTTCAGGATCACGGATCCAAAGAAGACCGCTTCGTGAATGTGCATTTGGTCGACATTGCCCGAGCTCTGAACATTAAACTAGTTATCACAAACGATAGTCATTTTGTCTCATGCCAGGATGTTGAGGCCCACGATGCACTACTTTGTATTCAAACGGGTAAGAGCTTAACCGATGATGAACGGTTGCGATATAGCGGAACGGAGTATCTCAAAAGCACAGAGGAAATGCGCCGTTTGTGCCGAGATCATCTTGATGATGCCACGATTGATGAGGCAATTCATAACACCCTTGAGGTCTTGAGCAAGATTGAAGACTATGACCTCATCGGTGAATCACGGATCCCAGACTACACAGTCCCTGAAGGCCATACTCATGATACCTACCTGACGGAATTAACCTGGAAAGGCTTGTGCGAGCGGCTAAATGTAGCCACACAAAGTGACATCCCATCAACTTATCAGGACAGGATCCGATTTGAACTTGATATTATTCAACAGAAAGGATTTTCAACATATTTTTTAGTCGTTTGGGACTATATCCGCTATGCTCGCGAACAGAGTATTCCCGTAGGACCCGGACGGGGGTCAGCGGCAGGATCCTTAGTGGCTTATGCCTTACGAATTACCAATATTGACCCAGTGCACTACGGTTTGCTATTTGAACGATTCCTGAATCCAGAACGAAAGTCAATGCCAGATATTGATACAGACTTTTGCATTGAACGGCGGGGTGAACTGATTGACTATGTCACGCGAAAGTACGGTAAGGAGCGGGTGGCACAAATTATTACGTTTAACCGGATGACCTCGAAGGCGATCTTAAAAGATGTGGGACGGGTGCTTGAGGTCCCCTACGCAGAAGCTGATAAGATGGCCAAGATGATTCCGGTCTCACGGGGTAAGCCAGCTAAACTGAAAGAAATGATTGGAGACAAATCGCCAGCCCCGGAATTTAAGGAAAAATATGAGAAGGATCCGGCAACAAAACGATGGCTTGATCTCGCACAACTGTTAGAAGGAACCAATAAAACATTTGGAGTTCATGCCGCCGGTGTGGTGATCTCAAAGGATCCGTTAGATGAAATTGTCCCTCTACAACGCAACAACGAAGGTCAAACCATTACCCAGTATTCGATGGAAGATATTGAGGCACTAGGTCTTCTGAAGATGGACTTCTTAGGTCTGCGTAACTTAACTATGATTCAACGAGCCGTGGACTTAATTGAGGCAAATCATGATGTTGAGATTGATTTAGATAATTTGCCTTTGGATGATCCTAAGACATATCAGATCCTGGCTCGGGGTGAACTAGAAGGGATTTTCCAGCTAGAGTCTTCGGGGATGAAACAGGTAGTTCGGGATCTTAAGCCTTCTAACTTGGAGGATATTTCATCTGTCTTAGCCCTCTATCGTCCGGGTCCTTTGGATACAGGGATGATCCCGGAATTTATTAATCGGAAGCATGGGCGAAAACAAGTCACGTATTCTCATCCTATTTTGGAACCTATTTTACAAGACACCTATGGCACTATTCTTTACCAAGAACAGATCATGCGGATTGCTCAGGACATGTCTGGCTATACTCTCGGTAAGGCTGATCTACTGCGGCGAGCTATGGGTAAGAAAAAAGT
>CAYUEE010000163.1:0-7452 GCA_964443615.1 uncultured bacterium | reverse complement strand
TCTAGCTGGCTGGCGCTGAAGCAGGAAATCTTTGGGGTGACCCAGGGAATCTCCCAGCAACCCTATCGGGTATGCAGGGAGAGGATGTCAACTGAAACAGGTCTGGATGAACCCAAAGGCTTCTCCTCCTACCTAAAGCTTACAGCTCGAACAAACTAGCGAACTTGACCTTGATTTAGGGATTCCGAGCACGCCGGATCCTCTAGTACCTGACCACACACGCGACAGTACAGAGCATCCGATTCATGCAAAGCAGTTCCACAATTTGAACATGTGATTTCAATTCGACTGCTTGCTCTGACAAAATATCGAATCAGTTCACCGAGCTGCCAAGGTAGCAAGGCAATCCCTGTCAGAATCATCAAAACCGTCAATAGCCGCCCTGGTTCTGATACAGGAGTTAAATCACCAAACCCCACAGTAGACATCGTTACAACACAAAAATAGACGGCATCTAAAAAGGTCTGAAAACTCTCGATATTTCGTTGATGTTCAAATTGATAAATTAACCCAGAATATACAAAAATAATTGAGCATAGTGTAAATAGGATCCGACTCAGTATGGAGACATCGTCTGAGCTGATGTAGCCAACTATAGTGTGGCCTCGAAAGTATCGCACGAGTCGCAGGATCCTGAACCAACGAAGTAATCGGACAAATCGAGTATCTAGGCCGAAGAAAAAGGGTAAAATCGCTAGAACATCAAGCAAAGCGTAAAGGCTAAATAAATAACGGAGTGGTCGATCAGCACACCAAAGACGTAAAATGTACTCTAGTCCAAATAGCGATAATATAATTCGATCAATGAGTCGTAGATAAGCTCTGATCTCTAGTGAGACTGGATAGGTTTCCGCCACGAAAATACCACACGAGAAGAAAACCAGCCCGACGATAAACAGAGCAACCTGCTGTCCCTCGGGGGCATCCATATCGTTGAGGTAGAGGTTTAAGGTATCCCGCCAAGAGTGTTCAGATGGATCCATTCAGTCTCTCCTGAGGACTTATCATTAAATTAGTCAGCGCGGATGATCTTGACCTAGTCGCTATTCAGTTGAATGACCGTTACGGACCCTTATCTACGACACTTCACAGCCGTGTAGAGCGAAATATCAACTCTGTAATGCGGAAAACAACGCTTCACTAACTTCTTTAGCAGTACCATAGCGTGTATTCGGCTCTTTGGCCAGACAACGGAAAATAATTGTCTCGATCTGAGTAGGAACACACAGACTTTTCGCTAAGGGCATCGCCTTAGAATAAACATGGGCGTACATCCACTGTGTTGGTGTTGCACTCGCTTCTAGTCCATACGGATTTATCCCGGTCAACATTTCGTAGAGGAGACAGCCTAGACTGTAGATATCAGCGCGAGTATCGATAGTACGACGGCCTTCACATTGCTCAGGAGCTGCGTAATTGACCGTGCCTCGAAATTGGCCAGTTTCTGAGAGACTGTCAATTGAGATTTCACCTTGAATCTTGACAAGGCCAAAGTCTGCAAGCTTAATGGTTTCAACACCTGCTGGATCCTTAAGTAAAAAGATGTTTGATGGTTTTAAATCACGGTGAATGAACTGAACTCGTCGCCCATTAATAATAGAACCGGCATGAACAATGTGAAGGGCTAACGCCACCTGACGTGCAATATTAACGGCCCGCACGACATCAAACCGTTGGGCTCGATGTAGGACTTCTGACAAAGTCGGCGCACTTACATATTCCATCACCAAATACGGTAATGACTCCATCCCCTTTAATTCTTCTCGGGTCACCCCGTAATCTAACACTCGGACAATGCGCTCATCCTGTAATCCCAGACACGCTTGCATCTCCCGCTTAAACCGCTCAATGGCCTCACTGCTAGTCGCCGCATTGTGCAACATGAACTTGATCGCAACATAGACAGATAACTTACGATCAGTCGCCCGGTAGACTCGACCCATCCCCCCTTGGCCAATGACTACCTCTAAGCAGTAACGACGATCTTCTCCAAAGCATCTAGATTGCAAGGATCCTGTCAGAGCTTGACTCATTGATGGTATAGGCGCCGGCTCCTCAGGTTGAGCGGATGCTGCGATTAACTGTTGCTTCAAGTACTGAATTTGGGTCCATAGCTGGTGAGGGTTAGCCACTAGCTCTAAAATCTGAGTATCAAGTTGCCGACCCGACAGCGTTACCGTGCCATAGTTAAACATCTGTCCTAACGGATCCCGATCGATTTGCAATTGGTTACTGATGGCTGCTAGCCGGATTTCATGGGATGCTTTCCGGAATAACACATCGATTGTGATGATACTGACCACCGCCCGTGTCAATGCAATGTCGTACCATTTGTGCCGGATCAGTAATCGGAGCGTTAACCCCATGAGCGCCAGAGCTAGGATCCCTTGCACGATGTGAGGTAATTGCCCTAAGCCTACCCAGCCTAAAGGGGACGGAATAAAGGGAAGTAAAATTGCTACGCCCAAGAGCTGACACAGCAAAGCAAAGAGCGGCACAACGGATGAGATCCAGTGAGAATGGCTGCGGTAGAGAACCAGCCGATCAGCTTCCGCATCAGAAAAATCAGCTCCTTCCTCTAGCTCCCCCTCGGATGTCTCAACTGATTCAGATGAATGCATTACGGCGGCTAAACTGGATGTCACTTCAGCCAGGGTGCGATCCTGATTTTGGCAATACCGACTGAGCCACACCGCGACTGATTTAAAGTGACGCTCGCTCAACTGCTCTATCGTTCGAAACCAATTTTGGATGTCGTCAGTAAATTCCGAGAGAGATAGTTTGGCCGGATCCTGAAAGAACTGTTTTAAAGCTGGCAAAACATTATGCTTCTGCAGCTCATTGAGATCATGGAAAAAGATGACTAGCTGTGCCACATTCGGATCTGGTAGCGGCAATTGGGTTGTGAGGAGCGTCTTATTGCGGACAAATTGGTACTGAGATAAATCAACTCGTTCAACCCGTTCCAGTTCACTCAGCTTTACCTCTTGTGAGGCAGATGATGGAACCTGTTGCACCTCCTGGGGAGCAATAGGAGCTACGGGGAGTTTAGCCTCTACTGTGGCTCGCTCAGCCCCCCGATGGGAGACCGGTACAGGTTCTGGCGACTGTAGATCGGTACGTAAATCAATTAAGCGATGATTGTCTGGTTTCTGGGTACCCCGGATCCGGCTGTAAAACTCTAAGCGATGGATCCCTGGAATTTGTACCACCTTAACTTGATGAGCTAATCGTCGAGTGACCGCTTCAAAATCAAAAGGATGTTTAGGGGGGTGGGAAATGAGAATGTGAAGTGTATCACTGCGCTGCTTCAAACGGAGGCGCAGCTGACTGTCGGGTAAGCTACTCTCTAAGAAATCAGTCAACTCATCGGCAACGAGATCCGTGGTCGTCACATAGGTCGGCTGGGCATAGATGGCCACCTCATCATCATCGTCTTGAACAGGGAGCTCATCCTCCCCTTTGATGGTTAAATCATAGTCAACAGACCAGTTCAACTGAGCGGATCCGAAAGCTCGACTTCCAATGCGGAGTTGAGTGATATCTAATCTGGCCTCGACTAGACGCTGTTTGACGATGTCAGCGATGGCTTGATGGTTGATCGAGACTTTGGGAGGATGAATTAAGGTCAGATGTAACCAGGATTCCTGCTTAAAAACCTGTAGTTTTAGTTTGTAAGCATCAAGAATATCAAGGATCAGCTCTTCATAAGTATTGCTAGGAGCTGGTTTCGGGCTAGTGGGTTGAATTGAGATTAACGGGGGGGGCCACTGCGATGGCGCTAAATGAGCCTGTACCTTCAAAAGAGAGTTTTCTAAATCGCTTGCAGTACCAAAACGGCTCGCTGGATCCTTTTCTAAACAGCGGAGAACAGCGACTTCTAGAGCTCTTGGAATATGTAATGCGGGATCAAAGGATCGAGGAGTTCGTTTTAAGTGAGCTTCAATCCACTGCGGCATCGTAGCCGTTCTGGGATCTAGACCAAAGGGGTTTTGCCCACTGAGCATTTCATAGAGTATGCAACCTAGACTATAGAGATCGGAACGGCCATCGATCAGTTTGGATCCTATTAACTGTTCCGGTGAGGAATAGTCAGGTGTGCCCCCATACTGGCCAGTTTGAGTCAGGTCTGCAATGTGATGATCACTCACGAACTTCACAAACCCGAAGTCCCCAATTTTCAATAAGTCCTCTTGATCAGTCTGCAGCATAAAGATGTTAGCAGGCTTCAGATCACGATGAACGAACCGCACTGTTTTACCCTGAATTGAAATCCCGCGATGAATAGATTGGAGACCAGAAGTCAGTTGGCACCCTAATTTAATGACCTGGGCTACTGTCAGAGATCTGACTTGCTCTAGCACTTCTTCCAGCGTTATGCCAGGGATCCATTCCATCACAGTGAATGGGATCTCAACTACATGATCTGGAGCCGCTTGTGACAACACGACACCATAGTCAAAGAACCGGACAATATGGGGATTTTGCAGCAGAATACAGGCTTGCATCTCCCGGCGAAATCGCTCCCGGCCATCGGGACTTGTGGCTAGGTCCACGTTCAAAAGCTTGATCGCTCGGTATGAGGGCACTCCGCCTAAAGACAGCTTGCGATCGACTGCCTTGTAGACGCGGCCCATGCCCCCCTGACCAAGCAGAGCATCCAATTGATAACGCCCCGACTGGCCTAACTGTTGACCAATCCACGGATCCTGACGTCCTAACCCCATAATCCAAAGCTCATGCTAAAGCACTCAGGTTGTAGGTTTTCACTCATTCAAATTGTGATGCCCACCATACCGTTGGTATGGCTCGGATCCTAGCGATACTCAGCCCTGACGACAAGTCAGATCGACCTCATGGCACCGAGAGGCAATGGATGAAGCAGTGGGATAGAGCAACAGTAACATGATCAACCCCTTGGGATTGACGATAATGGCATTCGCAGCTTGACAACAGCAGCTTCCAGCGGCCTAGCTACCTGAATTAGTTACTAATAGATACTCATAAAAATGGGTACAAATAAAATAGGATCCTCAAGTAGGATCCTTAAGTCAACAGGCATGAGCCATTAAATGCAAGTCATCAGGCGCAAGTCATTCAGCAGATAAAGCCTGACTAGGCATTCTGACTTGTCTGGGCAGCAACTTCTGCGGCAAAGTCGGTTTCTTCCACTTCAATCCCTTCACCCAGCACAAAGCGAACAAAGCGACGAATCTTGATATTTTCACCCAACAGTGCAACCGATTGCTTGACCAACTCATCAACTGTGATGGATTGATCTTTGATGTAGGGTTGGTCGACCAGTGAAAGTTCCTTGAGCCGTTTGTCGATGCGACCTTGAACAATCTTCTCCCGAACGTTCTCCGGTTTGCTGGAGAGGTCATCCTTGCCCATTTCAATCGACTTTTCACGGTCCACGATCTCAGTAGGGATATCCCCCGTACTCACGAACTCCACGTTTGGACAAGCTGCCACTTGCATCGCGACATCTCGAACCAGCGACTTGAATTCAGGCCGTCGCGCTACGAAATCAGTTTCACAGTTCACTTCCACAAGGATCCCAATTTGGCCTCCTGTGTGAATGTAACTGTCCACTAACCCTTGAGCCGCTACTCGTCCAGATTTCTTTGCGGCACTGGCCAAGCCCTTCTGACGTAACCAGGTTGTTGCCGCTTCTACATCACCATTGGACTCTTGCAATGCCTTCTTGCAGTCCATCATGCCTGCGCCTGTCTTATCACGCAGCTCTTTCACTAACTTTGAAGATACGTCTGCCATGAGCTTTCCCGCGTTGTGTCTACAATATGTTGTGTCTACAATATGCTGGGCAAATCCAGCTATCAACGTAACCTCTGTCTGCGCAACAGATGGCCTGTGACAAGCATACTAGCTCGGAGCACCCTGCGGTATGCTTGCTGCTCTCAGACTCGCCAGCTTCTGGGTGGACTTTGTCGCCGTGGGTTAGCCCGTAGACTTGGCCAGACGGTTTAGCCAGACGGTTTAGCCAGACGGTTTAGCCAGACGGTTTAGCCAGAAGATTGAGCTTAAGCAATTAGGCTGATTGCTGGTCCTCAGGTTCGCCACTCTCTGAATCCTCTTCCATCACCTCTTCATCGATGGCATACTCGTCATCCTCGTAGTCAGCCATGATGCTTTCGTAGTCGAACTCTTCCTCTTCGCCACCTTCTAGCTGACCGTGCCGCCCTTCATAGATGGCATCAGCGATCTTGCCCATAATTAGCTTAATGGCTCGGATGGCATCGTCATTGGCAGGGATGAACACATCACTCAAGTCAGGATCACAGTTGGTATCGATCAGAGAAATGATGGGAATTTTTAACTTGGCGCATTCCTGGACTGCGTTGGTTTCACGCCGTTGGTCCACAATAACAACGATATCTGGGAGGCGGCGCATGGTTTTGATCCCACCCAAATTTCGCTCTAGCTTGAGATAGTCCCGACGGAGCTTGGAGGCTTCCTGCTTAGGCAACCGATCCATCAAACCAGAGTTTTGCATGTCTTCGAGCTCTTTGAGCCGGTCGATGCGAGTTTTGATGGTAGTCCAGTTGGTGAGCATGCCGCCTAGCCAGCGGTGATTGATGTAGTAGCTCCCACATCGCTTCGCTTCCTGCGCAATAATGCCAGCGGCTTGCCGCTTGGTGCCTACAAACAGGAATCGTTTGCCGGAGTCGGCTGAGCTACGGATATACTCATATGCTTCGTTGAGATATCGCGCAGTCTGGACAAGGTCAATAATGTGGATCCCGTTTCGCTCCGTAAAGATGAACGGACGCATCTTGGGATTCCAGCGACTTGCTTTATGGCCAAAGTGAACACCGGCCTCAAGCAGTTGGGGCAATGTAACGACACTCATTAATTTGTCTCCTGCGGGTTAAACCTCCGCCCAACCGGATCCTGGCTCCGTCACTACCGGCATGAGTACCGTGAGTATGAGTCCGAGACACCCGAGGGGTTGAGCGTGTGAATTGTTAAGGGCACACTAGCCTAACATGACTGCTTACCTATCCGGAAGTCCTGGCTAGGGGAATTGAACTGGCAGTGATCAGGAAGAGTGAGAGGGTTCTCTACGGGCTGTATCCAATTCCCTCATCTCCAGCCCTTCATTGAGCTAGGGATTCATTGAGTTATAGAGTTGATCACTGTAGCCCCTTTGCGCGTAGTGATTTTATGAGTGTTCTACTGACTAATGATGATGGCATCGATGCGCCTGGATTAGCAGCCTTGTGGACAGCCGTTCAGGTCGCAGACGGGCCTTGGGACTCTGTTTTAACGGTGGCTCCTCAGTCTCAGTGGTCGGGGTGTGGGCATCAAGTCACCACGCTTGGCCCGATTGCCGTTGACCATCGCTCGTCTCGATCTATTGCGGTGAATGGGACTCCAGCTGACTGTGTGCGTCTGGGGTTAGAAGTCTTTGGCGCGGCCACTTCGCTA
>CAYUEE010000162.1:0-7524 GCA_964443615.1 uncultured bacterium | reverse complement strand
CGTTGGCGTTGGGGTTGCCTCAGGTGTTGGAGAAGGAGAGGGTGTCGGTGCAGTTAAATTAGTTTCACTTTGAACGGTGAACTGCCACTCTTCCAGAGTTGTGTTGCCGCTGGTGTCAGAGACTTGAACCGCAACATTGACAGAACCGTTGGGTAAAGGGTCAGGAGGAGTATAGCTGAACCCTGTCTGACTGAGTTGCAGCTGTCGGAGACGGATCACCTGTTCATTGACTCTAAAGACGAAGCCATTGATGACTAGCCCTTGATCATCCTGAAAACGAGCACTGATAGTAGGCTGTGCATTATCAATGACGGCATTATCTGCAGGAGTTAACTGGTCAATAGTGGGGAAAGTGGTGTCAGTCACTCGTCCCACCGTCACCGTTTGGTTGGGTAATTGTTGAGTGATGACATTCCCACTTTGTTCAAGGCGGGCAATAACTGGGGCATCCTTGGTGTTATCCCCCTGGGTAAATGTATAGGATCCTTCGTACTGCCCAGGCCGAGTCTCTTGCATCGGGATCCCGTCTACCACACCAATGATCGAAAAGGTGGCATTAGCCCCAGGGCTACCCAGGACAAACAAGTTAATTTGATCACCTGGTGTGAGTGAGCCCAAAGAATCGCGGGTAGTGACTTCTCGGATGGTGACCGCTGTGAGTTCTTCCGCCGTTGGGGTGGGGGCCGGCGTCGGCTGGAGAACTTCCGCCGTTGGCTGAAGGGCAACAGGAGCGGATCCATTACAGCCCGGTTTAGTTGCACCGGGGGGCAGTGAGACACCAGAGAGTTTGCCTTGATCGACTAGAACTATTTGGGTCAGAACGGCTGCTTCCCCGCGAGTGGCAACAGCAGTGGGGCGGACAGCGGTGGGATCTGGGAAGATGACTAGAAGGCATTCTTGGATAGCCGTGGCAATGGGAGCGCGGGCATAACCAGTAATCGTCCCCGAATCGTTAAAGGTTGTTAGGAGTGAATCGATACGCTCGGATTGACTGATGAAGTTGCCGGAGGTAGCGGCCTTAGTCAGAACTGTAATCGCCTGCTCACGTGTCAGTGGATCGTTAGGACGAAAGGTCCCGTCTGGGAATCCCGAAATGATATTCGCAGCCACAGCGGCCCCTACGGCAGGAGCAGCCCAATCCGGAATGGGGTCATTAAAGCGGGGGGCTGGCACGTTGGTATCAAGGCCCAGGGCTTTCGTGACGATGGCCGCAAACTCCACCCGCCGCAGTTGGTTGGTTGGCTTAAAGGTTCCATCGGGAAACCCTCCAATCACACCAGCATTGGCTAGGGAGTTAATGTAATTAGCTCCCCAATAAGCATTGGTATCCGAGAATTGAGCCCGCACCGGATCCGTTCCAGCTAACCACAGTAGCACACTGAAACCTAGAGCCCAGGCAGGGATGCGGGGATGACGGTGGAGTAGACGCATAGTCAGCACCTCTTAAGGATATATATGTTCACTAGGGCTCACGTGTGACAGTGTCGTGAATGGCTAGGGAGTATGACGGATGATCGCCACTGTTTGCTCCAGCCTTCTCAACTCTTGCAGCCCTGGGATCCGTAACTGAGGTGCGATTTTACCCTGCCGTCCCCCTCTAGGCCAGTATGCCGACGGGATTAAAGGATCCAGCCAAAATCGGAGTCGGATCCACCTCAAACCATTGCGTGAGTAATTCGGCGTAAATCTGGCGGAAGTCAGTGGTTACAGGCAAGTTCTGATCGATGAGGCTATCTAGGTCGGGATCACCCCCGTAGAAGCCACCTCGAACTGGACCGACTAACACGACCGGGCCAGCTGTGCCATGATCAGTCCCCTGGGATCCGTTTTGGGCAGGGCGGCGACCGAACTCACTGTTAACCATGATGAGAACTTGATCAGCGCGGCCTTGATCTTGGAGATCTCGATGCAGAGCAGCGATTCCTTGCCCCAAAATTGAGAGTAGGTTTTGGTGACGGACAGGCTGGGCTGCGTGAGTGTCCCACCCGCCAATTGTGAGATAGATAACGGCAGCACCTGAGTCAATGAGTTGGCCTGTCAACGCGAAGAGGCGGCCCACTGGCCCATTGCGGGGATATCCGTTTCGGTCAATACGGTGATCAATATCTTCCATCAGGCGTGAGACAGCCGCTGTACTGTCGAGGACAGTTTGACGGACTTGTTCAGCTAGAGAGTGAGACTGTGGTTGCGCATAGGCAGCTTGAATGGCTTGACCCACGGATCCATTGGCTTTAACCACCAGATTGGGCGAGAGATGAAGGTATCGTGTTGTCTCCGAAATCAGAGCAAGAGGGTATTCAGCTCCGATGAACATGGCATCCTCCGTACTGGCCTGAACGGATCCCAGGTATCGTGCTAACCAGCCACTGTCAGGGGACGGATCCATCGAGGCGCTTTGCCAAATGGCTTGGGACCGAAAGTGAGAGAGATCTGGATCCGGATAGCCTACATTTTGGACGATGGCCATATGTCCCTTTTCAAGCAACGGTTTCCAGCTTTCTAGAGACGGATGGAAAGCAACTGTGGAACTGACAGGGATCCCATCTCGAATGCCAAGATCCGGACGGAGTTTGAGGTAAGTAGGATTTTGGTAGGGAATGAAGGTGTTGAGGCCATCGTTACCGCCAGCAAGTTCAATCACAATGAGAGTTTTACTCGAGGTGGCACCGGATCCGATTGAGGGCTTTAAAGCAAGAACAGCAGCAGCGCCTGCGAGAGTAGAAAGAAAGTGACGACGTTGCATAGATAAGTCTCAGTAAAAGGGTAAGAAGAGAAGAGGCAACTGTGGGATGAGTGGAGAGCGATTGGGGAGAAGTTGTGTGGTTAAGCCAACTGATAAAGTGGGGAAGCCAGAATCAGAGCGGCAGTATCTCGGGTGGATAGGTTGGCAACTTCAGCTGGAAGCGTGTTATCGGTATCGCCATCAGCCAGTAGGGTAATGAGACGTTCTGGGGTGAAGCGAGATGGATCGAAGACATAGCCCCCTTCATCTCCGTAATCATCTGTCATGCGTTGCGCTAGATTCAAACGGTTCAGCAG
The DNA here is from genome assembly GCA_964443615.1 of uncultured bacterium. Lineage (GTDB taxonomy): Bacteria > Cyanobacteriota > Cyanobacteriia > Thermostichales > Thermostichaceae > CAYSWV01. Next base: position 4,485 of record CAYUEE010000162.1, on the reverse strand, counting down.
AGAGGCACTATTCAACCAGCCTTGATCTGCCGGCCAGCCCTTGACACTGGGCGGATTATAGAGGGGTTGGCCCATCGTTCTCAATTGGTTTAGCAGCTGAGGATAATTGGCCTGGAGCTCCAATTGGCGAATGGATCCCACCACAAAATACAACGGGCTTTTCAATCGACTACGATAGGCCTTAGGGCTGTAAAATTCAGGACTGGTGAAGACGGCGGCCACTAGAGCAGCGATGCTTCGATTCTGGGTCGTGAAGATTTGGGCTAAGCGATCAATTAGCTCAGGTTCCGGATCCGGATAGCCAAATTCAGTCCAAAAGCGGGTGGCTACAGTCCGGGCTGTTGCGGGATGATTCGCCACGATATCCACCACATCATCAAGGGTGAAGGATCCTTGTTGGCCCAAATAGGTTTTTAGCCCAGCATCATGGAAGCGGGGTTGAAAGCGAGAGGCGAAATCGGGTCGAAAGCGGCGCTGGACCCGCCAACCGGTTAGAGCTCGGGCTCCCTCTTGAATGTCAGTTTCCGTATAGTGGCCGGGGCCTACCGTGAACAATTCCAACAATTCCCGACTGAAGTTTTCATTGATATTGTCAGCTTGGTTTTGATGATTGTTCAAATACACCAGCATGGCCGGACTGGTAGACACGGACCAGAGCAAGTCTCGAAAATCCCCTAAGGCGTGCTTGCGCAACCGCTGGTCATACTCAGCAATCAGGGTGGGGGGACGGGATTGAGTCATCGCGACGACAAAGTGGTCACGCCAGAGGTTAGTCACCCGTTCGTGCAAAGGATTCGTCGCCGTTACCATCTGCTCCAACTCCCAAGCCAACAGCTCACGACCATACCCGCGCATTCGCTGACCATACTGCTGGCGAAGGTCTTTTCTCTCCGCTTCAGACAGAGATCGTAAAGAGGCTGGTGCCAGGTCTGCGACGTCCACAGTGGGCAAGGTCACTGACGATAGCGGCGTTTGTAACCACTGATTGAGGACATCCTGGGGGGGCCTAGGATCCTCGAGTTCAGCGAGGGTGGCCCCGAAACTAGCACGGCGATAGAAGTGGGCTTTTTGTATAGTAGGATCCATGAGTAAGTGAGGAGTATTTGTTTAATCAGACCCAAGAGTGGACGGCAAGGTTCAACTCATTCCCCGTTTTCTCCCCGTTTTTCCTTAGACCACAGCGGCTACTCCCTGAGTACTGCCAAGAGCTTTGTCCCCTGACCTCGCAATCCTGGTCTATGAGCAATACCACGTTACTATCCCTAGATCCCTGTCAACCTTTGAAAGGTGTGAATAACAGATGTGAATAACAAAGGGAATTGCAGGCGGTTTGGTAAGCTCTGAGATGTTGCACTCCTTCGCCGCCTGTGATGGCCCTGTTTCCCCAGACTCGCTATGAAACAATTCCTCTCTGAGCTGTTCTATCTACTCGGTCCCCGCAAGTGGCGGTTATTCCTACTATTTATGGCCTTTCTCATTGTTTCCATTCTGGAATTTATCGGGATTGGCTCCATTGGTCCGTATGTGCAACTTGCCAGCAGCCCAGACCAAATTGATCACTCACCTCTGCTATCCACCCTGTCTCGGATCCTGGGGATCACCGAGAGTGGCCCATTCACCATCGCCTTAGGTTTCATTATTGTTTTTCTGTTCTGTACCAAATCACTGGTTTACTGGCTAGTGCAACGACGCATCATTAAATTTAGTCAGAACCGGCGTCACGATCTTGCTCTCCGTCTCTTCCGTGCTTACATCAAAGCCCCCTACACCTTCCACCTCCGGCACAACAGTTCTGAAGCCATTCAATCGATCACGGCCGATGCAGCCGCCTACTCCATTGCAGTTCTCATCCCGTTTCTGCAGGTCATCATTAACAGCATGATTGTCATCGGTCTAGCCCTGTTGATTCTGGTGCTGAACCCGCTAGCCACTGTCCTGATTCTGGGAATGATCCTGCCCCTATTTTTCCTCTTCCGTTTCTTTCGCCAACGGATCTATGAGTGGGGCAAAACAGCACGCAATTCTAACGAGGAAACGATTCGAAGTGTGAGCCAGAGCATCATTGGCATTAAGGAAACCACTGTTATCGGGTGTGGCAGCTACTTTATTGAGCACTTGGATAAAACGGTGGCCGATAATGTGTCTGCTGTAACTAATATAACCAGCCTTAAAATTGCGCCCCGCATCATTGTCGAGGCTACTCTGGTGGTCTTTGCGGTGGGCTTTACCTCCCTCTTCATCCTTTCAGGGCAAGAGCCAGAAGAATTATTCCCCGTCTTTGGTGTCTTAGGTCTCGCGTCCATTCGCCTCATCCCTGCCACTACAGCAGTGGCTAATAACGCCTCAAATCTCCAAACCTCTCGCTACCAGCTCGACAAAATTTACACCGACTTGAAAGAAATCGAAAATGTCCTCGACTCGGATCCAACCTACGCCACCTCTACCGATGCCTCCAACCGGATCCTGCCCTTCCAAGCCAAAATCGTGATTGATGGCATCCATTTCCGCTATCCCAACGCTGATGAGGATGCTATCAAAGGCATCTCCCTTACGGTAGAGAAAGGATCCTCTATTGCCTTCATTGGAAAGTCGGGCGCGGGTAAGACCACCCTGGCCGATATTATCCTCGGTTTACTGACCCCACAATCGGGTGATATCAGCGTTGACGGCACCTCCATCTACCAAGATGTTCGCGCGTGGCAGAACCTCCTAGGCTACATCCCCCAATCCATTTCCCTTAATGACGACACCATTGAACGCAACATTGCCTTTGGTGTGCCTGAGGATCAAATAAATCCTGAGCAATTGCAAAAAGCAATCCGTGATGCCCAGTTAGAAGATCTTGTTGAGAAGCTGCCTGAAGGGGTTAAAACCAGCGTGGGTGAACGTGGGGTCCGACTGTCTGGAGGTCAACGTCAACGCATCGGCATTGCTCGCGCCCTCTATCACGAACGTGAGATCCTAGTTCTTGATGAGGCCACTTCTGCCCTAGACAATGAAACCGAAGCCCTAGTTACTGAGGCCATCCGCGCCCTGGGTAACAGTAAAACTTTAATCATCATTGCCCACCGGCTCAGTACTGTTCAACATTGCCATCAGCTCTACATGCTCAGTGAAGGTCAGGTCATTCGGTCTGGAACCTATGCTGAGGTGGTTGAATCCGTGCCTTCCTAGATCTATCAAGGAACGGTGTCAAGGATGGGACCATCATCAGGAGGTTGAGTTTGCCACAGATAGGGGATTCAAAGGGATCCTGAACTTGGTCAGTCCAGAGAACTGAGCATCAAAATAATCAGCGTAGAACGATACATAGGGTCTGAACCCTAGAGACTCATAGGTATGCCGTGCAATCTCATTGCCATTGATCACCATGATGCCCGCATGGGTCAAGTCTAGGGAGCGGCCCTTGTCTAAGAGTGCTCGTAGCAGGATTTTGCCATACCCCCGCCCTCTTGCGTCCGGCAACACCGCCACAGTTTCAATGATCCAAGGAGCCTGCGGACGTAGACATTCCGGCTGCGGATTCTGACCCCAGAGGAGTTCATAACGATGGCGAAACTCAGTCGCTCTCTGGGTTGACCAGTCTAGGAGTTGAGCGATCCGATCGAGGCACGACAAGGCTAGCGGGCGATAATCCTCTCGTCAACTCTTTACAGAGAGGGGGTACGCTGCCACTGGAACCGAGGACATCATTGCAGGGTTGGGGATTACGCGAGGGGCTCTCTACCATCAGTTTGGGGATAAGCGGGGTGTATTTCGATCTGTCATTGAAGAGGTGTTTGGGGAAATTGCCCAGGTTGTGGAGAAGGAAGCGAGCCAGAGTACAACCCCTTGGGACCAATTGGTGCAAGGCAGTCATGCTTACCTAGAAGTGGCTCAGCGAGACGATAGGCGGCGATTAATCTTTGTGGAAGCCCCGGCTGTTCTAGATGGGGATACGCTTACTCGGCTCGATCGTCAATACAGCTGTGGATTGCAGGAGGCCATCCAGGCTGTCGTAGACACAGGTGAGTTAGACCCTCCGGATGTTGAAGGCTTTGCCATGATGATCAATGGTGCTTTAGATCAGTTAGCAGCTTGGACGGCGCAGTCAGAATCGAGTGAGCGACTAACCAAGGCCAAACTTATGGTGGAAAGGTTACTAGCCTTGCATCGTACTCCTTCAATTTGATGGTGTTGTGAGTCACTGTAGCAATCATGTCGAGGGTAAGACGGGTGTTGTACCTACAATTGCCTTGAAGTGGCGAGTTAGGTGATTTTGATCCGCCATCCCCACAGCGCTCGCAACCTCAGTCATGGAGCGACCCTGCCTCAGAAGTTGCTTTGCTTTCTCCACACGAACCTGGGCTAGATAGCTAAAGGGTGTCAAGCCCACTATTTGACGGAATAGGCGAATGCTCCATCGTTCCCATTCATCTATCATCTATCTATGATCAAACGGATCCGTTTTCCCGTTCCCTAGTGACCTTCTTTGATCAAACGGAT
>CAYUEE010000161.1:0-7653 GCA_964443615.1 uncultured bacterium | reverse complement strand
CCTCATGCTCTGCCTAATCGGAGGAGTAGCACAAAGCCTTAACTTGAGTATGTGAACGTTTTTGAGTCAGTTCGGTTTAATGGACCCGACGATCGATTCCCCAGTTGAATCGGCAGATCTCGGTGTTGTAGATCTCGGTGCTCCCTCAGGTCATCAAGTCGCTTCTTCTACCCCTCACTATTCTAATAGTGTTCTCGTTGAGCGAGCAAACTCACAGGATCCGACGCCAACATCTGAGCACGAAAGGGTTAATCGGCAACAGGAACAAGATCTGGTGAGAGCAGCAACCCTAGAGGAACTACGGACCCAACTGTTTGAACACTTACGATTTATGTTGATTAACTACCCGAGTGCTCGCTATCGAGCTGAACAGGATCCGCAGATGAAGGCGAGTCAAGTAGTGGCTCTCTTTCGACCCTTGGATACCTTACTGGCGAACTGGGGATATGAGCCTATTGGCACCGTAGGTGAGACCGTAGGTTATGATCCACAACTGCATGAGCCGGATCAACCTGATGTGAATCCTCTAGACCCGGTTTATATCCGTTATGTTGGGTACCGCAAGGGACCTCGGATCCTTTGTCCTGCTAGAGTGAGCCGTACTCTACCGGAATAACTCAGGACTACTCAGGACGTGTTGTTATGACCTGCGTTGCGATTGATTTTGGGACCAGTAATACTGTTATTTGTATTTGGGATCCGGACTGGGATGCCCCTCGGACTGTACCGTTAAAACCGATCTCGCGTCAGTTTGGAGGACCGGCGGAGTCAGTGGATGTGATTCCGTCCGTGGCGTTTGTGCAATCCTCTAGCCAGATCGTCATTGGTGAAGACGTGCGGTCACGACGCTTGGGTACGGTGCACCCCGATCGCCTCTTTCAAGGGTTTAAGCGTGATCTAGTTGCAGACTATGTTCCCCCACCCCGTTATCTGGATGGACAGGCCTACGATCCAGAAACCATTGCTGGATTATTTCTCAGCCAGTTGCAACACGCCTTGGCTGCCGAAGGGTTAGAGCCAACTCAATTGGTTATGACAGTTCCGGTCGGATCCTTTGAACAGTACGTCAGCTGGATCCGTCAAACTGCTGCTACCCTCAATTGGCCCTCAGTCCAAGTGGTGGACGAATCAACGGCTGCAGCCTTGGGATATGCCGTTACCCATCCCGGATCCGTTGTGCTCGTCATTGATTTTGGTGGGGGGACCTTGGATCTCAGTCTGGTGCGCATTCAAGCCTTACTGCCGGGTGAGACAACCCTAAAGGCCGAAGTCATTGCCAAGTCAGATGCGTATGTGGGAGGCATTGACATTGATACTTGGATTGTTGAGGACTATTTAAGGTCTATTGGATCCTCTCGGGCGACCTTGGGTGCATTGGCTTGGCAGTCATTGCTCGACCTCGCCGAACGATTGAAAATTTCAGTATCAACTCAAGAGACTGCTGTTGAAGTCTGGTTTGATGACGAAACATTTACCGCGCATGAGATGACTTTATCCCGGGAACAACTGGAGGACATCCTTGAGACTCAACAGCTCCTCGACCAAGTTCGCCAAGCCCTAGACGATGTGGTGATCATGGCGCAGAGTAAAGGAATCTTGAAAACCGACATTGATCAAGTATTACTGGTGGGCGGTAGCTGTCAAATCTCGGCCATTCAGGATCTAGCCCGGTCCTACTTTGGCCGGAAGCGAGTGAAAGCGGATAGGCCCTTCGATGCTGTGGCTCAGGGTGCCCTTTATCTCGGTCGGACTGTGATCGTAGACGATTACCTGCGTCATACCTATGCCATTCGGCTCTGGGATCCTCACACTCAGCAGTACAGCTACTACCCTTTATTTGAAAAAGGATCCCGCTATCCCTGTGTTCGAGAGGATCCGTTAGTGTTGCAGGTGGCAATGGATGGTCAGACGGAGATTCGACTGGATATCGGTGAAGTCGCTGATGATGTCCATGCTGCTGAGGTGACTTATGACGAGTTTGGCCGCATGACTAGTCGCCGCCTCTTGCGTCAGAGTGATTTTCGGGCGTTGTCAGGAACCACAGATCCCATCTGCGTAGCCCACTTGGATCCTGTGGGTAAGGCAGGATTTGACCGGATCCGCGTGCAGTTTCGGGTGAATGAGCAACGGATCCTTTTAGCCAGTGTTGAAGACTTGTCGGTGCAGAGGATCCTGGTTGAGCAAACGCCTGTAGCTAAGCTGCAGTAGAGGTCTCGGGTGGGTTAGGGGGATCTGGATTGATGGGGAGGTAAATGCTGAACGTTGTGTTTCCTGGTTCACTCTCGACTTCAATGCGGCCTTGGTGCTTAGCTAGGATCCGTTTCACAATATCTAGACCCAGACCACTGCCTTCCCCTGAGGGTTTAGTAGAGAAGAAAGGCTCAAAGATTTTCTCTTGAATGTCCCTTGGGATCCCGCATCCAGAGTCCGTAATTTGCACCACGATATCGGCGTTGACCTGCATTGTTCGTACCGTCATCTGTCCCTGTTTCTCCATCGCTTGAATGGCATTGTGAATTAGATTGGTCCACACTTGATTAAGTTCATCAGGATAGCATTCAATTGCAGGAATATCCTGAAAATCTTTAATGAGTTCAACCTCCTTCAACCAGCCACGATAAATGGTCAGCACCACGTCTAAGCCCTCACGGATATCCGCTCGAACTCTCTGGTTGGAGTGATCCTGGCGGATGTAGCTCTTGAGAGTGAAGGCGATTTTTGAAGCACGTTCAACGGCCAGGGTGATATTGCTGCTTTGTCGGCGTTGATTGACGAGATGGTAAGCCGATTCCATCGCCCGCACCCCAATCTCGCTCCGCAGCAGGGGTAGAAAAGGTTCTAGGGGTACTGTGATTTCCATTCGAGCGAGGAAGTTAGCCATCGCTTCCGCCCCTTCTAACTCGTAGGATTCCAGTTCCTGCTTGAGTTTGCGTCGGAGTTGCCGTTCTTCACGGGTGGAGAGAGCGTGACTTTGACCAGAGGCTGCGTTCAACAACGCCAAAAAGAGGTCGTACTGTTCATCCGACAGGTGGTGAAAAAAGGGTGGGAGGAGTTCTAGGGATCGCTCTAGATCGTTAATTAAGTTACTAATGGAAGCCCGGATGGCCCCTAAGGGGGTATTAACTTCATGGGCAATATTAGCAACGAGTTGGCCAAGAGCAGCCATTTTTTCAGATTGGATCAATTCTTGCTGAGTGGTTTGGAGTTCACGAGTACGTTCTTCAACCTTAGTTTCCAATTGATCATTGAGCTCTTGGAGTTGGCGGTTAAGGGTGTGGAGTTGCTGGCGACCGCGCTCAACCGCCAAGACATCTCGATAGGACCGCAAGCCTGAGATCACTGTGGTTAGCAGCTTTTGGTGGGTTAATTCCGCTTTGGTGCGGTAGTCGTTGATGTCGTAGTCCAGAATGACAGAGGCTTCGGGAGCCTCGCCGGGTTGACCCGTCCTCAACACAATGCGCACGAGTCGGCGATTAATCTGGCTGCGAATGTACTTAACCAGTTGGAGTCCCGCATCATTCGTTTCCATCACCACATCCAATAGGATCAGTGCAATGTTAGGAGTTTCTACAATCAACTGGCGAGCCGTTTCAGCAGAGTAGGCGGAGAGTAGTTCGAGGTGCTGGCCATCAAAGCGGAAGCGGCTAAGGACCAGTTGCGTCACCTTATGGACCACGTCGTCATCATCCACAATCAAGATGCGCCACGGCCCTGCTTGCTCTTCTCGAAGCGTGTTTTGGTCAAGGGTAGGCAGAACTAAGGTTGGCACCGTGACCTCTGCTTCAGGCTCATCATCCTCGATTAGAAGGAGATCGTCGTCATCCTCTTCTATCTAAATGAGATCATCAGGGTCAGTCATGGCCAGAGACATGGATCCGAATCCTCAAGTAATTTAGGTAACCTGAAAACTAATACAAGTTGAAGTCTTGAGTACAGGTCACATCCATCTCAGGGTACCTTAGGATGCCAGAGACTGGAGGATGCCAGAGACTGGAGGATGCCAGAGACTCGAGGATGCCAGAGACTCGAGGATGCCAGAGACTCGAGGATGTTAAAGACCAGACTCAAACGGAGCTGTAGCCGCATGGATTATTTGTGACTTCTGGCTGTAGGAAACGCCCAGGTTCTGGCATGTGTAAATTTGAAGGTTAAAACGATCCGCTGTGCATTCTGGGGCTGAACAAGGGTGAATAGGATCCGAGGAAGGCTGAGGAGTTATGACCTAAGGTGAGATGGGATGTTAATTTAATCAAGGCAAAACCTAGTTTGTCTATTGGGATGGACTAGAGTTTGTCCTTAACCTGATGTCGTTGTTTTGTGAATTATGCCTACCTCACCTAGTGTTGATTCAGTCAATGTTGTGTCCTTAGCAGAGCGGATCAAACGACTTGATGATGAGCTGTCAAAGCGAGAGCTGGAGCTGGATCCGGCAGGTTATTTTGTGATTTTTGTAGACCGGGAACGGACTCTAATTGTGGCGAAGCATTTCGGTACAGTGATCAATGAGCGGGGGTTAGCGACGGATCCGGAAACAGGTGAAGTTATTCCAGCTAGAGGCCCTGTGAGTCAACAAGCGCAGCAAACCTTTACGGGGCGCACCGCGAAAGAATTATGTGTGCAGCTATTCGAAAATCAGTCTAGTCCGTTAGTCTCCCAGTGGAGTCATGCCGCTTACTTAGGTCGAGAATTCCAGCGGGCGGAAGCGGCTTTAGTCAATGGCACAGACTATGTTCAGGACTAAGTTGGCTGGAGTGCTCAGTCTGCTTGATCCGGAACCCAGACTTAAGACTAGCTGTAGTATTTTTGGGTAGCGAGAGTATGCAAGCGTTTCAATTAGAAGTTCACGAGACTCAATCAGCCCTAGTAACCCGTGGGATCCAGCTCTGGCAACAGGCAGCAGCAGTGGCAATAGCAGAGCGAGGATCCTTTACGGTGGCCTTGGCCGGGGGGAGCACGCCCAAGCAGTTATACAGTGCCTTGGCGACAACAGCAGGATTAGAGTGGTCCCGAACAATGGTGTTTTGGGGCGATGAACGCTATGTCCCTCATGATCACCCTGACAGTAATTATTTGATGGCCCGGCAAACCCTCTTAGATCATGTCCCGATTCCTCCTGAGAATGTGTATCCTTGGCCAACAGATGCAGGAGATCCAGCGACGGATAGTCAGCGCTACCGGGTGTCGATGAGTCGCATCTTTCCAGGTGAGTGGCCAATTTTTGATTTGATCCTGCTGGGTATTGGGGGCGATGGGCACACAGCATCTCTATTTCCAGGGAGTGCTGCATTGGCCGTTACAGATCAGTGGACAGCCGTGGGGGAGAAGTCTGGTGAACCACGCTTGACCTTGACCTTTCCTGTATTGAACCAGGGGCGACAGGTGATTTTCTTTGTGGCGGGTGAGGGCAAGGCTGCCATTATGCAAGAGGTTTTGACCACGGATCCTCAGTACCCCTCTCAACAAGTGCACCCCCAAGGATCCTTGCTATGGCTACTAGATGCTCCGGCAGCGGCTCAGTTACCCTTGAAGGTTGGACTGTGAGTGTTGAAAGCTGGGCTATCAGTTAGGATCCCACCACATGCCAACAGACGCCCGCCGGATCGATGAAGTGAATTTCTCTGCGACCCCAGGGAAACTCTTTAGGAGGGTGAACACTGGCCCCTTCAAATCGGGCAAAGAGGCCATCAGCTTCAACAGCGGCATACCATTCGTCTAAATCTTCAACCACTAGAATCATCATTAAATTTTCCTGCATGGCCTGATGATGGAAGTCCTGTAACAGGAAAATAGTCTCCCCTGACTGTAGCTCTGCCAACCCCTCCTCTTGCCCGTTGAGGGTAAACCCCAAGGCTGTGAAAAAATTTAGGGATTCCGAGAATGAGGCTCCTCCTGGAATAAAGGGAATCAACTGCTTAGCTTTAGTTTGCATAGGATCCTCGCTATCGATTGAAGTAGGGGTCATTTGAAGTAGGACAGTCAGGGTCAAAACTGATGTCCAAGTGGTCAAAACCGACATCCAAGTGGTCAAAACTGATGTCCAAGTGGTCAAAACTGATGTCCAAGTGGTCAAAACCGACATCCAAGTGGTCAAAACTGACTTCTAATTAGTAAATATAGCAAATAAATGGGTTTGCACAGGCGATAAAGTCCTCCTTCAGGAAGTAAGAGTGACTTATATAGCGAGTTGTTAGATAAATAGAGTGAGTCAAGTGGTCGAGAGCGACATTTGAGTGGTTCGTATGGTGAGTTGAGCGGTCAAAACCGTAGGCGAAGGCATCGTGACAGGGAACGGAGGTGTTAGACACCTCGACCAAGCTACTCAAAACGAAAGCCATATAATCACAAACGAGCTCTTTTTCGGTGAAAAAACAGTGTTGTCGTTGAAATCAGCACTGCTACTGTTCAAAGTGACTGGGTGGCTGGAAGTGAACATATGGAGACCGGACTAGTGAATATCAGGTCAGAATCGGGTCTGGTGTCTGAGTTGCCTCTGGATCCATCCCTCACTAGTCCATTCCGGATATCCCCAATACGATCTATGCCGTTACATTAGTTATCCTAACAGCTGTCATTGCTATCCCTTTATCTCTTAGCAGGTGTCCTATGCGTTATCCCATGAATATTGCCCAGGATCCCGTGTCCAGTGTGGCGTTACCTGTTTTCAACATCACTAGTACAACCGCCTATGTCGAACTGACTGCCAGTGCTTTAATTGTCAAAGAAGGATCCTTGTTCGAGGAAACCTTTGACTTATCGAATCTAGGCCGTGCCGAATTAATTCCCTGGGAGTGGTACATGGGCATCGGTCTACATACTGATTTCCAATCCACCGTGGCCCCGATTACCAGTATGGAGAAGGTCATTGCTATCCGTCTCAACGAAGCAAAACCGACTTTCCTCCCGCTCGCCGGTCCCCTGGGTTTTCAGGTCCCTTGCAAACGCTTGATCTTCAGTCTGCGGGATGCAGATACCTTCTTGACTAATTTCAATGCAGGCCGTGTCGATCCAGATCAAGGTCCTAAAACCGTCACTATTGAATAGGTGAGTGAGACCACTATTTAGCGCCCAGCCCTGTCTCCCCTAAGGCAGCAGTATAGACGTTAGAGCTCTGGTGTATCTGACTGAATCAATGGTACCCACAGACTGCTTGGATCCCGATTAAGGCTGGTCGAGTACTGAGATCCGCCCTTGATTAATCTGGGATCCATGCCAGTGGTCTACCGTGGGCTTGGAGTTCTCTCAGTGCATCAATGGTTGGAACTGTGCTTTGCAGAACGGATCCTATGATATCAGTTAGATCGTTGTGGTGAGTTGGGGTGTTGGCTCCCGCCACCCTTCTAGTAATGCCAGAGACATAAATAGAGTTGTGACCTAGCCTGAAACAGATCCAGTCAGCAATGGACAATGAATGTGCCTAGTACTATGGGATAAGCGGTGCGACAAGGCTCCTTAAATGAAACGGACACTAGTGGTTCTCTCAATGTCCGCTTTATTTAGTAGTTAGGCTCACCAATTTCTTTAGTTGATGGGTTTCGTTGTCTTAACCTATCCTACGAGGCTGCTGACAGCTACAGCAATCTGGGATGAATCATGAGAAGGATCCATACATAGACAGCTTGGGGAACTGAAACAACTCATTGGTCACGAACCAGT
>CAYUEE010000160.1:0-7737 GCA_964443615.1 uncultured bacterium | reverse complement strand
CAGTTTGGTGGAGGCCAAGATGGCACGTGCGAATTTGAGTCGTGCTAACCTCTCAGGCGTAGACTTGACGCGGGCTCAGCTGACAGATGCCCAATTGGTAAGAACGAATTTGGAAAATGCTCGCCTTGTTGAAGCCATGTTGACTCGCGCTGATATCAGTACTGCTAACCTTATGGGAGCTGACTTGTCGGGTGCAACAATGCCAGACGGTAAGGTGAATGATAATTGGATCATGGTTAGGTAGAGTCGGTAACATCAATGGCCTACATACTGGCGATGGCGATTCTACTCGGGATTGCAGGCTGGCTAGGGTTTAGCCGTATTGAATTTATGGTTACGATCCAATCCCAGCGGATTCGGGTGCGAGTTGGAGACCTGTCTGCTCGCTTTCTCCAAAACCTAGACATAATTTGTCAAGAGAATCAGCTTCACTCGGGATGGATCCTTGGTTTGAGGATAGGCGATCGGATCTCGTTACGTTTTTCACCAGGGATCCCCAAGCCAGTCCGTCAGCGATGTCGTAACATCTGGAGTCTTCATCGGCGGCGATAGAGAGCTCAATCTCATCGTCTTTAACCCTAAACTTTTGCTCAATCTCTATCCCCTATAATGGATCCACAATAGTAGAATAGGGCTGATCCTCTATGACCACCATCATTGAAAGTTTTCCGCAACGGCTGAAGCAATTACGCACGGAGTCAGGGTTGACTTTGGACGCTTTAGCGACTTGTTCTGGGGTGAGTCGGTCGATGATTTCAAAAATTGAGCGCGGTGAGGCTAACCCAACAGCAAGTATCCTAGCTCAGTTGGCTGAAGGCCTCGATGTCACGATCTCTTACTTATTGGGGGAACAGCCTCATCGCAATATAGTAGTGATGCGACGGTTAGAGCAGATCGTTTTCAAGGATCCTGTAACGGGGACAGAACGACGATCTTTAGGGCCGAACGCAGTAGGGCGAGCGATCGACTTCGTGTCTTACTCCATTCCACCCGGTCAGAAAGCGGGTCCGTTTGTACCCCATCCACCTGGCGTGACTGAGTTTATCGTCATGACGCATGGATCCATGATTGCCATTTTAGGAGAGCATCAGATTGTGTTGAACACAGGTGATAGCTTGACCTACAGTGCTAACCTTGATCATTGCTATGAAAACCCAAATCCAGATCCGTGTGAATTTCATTTGGTGATTAGTGACGATGGAAGACGGGAATTCCGAGTCGGACCCTCATGATAAATCTGAGAAAATTTTTAGTATTTTGAGTCTTTACACTCATGGTGACACAACCAAAATCCACTATAGTGAACTTGTGGGTCGGATAACGGATTAAACACGGAATGAACACAGTTGAACAGGTTACTGGGCTTGCTACTGAGCCAAAGGATCGTGTGCGATGTTATCGACGGACTGCATATTTTTTCAATTCAAGGAGATGGTAATCATGATTAAACTGTACGGTCATGACTTGTCTGGCAATAGCTACAAAGTTAAGTTAATGTTATCGTTGTTGAACGTTGAGTTTAAATGGATCCTGGTGGACCTATTGAAAGGTGAGCATAAGCAACCGGACTATTTGGCGTTGAATCCATTTGGACAGGTCCCTACACTCGTGGATGGTGAAGCAACGGTAGCTGATGCACAGGCCATTCTAGTGTACTTGGCGCGGCAGTATGGCGATGAGGACTGGCTGCCGACCGAAGCATTACCGATGGCCCAAGTGATGAGATGGTTGTCAACTACAGCAGGTGAAGTGCGTCAAGGTCCTGAGTCCGCTCGGTTATACCATTTATTCAAGGCTACTAGTATTAACCTAGAAAGAGCTCTTCAAAAAACAGAATTTGTCTTAACTCAACTGAATGATCACCTAGCAAGTCGCCAATGGCTTGAGTTGGATCGTCCTACTATTGCAGATGTTGCTGTATTTCCCTATGTTGCCCTAGCGCCCGATGGTCAGATTGACCTATCTATCTATCCCAATGTGCTGGCTTGGATTGATCGTGTTAAACAGCTTCCTAACTTTGTGGGTATGGCTGGTATTGAAGTCACCGCCTAGTGGATAAATTACGGGTACTTAGTTGTTCAACTGCTTTAGAGTATTCATAAGGTGTGGGAGACTAGTTCAATCTCATACCTTAACTTCACTATCACCCCTATTCGCCTACTTGCCTTATTCGCCTACTTGCCCTATTCGCTTACTGTAGGAGGCTACTATGAAACCAGCAGGATGGAATCACACTGACTCTCCCTTCCACCCCGGAGAACAAGCTGTTCAGACACGGTTGGGGGTTCGTGAGAAGATGGAAAATTTTGGGCGGCGAGTCATCCGAGACTATATGCCTGATCAGCACCGAGAGTTTTACTATCAGCTCCCTTTTCTACTTCTGGGGATGACGGATCGTCAAGGGCGGCCTTGGGCCTCCATTGTTGTTGGTCGACCTGGGTTTATTACATCTCCGGATCCTCATCACCTACACATTGCCTCTCAACCATTGTACGGATCCCCGTTACAAACCTTGCTGGAAGTTGGTGCTGAAGTTGGGATCCTGGGAATTTTACCGGAATTACGTCGTCGTAATCGGCTTACGGGCCAAGTATCTGCTGTTGAGTCAAACTTCTTTGGTATTAACATTGGTCAAGCGTTTGGGAATTGTCCTCAGTATATTCAAACCCGCACAATTGATGTCTTAGATACTGTGGATCAGCCAGGTTTAAATCATCCAGTGCACCGGTACAACCTTCTGGATCCTGCCGCTCAGGCCTTGATTCAATCTGCCGATACTCTATTTATTGCTAGTGCTTATACTCAGGATCCGTCAGCTCCATCACAGGGGGCAGATGTTTCACATCGAGGTGGTAAACCGGGATTTGTACATATAGAGGACGAATACTCCTTTATCTTCCCAGATTTTAGTGGTAACCTCCACTTCAATACAGTGGGTAATCTGGTACTCAATCCTAAAGCTGGATTCCTATTTATTGACTTTGAACAGCGGGATTTACTCTATCTCACCGGCACAACCCATATCATCTGGGAAGGATCACAGCTGGAGCACTTTGTTGGAGCAGAGCGATTGATTCAATTCCAGGTTGATGAAGCCATTCGAGTCGAGAACAGTCTACCCTTAGCCTTTCGATTTGGAGAATATTCCCCCTACTTGGAGCAGACAGGCCGCTGGGAGGGAGTCACGGATGATAAAGTCAACATAAGTTAATCACCAGGATCCTAATGACTAGGCGAACACTGTGGTCGCTGGCAATGTGCCTCCTGTGTTGTCAGGGTGTCCTTACATCGATTGTGGCGCTGGGTTGGTTGTATCGCTGGGTCCGTTACACAATTTCGAAACGACTTTTTTATCTGTCTTCAAAAAACACCCAAACAAACTGGCACCAGTGGGCTAGTCAGCAGGAGGACATAATATCGCTACAAGATAGCCCCAAGTTCTTTCAAATGCAGAGGGTTAAGCCAGGATCAAAACCTGGTTGGTTTAAACGCCAGTTTCATTCATTGGGTGTGAGCTCATGTCAAGGCATGGCTGGGATCCTGACAATATGGTCACTAACACTAGGACCGTGCATTATTTGGGCCTTGGCTTGGTATACAGGTTGGCATATTTCCTTCAACAAAATCTATGAGCACTCAGTGACAGGATTCACTATTGGATCCCTGGCACTAATTGTGTTTTCGCTATTAATGCTCTATATTCCCATAGCTCAAGCTCGTCATGCTTTCACGGGTGACTGGCAAGAGTTTTACAATTTTCGAATGATTAGGGTATTGGTTTGTCATCGTCCCTTAGCTCTATTTTTTCTGAGTATTGGATACACAATAACGAATGGTTTTGTCACTCTATTCAAAGTTCTCCCTGCCTTCTTTACCGCTATGGATCCAACCCTTGAAGAGTTATCAGCTGTAGAGGCGCTAGAACACTTGTCAAGATATTATTTCTACACTGGATTACTATTGTTCTTAGCCCTTTTTATTCTCAAGACGTGGGCGGGTCGGATTTATGCAGGATCTTTAGTTCATCTGTGGAGGCATGGACTAGTCGAGCGTTGTGATTTTCATGAGCAAGAAAGTTGTTTTTTAGAAGCATTAGGAATTGATTACGATTCACAAATTTCCCCCTATGCTCGATGGCAACGGATCCTAATGAAGATCGGCATGATTGGATATCGTGGAATCCTGACGGGGGCTATGATCCTCAGCTGGTCGCTATTCAATTTTCTCCCTTTTGTCAGTGAGTTTGGACATCACGTGCCACCATCAGGACTTCTCAATCAACCCTTGGTGCAGCTGCCTTATTTTAGTTACACCCCTAGACGGCCCCGGATTGAGTCTCAGCCTTGACATGAGCTCGCGGTGGGAAAAGAGCAATGGGTTTAACTCGTGTTGCGCAGGAGACTCGAATTTCCTACTGTTCACCTCATGCTACGGATTCAGTCTGTGACAATTCTGATGACGGAGACGGTAGAGGACATGAGGGCGTAGGGGATGGTCAATAGGGATCCTGGGATGCTCAAAATCATTAGATACATCGCGATGCATACCCAAACGCTCCATAACTGCCCTAGATCGGTTATTCAACTTTGCTGTAAACGAGACAATTTCGGGTAACTCCAACACCTCAAAACCATAGCGAAGTGACTCATTCCCTGCTTCTGTCGCATACCCTAGCCCCCAAAATGCTCGTGCCAGCCTCCAGCCGACTTCAACTGCAGGTAAAAAGGACGCCTCAAAACTAGGAACATTAAGCCCAACAAAGCCAATAAAGGATCCTGAGGACTTAACGTCAACAGCCCAGAAACTAAACCCACGTTGATCAAACTCAGCTTCAAACCGATCAATGAGAGCATCTGATTGTTTCCGTGATAGTAAAGCAGGAAAATAGCGCATTACTTCAGGATCTGCATTTAGCTGAGCAAAAGGATCCTGGTCAGAGGGCTGCCAGCGCCGGAGACGTAAACGTGAGGTTTCTAGCATCATGGGTGTGTTTGAGCAGCGTAGTGTAAAGCCTCAATATCAGCACTACTGATAGCTTTTAAGTTAGCTGTGATCGTCTCAATGGGCCAATGCCACCGTTGAATCATTAATAGAGCTTGATAGTAGAAGGGTAAACCGAGTTCGAATGGATGTGATGGATTATCTCCCACTACAGTGTTAGTCTCCTGAACACTAAAATTGTGTTGAACTGGATCCATTGTATTGGAGTCTAGCAAGTCTAAATGGAATAATTGAGGGGTTGTGTCCGGTGCAAGATAATGGTCAAGCGATTGGGGCTTTGGAGTGTAGGGGCATGGATCCTGGGCATTGCCATCTTGGGTTTATGGATCTGTGGAGACGTAGCGGTGGCAGCTGGGCGAGTCAACTACAACAATGCGAATTTAGCCCGTCAGGATCTCTCCGAACAGGATTTTAGTGGAACTGCCTTTGTGAATGCCAATCTCCGGCAGTCAAACGTGTCCCACTCAAGCTTAGTGGGAGCAACTTTAAGTAAAGTGAATCTCATGAATGCAAATTGTGAAGGGTCTGATTTTACGGCTGCTTTTCTTGATTTAGCTAATCTCGAGTATGCTAATTTGCAGAATGCTGTATTTGAAGATGCGATTTTAGCCCGAGCTGATTTCTATGGCGCTGAGATTGCAGGGGCTGATTTTACGAATGCCATTCTAGATTACACAGCGGTTGAAGAACTCTGTCAACGAGCTGAGGGAACAAATCCTGTCACAGGGGTAGATACACGGGAATCTCTAGACTGCCGCTAATGTCTTGGATCACGACAGGGAAGTATCATTCAACACGGATTATTACACCACAGATCATTTTATTACAACAAGATCATTTTATTACACCACAGATCATTAACGTAGGGTGAAGGATCCTGAGGGGGCTAATGCCTACAATGAGTAAACTCTAGTTGGTGAGCTTATCCTATGGAACCCTCCCCTATTAATGTCAAAGATTTCAAACGGTCTTCAACTGGTACGTTCAATTTACCCATCGTCGACGGATCCTGGCCAGAAAATCTGAAAGGTCATGTAGTCCTAATTGGCCCGTTCCACCGTGATGATGATATGCATTTGTTCGCCGGTGAAGGTCTGGTCATCCGTTGGGACTTGCAACCCCAAGGCAATACTATTCGAGTTCAGAGTAAAAAGTTAGAGACTTGGGATGGATTCTGGCACAGCGTTCTGCCCCTCTACAATTTAACGCAGGCCTTCTTCCCCGCCTCCATCAGTCCGTTAGGTATTGCAGAATTAGCCAATACGGCTGTGGTGAACATGGAAGGGCGTCTCATTCTCACAGCTGATGCTGGTCGCTACTGGGAGGTGGATCCGGTTACTTTAGACACTATCACTCCCATTGGCTACTTTGATGAACATATTATTTCAGTACCACTGTCGTTCTACCCCATGGTAACCAATACGGCTCATCCCGTATATGACCCCATCACAAAAGAACTCATTACCTGTGAACTCAAACCGACACCACGACTGGGTTATCTCTTCACTGATATGGTTAGCACCATCTACATTACTAAGTGGGATGGATCCGGAACGTTGCAGCACTGGAAGCTGGCTGGTTCAACCCTTGATGGCAGTCCACACACAACCTTAGTCACTGATGAGTGGATCATGATTCCAGATATGCCGTTTCAGGTAGGTCTAACCATTCTGCTAGGATTGAAATCACCGACTTTGAAGCCCTACCCCAAGACACAGCTCTATGTGGTTAACCGGGCTGATCTCAAAGTGGATCAAGAAACGGTACCCGCTCGCCTGGTTACCTTTGAGGGAGACAGCTATCACTTCCTGTGGGACTACTATCCGATCAATTATCAACGCCGGATTATCGCTGTACAACAAGCAACGCTCAGTCTGACGCAAGCGATTGAGCCTACTGATGTTCGCTGGTTAGATGGATCGAGCTATTCCTCCGATTACTACGGTTTACCTTGGATGTTTGCCTTCGATCCAGGTGTTATGAGCCAAGTTGTAGTCGATACCGAGTATCAGGTGGTAAGTCAGCACAACTTCATGCATCCGGGTTGGTTTTCAACAACATTGTTCACAGCTGATCCCAATGAATTTATGGATCCTAAAGGCTACTCAGCGATCTACCAAGTCTACGCGGGCTACTATCGGGACTTCATTTGCCGCCGCCACTATTTGAACTTCCGCGATCACCCCAACCGACAGCTCACCGATGAGCAACTGCCTCCTCACGACTTACCCTCTGTCCTTGCTAAATTACCGCTGGATCAAAACTGGAGTGAGCTTACCCAAGCTATTCAATCTGAACAGGAGGCCCACCCAGAAACGCCTGTTGTTGAGTTAGGGCGGGATCTACTGGATTTTTATGTGTTTCCACTCAATAGCATTCTAGACAGCATCCAGTTCATTCCCGAAGCGACAGGCTACATTTTGACAACAGTGTTAACCCCTCATCACCTTGAGGCCTGGCTCTTTGCCGCTGATAACCTGAAGCAGGGGCCGATTGCTAAGATTCAATGTCCTGGCGATGTGCATTTCGGCTTCACGTTACACTCCGAATACTTCGCGACGGTCCAATCATCATCGGGTGATTATCAAGTTAATCAATTCCTTTCTGACCTGCGAAGTGTGACCCGTGTGCCCTACGAGTTTTTTGTGGGTGAACCCGACGACATTGTGAATCGCAGCTTGATCTAACTGTAGCAGAAGTAACACAGGATCCCTCATGATCTCAGTTCCGAGTGGA
>CAYUEE010000159.1:0-7768 GCA_964443615.1 uncultured bacterium | reverse complement strand
CAGCACCGTCGTCCTCACTGCCGTAACCGACAAAAGCTAGGGTAAATTCACCACCGGGATAGTCTTTGCGACGGATCAATTGCATCCCCAAAACAGAGCAATAGAAGTCAATGGAGCGGTCCAGGTTGCCCACCCGTAGCATGGTATGTAAAACACGCATAATCAGGATCCTCTTGTCTTAAACGCCAGTTTGGTCCTTACTGATCTTTAGATCTAGATCCACGAGGGATCCGTACTCATTGTAGTGCCCTCGATAAGTTCCATCGCGAGAGGTTAGCGTGACAGACTCTTTACTTCGGACCCCTTTGTTTGAACAACAGCAAGCCCTAGGGGCTAAGTGTGTCCCCTTCAGCGGCTGGGAGATGCCCGTTCAATTTCAAGGAGTGTTAGCTGAACATCAGGCAGTGCGCTCTCAGGTGGGCGTCTTCGACATCTCTCACATGGGGAAATTTGAACTGCAGGGCTCCACTGTGCGTGAGCAACTCGCTCGATTAATTCCTACTGATATTACGACTCTGAGTCCTGGGGCTAGTCAGTACACGGTGCTGCTCAATCCACAAGGGGGAGTTATCGATGACATTATTATCTACTTTGAAGGATCCGAAGCCGACCAAGAGCGCTGGGTCGTGATTGTCAACGCAGCAACAACCCCTAAAGACCGGGACTGGATTCAATCCCATCTAGAGGGAATCGAGTTGCGAGACTGTTCTACGTCGCATGTTTTACTCGCTATTCAGGGGCCCGAAGCAGTCAAGTGTTTGCACTCTTGGGTCAATGATGACATCGACTCCCTCAAGCGATTTCAGCATAGCCGAGTCACTCTTAAGGATCCTGACACCACAGAGGCTTTTGTGACCCGAGGGGGCTACACCGGCGAAGACGGGTTTGAGGTCATGGTTCCAGCAGCGGCGGGAGTATGGCTGTGGCAATCACTCTACTCAGCTGGCACTCAGCTCTGTGGCTTAGGGTGTCGGGATACGTTGCGACTTGAGGCGGCCATGCATCTCTATGGTCAGGATATGGATGATGACACCACTCCATTGGAGGCAGGTTTGAGGTGGTTAGTCAATTCTACTGTGGATTATGTGGGGTGTGAGGTTCTACAACAGCAGCAGGTGCAGGGGGTGCCCCGCAGGTTAGTGGGGCTGCAGATGAAGAGTCGCGACATTGCTCGCCACGACTACCCCATTTATCACGGATCCGACACTGTCGGCGTGGTCACCAGTGGAACCAAGTCACCGACGTTGGGCTATCCCATTGCCCTAGGGTATGTACCACCGGAATTGAGTCGAGTGGGTACTGAGCTTGAGGTGAATGTGCGGGGTAAGCGGGCTCCTGCCATAGTGGTGAAACGGCCCTTCTATCGCTCGTCAGCTCCTGCGCCCCGCTAGTGTGTCCCATGATCTTGAGCCCATGACTTTGACTGGATCTCAACCAGACTGGATCGCAACCTAATGGAGGACATTTGTGGTGGCCAGCCCCAGTATTACTGTCATAATCCCTATGCGCAATGCTGAGTCCTTCATTCGCGCGACGTTAGACTCAATCAAGGTCTATCCGGATCCAACAATGGATGTGTTGGTCATTGATGATGGCTCCACCGATCGATCCGTTGAACAGGTGCAGCACGTTCAGGATCCTCGGGTTCGTGTTGTGCCGGGACCTCAGCAGGGCATTGCCGCTGCCTTGAATGTGGGGTTACAAGAGGCTCGCGGTGAGATCCTGATGCGATGTGATGCCGATGATTTATATCCTGTGGAGCGGATCCATCAGCAAGTGGAGTTGTTAGCGCATCACCCAGAATGGGGAGCCGTGTGTGGCTCCTACGAGACAATTGATCCTAATGGCGAGACTGTGGTGCCGTTTGACTGTGGTGGGGAGGTGGAAGAGATTTCAGCGGAGTTGCAGCAGGGGATGACCCGCACACATTTGGGGACTTTTGCAATCCGGGCAGAACTGGCTCGGCAGTTACCCTTTCGCTCTTATTTTCGGACGGCGGAAGATATCGATTTTCAATTACGCCTGGGGGAACGGTGTCAGGTCGGCTATGCTCCTCAAAGCTTCTACCGTTATCGACTACATGATGCTTCCATTACCCATCGCCGCAGTAGTACCGAACGGCAATTCTTCGATTTAGTCGCGCGCGATTTTCAGTATCAACGCCTTACCCAAGGATCCGATGCTCTTGATCAGGGGTGCCCCCCCCATCCACCACGACAAGCTGATAACACAAGTTCTGTGCGAACAGCTAATGCCCATATTCGATCTCTGCTTATGGGCCAGGCTTGGCGAGAACATACGGCGGGTCGGAAACAAGCTGCACTCCAGTTGGGGTTACGGTCTCTACAAGCGCAACCCACCCACTTGCCCACATGGAAAAGTGTTCTAGCGCTCATAGTGAAACCCACTACAGGTCTAAAGGATCCTTCCTTGAATCAATTCCTTCCTTGAATCAGTTGAAGTAGGATAAGACGCACCGATGACAACCTGATCTAAAGGGGCTGGAGCTACTCTGGGATGTACCCTGATTCACCCACATCTAGCCGCACTAATTCAGGTGCAATGATATCGGCTTCTGACTCAGCTCCGAAGATCCCACCATCGCCGACAACAAAGACACTACGCTGATCAGACTCGGTGACACCAAACACCAAAGCAGTGCTGCCCGTAACCCCCTGGTCTGCAGTGGCAAGGGTAACAGCTTCCCCTTCAGGTGTAATCTTAACTACAGAGTCGAAAATGTGAGTAGTGCCATATAGGTTCCCTGCAGCGGAAAAGGCGAAATCGTCTAAAACCAAGCCTTCAAACCAAACGGTGGCTGGTCCAGCGGATCCGTCGGGGTCAACCGGGATCCGAATCACTTTGGCCTGCCCCGAGTTTGTAACGTACACGTCTCCATCAAAGACCTTAACGCCGTTTGCTCCTGGAATTGTTGGCTGATTAGGATTAGGGTCTAGATGAGGATCCTCCACCCAAGGTGTAACCTCACGAGTGGAGCGATCAAACCTCCACAGCAGACCTGCTTGTGAATCTGCAATTAGAAACTCTCCAGGACGAAATAGGGTCATCCCATTTAAAAAGCCAGCCCCTGCAACTTCAAGCTCATACGCTGGGGTCCCATCTTCCCTAAACTCGATAATGTAGTTCTCCCCTGTTTCCACATGTCCTGTTGCCAGTAAATCACCATCAATATCCAGCACTAATCCAGCCAGATTGATACCAACTTGAGCAAAGGTATCTCCCGCACCATCAGGAGTTCGCTGCAACACTTGTCCTGTCAAATTCTCTGTGATGTACAAGGTGCCATCTCCGTCAATGACGATGTTTTCAAGAAAGTATCCCTTGGGGTAAGTCATCAACGAGGTAGCAGGGACGAGTTCAAAAGGCGGTTGGCCATTGGGAGATCCGGCCTCACGGTCGTCAGACGCCTGCACAGGACTCATGAGCAGTAGGAGAACCAAGCTCAGAGTCTGGCCTACAATCCACTGACAGCGGGAAAGAAAAGTCATATTCACTTGCCCATCAACACTAGAGATCGACGGTGAGGTGATGTACACCCCTCAAGTTCAGAGGAGTCAGCACCACCGAATAGTTGTAGATTATAGGGTCTCTCGGCTCTATAGGAGCAGGCCAATATTGCTCACTTTTTAGCCTATATTGCTCACTTTTTAGCCTATATTGCGACGGAAGGTGGCGGGGGTAACACCTTTAAGACGTTTAAAGTGGCGAGTTAGCTGTCCTTCGCTTAATCCCACTTGATGTGCCACTGCTGTAATAGACAACTGAGGATCCTTCAAAAGCTGTTGGGCAAGTTCAATGCGATGGTGCAGGACGTACTGGTAGGGTGTAAAACCTGTGGTTTGTTGAAAAACACGGATGAAGTGATAGGAACTCAAATGTGCAAGGCTAGCAAGGTCAGAGAGACGACACGGATCCTGAGGAAAGGCGTGAATGTAGTCTAGAACAGATTGAAGGCGTTGGGAGCTAATATCCTGAGTTGAATCGATGGATTGAAGGCCGAGAGTTGTATGTCGGCGTAGTAGCTGGATCACGAGGGTTTGCGTGAGTGAGTCAAAATACAGTTCGCTGGCTAGACCTGGATTTTGAACTTCTGAAAGGAGTATACGGCCCAGTCTTTGCAGTTGAGGATCTAGATCTCCAAATCTGGGGATGAGATTGAGACAATGACTATTAAGATCTGAGGCTTGCACAACGTCATTGAAGACAGACGGACTGAGCTCAAGGCAAAGGATGCTGGCCGGATCCTGCCAGTACCAGTCTCGTTCCAGGCCCGCAGGAGTCAGCGTGAAGGTCTCTGTACCTAAGAATGCTGTTCTCGTCTGCCCTCCATGCCGCTCAAAAAGATTGCACCCCTGTCCCAGGGAGAAAGTCAGGAGGTGGGTAGGGAGGGACCCCTGATGGACCCCATCGGATGGCAGATCATAAGACTCTACCGTTAGAGGCTTAAGAGGATCTGTGTAGTTGGCATGTTTGCTCACAGGTATACCATAGGTCAATAACTTTGATGACAGAGCCTACTTGCAGAAGATTCTAGAGTGAGCACGATTAGAGCAGGCGCCATGAGTGTTTTAGTATAGATTCCAATCATTTGAATAGGGATCCTCAGGATCATCAATCACCAGACTCTCATTACTATTAATACACATAGGTCAGGGATCCTTATGACAGATATTGGACTCACTCACATTGCACTCCCCGTTGCCGATATTGATCAGAGCATCGCCTTCTACACAACCTATGTTGGCATGCACGTCGTTCATCACCGCATCGACAGCCACGATCACACTCCTGTGGTCTGGTTATCCGATTACACTCGGCCTTTTGTCATTGTGTTGATTCAGACTGAGTCAGTTAGCCCCATCCTTCATCCATTGGCTCATCTTGGCATTGGTTGCACCAGTCGGGAAGAGGTGGATCGCCGTTGTGCTCAAGCGCGGGTTGAAGGGATCCTGATCCGTGAACCTATGGACTCAGGACCTCCCATTGGGTACTGGGCGTTTTTAAAGGATCCGGACGGGCATACAGTGGAATTATCCTACGGACAAGAGGTGGGATTAACTGTCACTCAGGATTGGCCTAGAGACCATTAAAGCTATTAAAGACAATTAGTTCGGGAGAGGGTACATGACAATTCAGTTTCGGGATAAACCGAGTTTTGGGTTGACCCAAGCTTTGAAATGGCTCCTCATAACGCTAGGCAATTCAGCCATCTTACATGATTAGCTAAAAAGAGCATAGTGGGTTGACCAGCCTAGCTTTCGGGGTTATATACTACCTTGTTCGCTGTTAACGAGTGTTGATTAGATATAACCCTTTCGCCAAGGTGAGGCCTCATGTCCAGATCCCAATGGTTGAATTCATCCCTTTTTAAGACCGTGTCTCTGGGTTTAGGAGCACTAGTTTGGACAGCCTGTTCTACAACGGATTCCACCTTTGTCGGTATTGCCCCGACCATTCAGTCTGAGTCGAATCAAGTGATATTGCCAGGGCCTATTAGTGCTCCAGCAGCAGGATTGATCAGTTTTGAAATCATATCGCCCCAACCTCTCAACAGCTTTGAGGTTTCAGGGGTTGAATTTATTTCAGTTGCTATTATTGATGCCAATACTCAGCTCTTCGCCCCTCAGCCTGAGGATGCTTTTCTGCCCTTAGCCAGCTTTACTACACTTGATCTGCCCACAGGATCCCAAGCGCGTGTTCGCTCGATTGACACCAGTCTTGATGCTACAGCCCTGATTTATTTTGGGGATCCAGAAACCGTTACTTTTGATGATTATATTTTAGTCCGTGCCTTGGCCAATCTCCCCGTGAACCAGCGGACACCGGAAGACATTGCAGCTGAGGCTAACCTCCTCTTCCCCCGTCGCCAGCCTGACTATAATGCCGCTAACTTTGATCCAGTCCCAGACGAGACTAATACTGATTTCGTCGAGGGTGGCAGCTTCCCGGCCCCAGACTTAGTGGATGCTACAGCCGTTTATGCCTCTCTATTCCTTCCGGTGAGAATTCGTACTGCTGACACTTTAGCAGCCGCAATTAATGCCTTTTTGCCCGGTGCTAATGTTCAGGCCACTGACATTAACCAGATTCCTGGGATACCGGATCCGGAGGAGCCTCGTTACCAATCCATTCCGGCGCCAGGCACTCAGGTCGATGTGGGTGACGCCCCGGTTGGAGAGACGGTAACAACAACAATTTCTGTGAGTGAAGCAGGTAATGCCCAGTTAGATGTCACTCTGGGTGGATTGGCGGCAGGCACGGCACTGGATTTTACGGCAACCCCCTCCAGTTTCTCGATTGCTGATGGTGGGCCATCGCAGGACATCACGGTGAGCTGTACGCCGAGTAGTGAAGGTCGTCGTTCTGGTCAGTTGCGGGTGAACACCAATGACCCCACACTGCCGACATTCATCTATCGAGTGATCTGTGATGGGTTACCTCCAGCAAACACGGATCCTGTGGCTGTCAATGATGCGGCGACAACTGATATCAACACAGCCGTGACTATCGCGGTGCTCGATAATGATTCAGACACGGATGGTGACACCCTAACGGTGACTGCGACGACCGACGGATTGGATGGAAGTGCGGCCATTAATCCAGACAGCACTGTGACTTACACACCTCAGGGGGGATTCACGGGCACAGACAGTTTCACCTACACTATCGCGGATGGGAACGGTGGTACGGATACTGCAACTGTGACTGTTGTGGTAAATCCACAAGGGCCTCGTTACCAGTCTGAGCCACCTGCAGCAACTCAGGTTGATGTCGGTGATGCCCCGGTTGGAGAAACCGTTTCAACTACCATTACAGTCACTGAGGTGGGCGATGCACAGTTAGATGTTTCCCTGGGTGGATTGGCGGCAGGCACGGCACTAGATTTTACGGCAACTCCCTCTAGTTTTTCTATCCCTGATGGCGGTCCCCCTCAAGACATTGTTGTCTCTTGTACGCCTAGTGGTGAAGGCCGTCGCTCGGGTCAGTTGCGAGTGAATACCAATGATCCCACCTTGCCAACGTTTGTGTACCGTGTGATCTGCGATGGACTGGCTTCCGCAAACACGGATCCTGTGGCTATTGATGATTCGGCTTCTACAGCATTCAACACTCCTGTCACGATTACTGTGCTGGATAACGATTCGGATCCTGATTCAGATGCGTTAACAGTTACAGCAGTGACCAATGGATTGGACGGTGATGCGGCTATCAATGCAGGTGCAACTGTCACTTATACCCCTCAAAATGGATTCTCAGGTACAGATAGTTTTACTTACACAATTGATGATGGAAATGGCGGTACAAGCACTGCAACAGTGACGGTCACTGTGGGTGATTCTACAAACACGCCACCAACAGCCATTGATGACACTGTAACGACTGAAGTCAATACTCCACTTACAATTTCAGTGCTAGCTAACGATACAGATGCCGATAGTGACCCACTGACAATCACAGTGGTGGGTGCTCCTGGCAACGGAGGTGCTGTCGACAATGGCAATGGCACGGTGACTTATACCCCGACAAGCTCTTTTGTTGGAATAGATTCCTTCACCTACACCATCAGTGATGGCAATGAAGGAACTGATTCAGCAACAGTCACAGTTTCTGTAGCAGCTGTTCCTGTAGCCACCATCGAAGCAACGGATCCTGACGCCGCCGAGGAAATCCAGGATCCTGGACAGTTCACTGTCAATCTAGATGCAGCAGCTCCTGCTGGTGGTTTGACCGTAAACTACACTGTCGC
>CAYUEE010000158.1:0-7875 GCA_964443615.1 uncultured bacterium | reverse complement strand
CCAATGATTCGAGAACGTAACATTCACTCACTGTAGCCAAAAAGGATCCCTTCCACCTGACCCTAGCCCGATAAAATCCTAAGACCTAGATGAGAGAGTCACACTGAGGATCAGCATACCGATAAGTCTGTCCAGCTCAAACACTTTGGCTTACGGCACCCATCCAGCTCCGCCCCATTGATCGAATCCATCCCTGGGCTAGCGAAGAGCGACTACACTGAATCATAAATAGATTATGAACAAGGATCCGGAGGGCCCATGGTCACCGCAGCACCACCGCAGAACCGTTTGACCTTGCAAACCGCTGAAATTGCCCCCGAAACGATAACAATTCGGTCACAAGATTGGGATCGCGATCGCTTCGACATCGAGTTTGGCCTCAAGAACGGCACCACCTACAACTCCTTCATCATTCACGGCGATAAAGTGGCGTTAGTAGATACCTCCCACGAAAAGTTTCGACCCACTTACCTGGATTTGCTCAAAGAGCATGTAGATCTCACTCAGTTGGACTACCTCATCATCAGTCATACGGAACCCGATCACAGTGGTCTAGTCGTCGACATTCTGGAATTGGCTCCAAATGTAACTGTAGTTGGCACCAAAGTCGCCATGCAGTTCCTCGACAATCTTGTCCATAAGCCGTTCCACAAACAGATTGCTAAAGGCGGCGATCAGCTGGATCTCGGTCAAGGACACGTGTTGGAGTTTATCATTGCACCCAACTTGCACTGGCCCGACACCATGCTCTCTTTTGACCACAAGACCCAGATCCTGTTTACCTGTGATGTCTTCGGGATGCATCATTGCAGCGACGATATCTATGATGAGGATCTCCACAGCATTCAAGAGGACTTTCGGTTCTACTACGAATGTCTAATGGCTCCCAATGCCCGTTCTGTTTTGACTGCACTCAAGCGGATGGATCCGTTGCCGGACATTGCTCTTGTAGGAACAGGTCATGGCCCCCTTTTGAAGCACCATGTGGCGGAATGGATCCGTCGCTATCAACAGTGGAGTCAGAATCAGACCAAGGGCGATAAAACGGTGGCTGTCTTCTATGTCTCCGATTACGGCTACAGTGACCGTTTAACTCAATCAATTGCTCACGGGATTACCAAAGCCGGCGTGGCGGTGGAAATGTTGGATCTCAAAACGGCGGATCCTCAGGACATTCATGAACTCGTCAGCCATGCTGCTGGAGTCGTCATCAGCACACCGCCCATGAACTCCATCACGATTGAAACCACGTTGGGAACAGTCTTAGCGGCCACTAATCCTAAGCAGCTCGTCGGTCTAGTGGCCTCCTGCGGACCTGATGATGAGCCGATTGATCCGTTAACGACTCGCTTTACCGATCTGGGGTTGGCACCAGCCTTTGCTTCCATTCGGGCGAAAGGGGAACCGACACCGGCAACCTATCAGGAATGTGAGGAGGCTGGAACGGATATGGCCCAGAATCTGCTGAAGAAAAAGATGATCAAGCAGATGAAGTCCCTTGATGGTGATTTGGATAAAGCGCTGGGGCGTCTCTCTGGCGGGCTTTACATTATCACAGCCAAGCGAGGCGAAGCGAAAAGTGCGATGTTAGCCTCCTGGGTGGCTCAAGCCAGCTTCGATCCGCCTGGAATCACCATTGCTGTAGCCAAGGATCGTGCCATTGAATCCTTTATGCATGTTGGGGATCCGTTCGTCTTGAATGTATTGGAAGAAGGCAAGCACTTAGGCCTGATGCGACACTTCTTGAAGTGGTTCCCCCCTGGTGCAGACCGATTTGAAGGGGTGAAAACCTATGATGCGTTCAATCAAGGGATCATCCTAGCTGAGGCGCTAGCGTACCTTGAATGTGAAGTGGTTAGTCGCATGGAAGCCAGCGATCACTGGATCGTTTACTCTAAAGTGGTGGCAGGCCGGGTTTCCAATCCAGATGGAGTGACTGCTTCCCATCACCGTAAAGTGGGCAATCACTACTAATGTGTCGATAGGACTAATGAGTTGATGGGCTGATTGAAAGGATCCTTCAGATCTTTGACACATGGGTCCTGACATATAGGTCGTGGCATAGGGATCTCGATAGAAGTCTGGGTGGTATGGGGTCTGCGTGAATGCTACCCAGACGGCTTGCGACATGACTGCAATTAACCAACAGAAATTAACCAACAGACAAGGTGGCGTGATGACAACGGTAAAGACGAAACCTCGGGATGTCCAGGTGTTTCCGCTCGGTAAGGATACGATGGCGTTCCGTTCACGCAGTTGGGATCGGCTTCGATTTGAAATTGAATACGGTCTCCAACGGGGAACCACTGCGAATTCCTATCTTATTCGGGGTGATAAAACGGCCTTGCTCGATCCACCGGGGGAATCCTTCACAGAGCTCTATTTAAAAGAACTACAGAAACGCTTCGATCTTCACACCTTAGACTATCTAATTCTGAGTCACACTAACCCAAACCGGATTGAAACTCTCAAGGCCCTCCTCTCCCTTATCCCTTCCATCCGGATCCTCTGTACCAACCCCGCTGCTCAGACCCTGAAATCTGACTTTGCTGATCGGGAGTTGAATTTAGGTATCATCCGAGGTGAAGAGCAGCTGGATCTCGGCCAGGAGCACCACTTAACCTTCATCCCTACACCCACGCCCACATGGCCCGATCATCTCTGTTCTTTTGATGCAAAGACCCGGATCCTGTTTACTGATAAACTCTTTGGTTGCCATCGATGCGGAGATCAAGTGTATGACGAAGGATGGACACAGTTTGTTGAAGATCGCCGCTACTATTACGACTGTTTAATGGCATCCCAATCGCGACAGGTAGAAACAGCACTGGAACGATTGGAGCCATTTGATGCCGCCTTCTATGCCCCTAATCACGGTCCGATGGTGCGGGACGGGTTGCGAGCACTGAAACAGCAGTATCAAACCTTAACGCAGGAACGTCGAGTTAAAGACTTACAAGTGGCTCTGCTCTACGCTTCGGCCTATGGCAATACTGCGACATTGGGGCGTGCTATTGCCCACGGTATCGGTAAGGCCAATGTTCAAGTAGATATTATTAACTGTGAAGTAGCAGACCCTGCCGACATTAAAGAAGCTGTTGAAACTGCAGATGGAGTCATTATCGGATCCCCCACCTTAGGCGGCCATGTTCCCACCCAAATTCAAACGGCCTTCGGGATCCTGTTATCCAATGCCCACAAAGGTCAGACAGTCGGCGTGTTCGGGTCCTTTGGGTGGAGCGGGGAGGCCATTGATCATCTAGCGGATAAACTGCGGGAAGCAGGCTTTACCTTCGGATTTGAACCCATTCGAGTCAAATTCAAGCCCACGGAAGCAACACTGCAAACCTGTGCAGAGTCCGGCCTGTCCTTTGCCCAGATTTTGAAGCGAGCCCGTAAGTCCCGTCAGCTGACCCAGAGCCCGATCACACCCACAGATGCTGGTAACCGCACGGAACAGTCGCTAGGACGAATTGTGGGACCTTCCAGTGTCATCACCGCTAAACGAGGTGAGGCAACGGGGGCTCTGCTAACGTCATGGGTCTCGCAAGCCACTTTCAATCCACCCGGATTTACTGTTGCTGTGGCTAAGGATCATCCCATTGAGTCGCTGTTGTATGTTGGGGATCCGTTTGTTATCAATGTCCTGCAGGAAGGGGAGTCACAATTACAGAAGCATTTTGCCAAGTCATTTGCCCCTGGTGAAGATCGGTTTGCGGGCCTTGAAGTCACTGACTCTGAGAACGGATCCTTAATTCTGCAGGGCGCTTTGGCTTATATGGAATGCGAAGTATCGAGCCGGATGGATTGTGGTGATCATTGGGTCTTGTATGCTGTTTCAAAGCAAGGCAAGGTATTACAGACGAATGGTCGAACTGCATTGCGGCATCGGAAGGTGGGTAA
Source organism: uncultured bacterium (assembly GCA_964443615.1). Lineage (GTDB taxonomy): Bacteria > Cyanobacteriota > Cyanobacteriia > Thermostichales > Thermostichaceae > CAYSWV01. The sequence goes on along the minus strand of CAYUEE010000158.1, from coordinate 3,972 downwards.
CTTCTACTGACCAGGTTACGAATAACTAGGTTACGAATAACTAGGTCACGAATCAAAGGGCTTCAACGATTTTAACTAAGACAAATCATTATGTATATCCCCACTCCTCATCGTGAGACGGATCCGTCTGTTCTCCAAGCTCTGATTCAAGCCCATCCTCTCGGAACTTGGGTGACTCTAACTGATGCCGGACTAGTAGCTAATCATGTGCCGTTTCTGTGGGATCCTGAGGGAGGGGGACGGCTTGTGGCGCATGTTGCGCGGGACAATCCGATTTGGTCAACTTTTTCAACTACGGTTGAATCTGTAATTGTGTTTCAAGGGGCAGAGGCCTACATCACACCGTCTTGGTACCCCAGTAAACACCAGCACGGTAAAGCTGTTCCCACCTGGAATTATGCAGTAGTTCACGTGTACGGGAGCCCACGAGCGATTCAAGACCGCGATTGGTTGATATGGGTATTGACTCAACTGACCGATGGTCATGAATCAGGTCGAGTTCACCCCTGGCAGATGTCGGATGCACCCGCGTCATTCTTAGATCGGCTGATCGATAACATTGTGGGTATTGAAATTCCCATTACCCACATGGAAGGAAAATGGAAGGTGAGTCAAAATCGATCTCAATCGGATCGTGCCGGTGTAGTGTCAGGTCTCTTAGACCAACAGGATCCCAACGCTACCGCTATGGCTATCTTGGTTGATCAAGCCCGGCCTCAGTAGGATCCGGCTCAGTCGGAGGGACAGAGTCAGTCTCCAATGACCGCTTTAGTTAGGCTCCCATAGCCTATATATCATGACGCGTCTTCACTTGACATCATTTAATTGTAATTGATTTAAATCTGATACGAGTGTTCAAAAAGTCATCCTGGTTTGAGCCGTTTATCCTATGATGCTGAGTATAAACCTACTGTATCGATGCACCGGATCCTAAAGTGACCCTAAAACTCGCGGCAGCGCAGGATCCTGTCTGTTTACGCTAATCAAGTTGAAAGGAGTTCAATAATCATGGAAAATCGAATTGACATAACCCTGACCACGACGGATGTAGAGGAGATCCTGGCTGCTATAGAGACTATTCGAACCAAGCTCCCCTTTCTAGTGGCCCTGACGGTAGAAGAATCTCGATCCTTAGCTCGATTAGGAGATAAAAGTCGGGCCTTTGTTTCGAAGGCGATCGATTTAGCTGAAAAGCACCCTGAGATTTTACCTGGAACCTTTGAGTTGGATGAATTGCAGACGGATATGGCTTTGTTTGAAACCCTATACCCCATCACGAGCAGCCTGGGTCAGCTCCATAATCTTCTCCAAGATACGACAGCCTTAGCCGGCAGTGAAGCCTACACAGCTGCTCGTCTGGTCTACAACTATGCCAAACTCAGTAACCTTGGGGGTGAGCTGGATCCGTTAATCGATGATATGAAGAAACGCTACTGTCGTAAAAAGTCCAAGGCAGAGGATCCTGATACTGAAGCCAATGGTCAAGAGTGATATCCAAGTCCCGATGGATCCGAACGGAGTAACCTAGGATCCGACTGTTTTCTCTAAACGTTGCTCGCGAGTCTCTTTGATGGCAAGCGTTGACCCATTCGGCCACCCATGTTTGGTTTTGGAGTTCATCGTTTCTACTGTCAGCGACTCGCGAGCCTTTTTAACGGTCATCGTTGGCCCTGGCGACCACTCATGTTTCCTTTTCCACCGCAAGATTTTCACTCCCCACTACACCCGAGTCATTTTCGACCACTCAGATATCACTTTTGACCACTCAGACATCACTTTTGACCACTCAGACATCACTTTTGACCACTCAGATATCGTTTTTGACCACTCAGATGTCGGTTTGGACCACTCAGATATCACTTTTGACCACTCAGATGTCACTTTCGACCACTTAGATGTCTCTTGGGACTACTCAAGTCTCACTATTGACCACCCAGATGTCACTCTGGACTCCATGGATCCGATCTCGGATCTCAGAGTCATCCTCCAGGATCCTGTTAAACCCTACGTGTGGGAGAAAAGACACAGTTTTAGATACACCAGCCGAGTTCCGAGAAAAACTCTCTGAGGTCTTTAACCTAGAAATCGTCAAAAGATGGGTATCCAACCTGTTGTCTGGCATATCAAACGAAGTACAGTCTTGATCCCTAACTAAATGATGTAGGGTTGAAGGTTTTAGACGAACACTTTTTGGGCCCAACCTAGACTTGCAACAGATGAGATCCTGAGCTTCAACGGTAATCGGTAGCTCCACCTCAGCCACCTCCAATGACTCTTCAACTTGGTGCAAGGATCCTGGACGATATAGAGGAAAGCTCCGCATGGGATAGCAGCATGGCCGTAGAAACCTGGTTCCCCCTAGCCATCTACATTGAAGATCTCCCCGACGCCGCCCATCATCAGCCCCCCTTACTAGACGCCGTCCTCACCTGGGAACAAGCCAGCGAAAAACGCTCCTACCCCGGCATGGCCTGGACCGGCGATATCCACGGCATCACCCAAATCCATCAGGATCCTAGATTTCATTGGATCGTCACCCAAGTCGAACACCATACCCTTATCTACCTTCAAGAGCTCGGTCTCCAACTCGACCACATCGACCTCTACATCCAACGATCCTGGCCCATCGTCACCCGCAGCGCCCAAGCCGTCGGTCCCCATCAACATCCCACCGCCCACGTCAGCGCCGTCTACTACATCACTGTTCCCCAGGATCCTGACCTAGAACAAGATCCAGGCTATCTAGTCTTCTTCGACGACGCCCGAGTCAACGAAATCTCCCCCGGTTTAGGCAGCGACAACACCAACATCGTGGAATGGACTGACCTCAATCAACTCGAAGTCAGCTACCCCCCTGTCGCAGGACGGCTCCTAATTTTCCCTGCAAAACAACGTCATGCTGTTACCCTCAACACCACCCACGACCTCCGAGTCTCCCTTTCCTTCGACATCGTCCTCACCGCCAAAATTGACCATCAACCCGGATCCTACGAATTCCTCACCCCGCCACCGACCCAGTGGCAACGCTTTAGCCACTCTTATGACTGATACATCCCCATACATCGCGGTGCACATTAATAGAGAAGCTGCTAAAGTCCGTTGTATCTTTCTAGTTCGCCGTTCCTATTCAATGTGAGGATCCCAGCTATGGTCATCGGCTTACTCAAATCACCTTCTCCTGCCGTCACGCAACAGGATCCTTATCATCAACTCGTAGACGGCCACATCATCCTAGACACCCACATTGACTCTGACCGACGAGCTGCTGTCACCGCGCGCCTCTACATCCCTTGCTCAAAAGACCACGTCTGGCACCAGGTCACCACCTACTCTAACTGGCCGCAGTTACTCCCCAGCATTCTCACAAGCACAGCTCAAGGCCCTATGGTAGACGGATCGTACCTTCTATTCCAATCTGGCGGTATCCCCTATCTCCCCCTATCTCCCCGTGTAGATATTGAATTGAAAGTACAAGAGGATCCTGGCCGCCGAGTCCAGTTTGAGCTGATTCGAGGCGATTTTGAGCAGTTCAAAGCCACCATAACTCTCCATGATTTTGAAAACGGGACATTACTCAGCTATCGAGTCCAAGCCTGCTTAACCTTTTCTGTGCCAAAGTCATTCATAGAACAGGGGATCCTGCTTGTACTACCAGCCAACCTGAAGGCTCTGCGACAGGGGATCCTGGCTAAACATTACTAGATGGACATTACTAGATGAACATTGACGGATCCTGTTGGCATTGGATAAGCGGTAATGTTGGATCCGTTTAGACATCCTTACAAACCACAAGTACTTCCACGAAAGATTCCACACCAACGTACAAAGCTCACTTGACTCCACTCCAGACCGCTTGATTTTGCTCCAAATCAAAAAGGATCCCTAGAAGCCCCTACCGGCAAGGACCACGGACGACACAAGGTAGGATGGAGAAAAAAGGGAGGGTGAGGGTTGACGGGAGGGGGAGGGGGG
>CAYUEE010000157.1:0-7881 GCA_964443615.1 uncultured bacterium | reverse complement strand
TTGATGGGTTTGAAAGTAGATCCCGGTTCATACAAATCAGCAACCGCCCAGTTTCGGAATAGGTTAACGTTATAGCCTTCGTAATAGCGGTTGGGGTCATAGGTGGGCTCACTAGCTAGCGCCAGAATTTCTCCTGTAGCCGGCTCCATCACAATCACCGCACCTCGAGTGGCTCCAAACTGTTGTACTTGAGAAGCTAGAGCATTTCGGGCGACTCGTTGCAAACGCATGTCTAAGGTTAATTGCAGTGCGGTTTCACTTAACTGCAGCACGTCTTCTGGGACCTCAGCTGCCAAGAGTTGACCATAGCCATCACGTGGCAGGAGAGAGGATTGAGCTGTTCGCTCCAGTAAGGCTTGTTGGGAATACTCCAACCCTGCTTGGCCTTGGTGATCAAGATCAACGTAGCCTACTACATCAGCGACTAGGGCACGTTGCGGATAGATGCGCTGGCGCTCACTCACCAGTTCTAATCCATTCACATAAAGTTCTTGAACTTCAGATCCCTGTTCAGGTGTGATCCAACGCTCTAGTCGGACAGACTGAGAAGTTTGAACAGATGAGAGTTGTTCTAGGATAGAGTCTGCTGACCGTTTTAAGATGGGAACCAGCTTCTCAGACAGCTCACTCAAGGCAAGACCCTGTTCCAGTATGGCTGGACGTGCCCACAGCGTGAACACTGGCCGGTCGACGGCAAGCAGTTCCGCTTGCTGATCAATAAGGGAGTGCCGATCAACAATTGAGCGTCGGGGAATAAAGGGACGATGCAGGGCCTGCTGCTGGCTCTGGGCCTGCTTCAAAAGTTGAGGCCCTTCAACCACTTGCAAATCGATCAGGCGCAGCGCGGTCGCTAACAGTCCCCCTATCAGGATCCCTCCTACAACCCAAGCCCGCAGGGTCAATTCCGAGTGTCGAGGTCGATCTTGTCCCAGGATCCGGTTGAGCCAACCTCGCCATAAAGATTGCGCGGAGTGGATCCGGATCACTCGAGGTTCGACCGGACGTTGTGAACGACGCCGAGCCTGAGGTTGCCGAGCCTGTGAGTGTTGGCGGGGTAATGCTGACCGACGGGGTTGGGGGCGGGAGCGGTTCGTGACCATAGACAGCCTTAGCGCTAATCACTTACTAGTGTGGGGACGGCTTCAGTGTAGTCAATGTAGTCAGTCATCTCTAGCCCCAGCAGGTAGGAGCTATCGACCCATCCCTAGCCGTTGCGCTTTCTGATAAACCTTGCCTTCCGTGAGTAACGAAGGGGCAATGACTACATCGACCTGCTGCATATGCCGAATTGTACTGGCTCCTAGTGTACTCATACTAGTTTTCAAGGCACCTAATAGGTTATGGGTGCCATCATCTAGGCGAGCCGGTCCTCTGAGGATCTCTTTGAGGGTGCCAATGGATCCCACGTTGATACGGGTGCCACGAGGCAAAACAGGGCTAGGTGTTGCCATGCCCCAGTGAAATCCACGACCAGGAGCTTCTTCAGCACGAGCAATGGGAGAGCCAATCATCACAGCATCTGCACCACAGGCAATAGCTTTGCAAATATCTCCACCTGTCACCAACCCACCATCAGCAATGATCGGAACGTAGGTCTCGGTATCATGAAAAAAGAGGTCACGGGCTCCAGCACAGTCTGCCACCGCTGTCGCTTGAGGAACGCCAATACCTAAGACACCGCGTGATGTACATGCTGCTCCTGGTCCAATGCCTACCAGAATGGCTGCTGCGCCTGCCTTCATCAAACTTAGAGCTACGTCATAGGTCACGCAGTTACCGACAATCACAGGAATGGGCATCTCCTGACAAAAGCGGGCTAGGTCCAACGGTTCAGTGCCCTCAGGGGCTTGATGATCAGTGGAAACGACAGTAGCTTGCACAAAAAACAAATCTCCACCTGCTTCTGCCACCAAAGGGCCATAGGTTGCAGCGTTGGCAGGAGTACAACTAGCTGCAGCAATCCCTCCTTTCGCTTTGATGGCTTGAATACGTTGCTTAATCAAGTCGAGCTCAACCGGTTCAGCGTAGAGCTGTTGCATCAGGGGTACAAATTCTTCAGGGCCCACTGACACAATTTTGTCTAGGATCATGTCAGGTCTGGCATAGCGGGTCTGAAGGCCTTCGAGATTGAGTACACCCAAGGATCCAAGCTCTGATAATAAAACAGCCATGTCCACATCCACCACACTATCCATAGCACTGGCGATGATGGGAATTTCACGAGCAATTGATCCTATCGACCAGTGAGTATCGACCAGATGAGGATCGAGGGTATTACCGGCAGGCGATAGGGCGATTTCATCCAAACCGTAGGCTCGTCGCACGGTCTTCCCGACACCCAGTTGAATATCCACGTGTCCCCCCTTGTAATGCCCAGATAATCAGCGTCCCGTCAACTATAACGCTTTGAGCCCCCCATGATATCAAATCGGTGGAGGGGCCCTTAGAGTCAATAAACACATTCTGACCTATTCTGAACACCAGCAGTGAGTGGCAAGGGTTGTAACCGTCTATGAAGTGCAGCAGTCAACATGAAGTGCAACAGTCAAAGGGAGGAAGTGCCTATGAGCCTCAGACATAGGTAGTCTGTGCGTCCAACACTATGAGCCAGATTCAATAGCTTTTAGGCAACTTGGGATCGCTTATAATGCTCAAGGACACAAGTGAGCGTTTGCCAAGCTTCAATAACGGTTTCCCCCTGACCGTAAATGTAGCGACCAGTCGGAGTTTCCATCCATAATTGAAAAACGCCTTCAAGGTTTCGTTCAATTCGAGGCTCATCGGCGACAGCAGGTATACTACCCAAGAACCGGTAGCCTTGAGGCATATGGCTTAACCAATTTTGAATTTCGACCCAGAGGGGAGACGGCTGAGCATTCACGCTATTCACAGGTACGATAGCGGTTTCTGGATTAGTAGACATCCCTAGCAACTGACCAATCATAGTTGACTCACTTATGCTGAACGAATTCATAGCACTCACTAGCAGTCGATAACTTACGACACACATGATGCTTATTTTGAAGGATCCGGTGCAGAATCGTTTGGTGGATTCACTTGTACGGTTCCTTGAACTAGACTCAGTATGAAATAAAGGCGGGGGTTCACGCTTGCGTCGATCTGCGGATCTTCACCAGTGTTACGTTTCAGCGAAATCCGGAAGAAAACGGAGGAAATGTAAGTTCGACAAGTTAGCACTCGACATCGGTTCCAATAGTCAGCATTTTAGCGGAGCCAAATTAAGCCAATGGGCGGCAGCAGTCGGGTTGCCCCAGTGGCTGATACTATCCTGCCCAGGATCCTGAGGTCTGTTTCAGAGGAATGGCAGATTAGTCAGGATAAGATCTATGTCGGGCACTGCGACCCAACCAGCAAGATAAGCTCCTCACGGAAATCACTAACAGAAATCCCTAACCGAACCTACTCAGGCAAGCCAGCAGCATGTCCAATGAAGCGCTAGGATAGAGCCACTTGTTTCAGTGAGCATGGATATTCCGCATTTATGACAGTTGCTGCTTCTGTAAAAACTCAGTATGAGGCTGTGATTGGTCTAGAGACCCACTGTCAGCTCAGCACGGCCTCTAAAATCTTCTCAGCAAGTTCTACGGCCTTTGGCTCTCCCCCTAATAGCAATATCGATCCGGTGTGTATGGGGTTACCAGGGACGTTGCCTGTGCTAAACGGGAAAGTTTTGGAATACGCTGCTAAAGTTGGTCTGGCCCTCAACTGCTCCATTGCCCGATATTGTAAATTTGATCGCAAACAGTACTTCTATCCGGATCTCCCAAAGAACTATCAGATCACGCAGTACGACATTCCAATTGCTGAGCACGGCTGGATTGAAATTGAAGTTCTTAATGACATAGGCCAACCCATTCACAAACGAATCGGGATTACCCGGATGCACATGGAAGAAGATGCTGGCAAACTCGTTCATGCGGGTAGCGACCGCCTCGCCGGATCCACCTATTCCCTGGTCGACTACAACCGGGCTGGTGTTCCGCTAGTGGAGATCGTCTCGGAACCGGATCTTCGCACTGGCCAAGAAGCCGCAGAGTATGCTCAAGAGCTACAGCGGATTGTTCGCTATCTCGGCGCTAGCGACGGCAATATGCAAGAAGGATCCATGCGTTGCGATGTGAATATCTCAGTCCGACCCGTCGGATCTGTAGCATTTGGCACCAAGGTTGAAATCAAGAACATGAACTCGTTCAATGCGATTCAGCGAGCAATTGATTATGAGTTTAAACGACAAGTGAAGGCGGTGGAAGCAGGTGAAGCATTAGTTCAAGAGACTCGATTATGGGATGAGAACCAGCAACGCACTACTAGCATGCGTAAGAAGGAAGGCTCCAGTGACTATCGCTATTTCCCCGAACCCGACCTCATGCCTGTCCGCCTGACGGAAACCCAGTTGCAACAGTGGTCCTCTGAGTTGCCAGAGCTCCCGGCTTGGAAGCGCACCCGCTATCAAGAGGAATTTGGTCTTTCTGCTTACGATGCTCGATATTTAAGTGATGATCAGGATACCGCCGCTTACTTTGAGGCTACGCTAGCCGCCGGAGCAGATCCGAAAGCTGCTGCTAACTGGATTATGAGTGATGTTGCTAACTACCTCAACACCCATAAACTTACCTACCCCAAGATTGCCTTCCGCCCCGACCATCTGGCTGAACTGGTGAGCCTGATCAAAGAGGGGACTATCAGCGGTAAGATTGCTAAAGAGATCCTACCTGAGTTGATGGAAAGCGGTGGTTCAGTTCGTAAATTAGTGGAATCTAAGGGTGTTACAACGATTGCGGATCCGGATACTCTCAACCAGTTCATTGACGAGATCCTGGCTGATAATCCCAAGCAACTGGAGCAGTACCGAGGGGGTAAGTCAAAACTCTTTGGGTTCTTCGTGGGCCAAATGATGAAAAAGACAGGCGGGCGTGCTGAGCCTCAAGTAACAAATGATTTGCTGAAGCAAAAGCTCGACCAACCCTGATTTGAGCCATTTGAGCCATTTGACCCACTTGACCTATTTGAATGTTGAAGGATCCGTCTGGCGATTCATCTAAGATACAGAAGGATCCTTCCTGAGATAGATGACAAACACTACAAGAACCCCATCTGTTGAAACCAGGCTCGAATATCCTCTTCAACTTGATCTGGAATCTCCCAAGGGAAGAGGTGAGCCACATGAGGATAGGTGATCCAGCGAGCCAAAGGCAGTGTCTGAGCTGTTTCTAAGCTAGCTGCACAGGTGATATGGCGATCATGCAAGCCAGTTAGAACCAATGTTGGGATCCTAAGATTGGCGATAGCCTCCAGACGGTTGTAGCGTTGCCTGAGAGCTTGTCTCAAGGCTTGCTTAGCTGATGTCGATGTTTGCAGATAAGCCCCAACAGCGTACCGTGCCAACAGTCGATAGGTTTCGGGGGTGTGCTGGTGAATTAAGTAGCGATAGAGAGAGCGTTTGCCAAACTGATTAATCACCCACCAGGATCCGGGCCACAACAGGTTCAAAACTGAAGCGATACCCGTATTAATGTCATCCCAAAGTGTTACGGGCGGGTGAGACCCCACCGGACGAGCAGCACTAGCCATTAGTACTAGACCCTGGATACGACTCGGATCCTTGATAGCTAGTTCTAGCGCCACAATCCCGCCTAGGGACCACCCCACGATCAAACACTGCCCAATCTCATGTTCATCCAAGAGGCGTTCTAAATCGAGTAGGTGTGTCGCCATCTCAAATGACTGTCTAACTTGACTCCGACCATACCCACGCAGATCAGGGGCAAGGATCCAAAAATTTTGCTGGAGTCCAAGTGCTAACGGTTCAAAACAAGCCGCGTTCCCCGGATGGCCATGGAGCATCACCAGGGGAATCGAGCTAGATGGGCGTTGGCCCCACTGCTGGACGTGCAGCTGAATGGCTGTGTCTCCTGTCATAGCTGACTGAGGCTCATCCTCGGCCTAGGATTCTAGCCCGACGCACCTGGAATTACGCACTGTAAGCGGCAGAAGGGGGGCGCTTCATCTTGACTGCGTGAGGCATACACAACTGATTTTGATCCAGAACATGTACGAACCCACGAGAGCGCAAGCTACCCAGAAGACGGGTTACCGTGACCCGAGTCGCTCCAATCGCATCACCAATCTGAGCATGAGTCAAAATCCATGGTAGGACCAACCCTTCTTCATACGGTTCACCGTACTCTTCAATCAAGAGAGTCAGGAACCCCTTAAGGCGATCAATGGCCCGCCGCTGCCCTAGATTACCTAGCCATAAGAGCTTACGCTGCAGCTGATACCGAAAATCCTCTTGAACTTTCTGGTGGAGGCGCGGCCACTGCTCAAGATCCTGCCAATAGAACCACATCACCGATGTGCGCTCTGAATGGGTACATGCCTTCAATTCAAAGCGATCCTGCGTGGTCAGCTCAAACGGATTACTCTCCGTGATAAAACCCACAAACACCTCTCGTCGCTCAGGGGTTTGGCTTACGAGTCGTACAACCCCCTCTTGCACGACATAGACTAAACCAGGCCGAGTAGGAATTCGCACATCCTTCGGAAAGGTCCGGCAGCGATAGTGCTCATCCGCCCAGGCACAGAGTTCGCGCCATTCTTGCGCTTCAGCTACAGCCCCAATTGATGTCACAGACATAACTCAATCATCCTCCGTATCAGTGAATACCCTCTCGACCGTTCGTAACGCTACTCCCTAAGCCATTTAGCGTATGGACCCAGGCAAAGACGATCCGTTCCAGCTTAGCTTTAACTCTACTGTACTGATGATACCTAGTCTAAAGTCAAGGTAATTGTTATCAATATTACTGCACTAACCGTCTTGATAAGTAGGCGCAATTCCCTAGCTTTTCATAATTGTCAAGTTACCTAAGAACCGGCACTCTGTAAGAGACCACAGTTATTAGAAGTTCTTGCTTGTCTAGCCCAGTGAAGACCAACACTATCTCATCAAGGATCCTGAGGTGGAGAGAGTGGAAACTGCTGTGTCCGGACTTCTTCACAGTACTCATGGATGGCTTGCTCAACCGTACTTCGTAAATTAAGATACGCCTTGGCGAAGGGTGGTAATCGTTCACTCAACCCTAAGACATCATAGGTCACTAAGATTTGGCCATCGCAGTAGGGACCAGCACCAATACCGATAGTGGGAATTCGGAGCTGAGTTGAGATCTCATGCGCCAGCTCAGTTGGAATATGCTCGATAACGATGGCAAAAGCACCCGCTGATTGAAGCGCCAAAGCTTCTTGTTTTAACCGCTCAGCCTCAGACGAAGTCTTACCTTGTTTACGATAGCCTCCTAATTGGTGCTTGGCTTGAGGGGTTAGACCAATGTGGCCCAAGACAGGGATCCCTCGTTCCACCAAGAAGGCTACTGTATCCACCATGGCTGGGTACCCACCCTCCAGTTTGACCCCCGCCACTCCAGACTCTTTGAGCACACGTCCAGCTGAGAGTAGGGCTTGTTCACGACTCACTTGATAAGTCATGAAGGGGAGATCAGCAACAACAAAAGCCCGCCTCACACCTCGCTGTACAGCCTTGCTATGGTGAATGATCTCATCTAGAGTCAACGGCAAAGTAGACGTATAGCCTAGCACCGTCATCGCCAGTGAATCTCCCACCAGGACCAAATCAACACCTGCTTGATCAATGAGTTGGGCAAACCCGTAATCCCAGGCCGTTAAGGCTGTAATGAGCTGCTGAGACTGCTTAGCCTTCTCAAAATAGTGGATTTGAACTGCAGCCATGGCCTACCTATTCTTGTTGTAATCAGTGTCTGGATAATAAGTCACTAGTATCAGCCCCAGAAGTGTTGAATGATAGCTTAACGAGCAAAAAAGAGAGCAAGATATATGCTA
>CAYUEE010000156.1:0-8106 GCA_964443615.1 uncultured bacterium | reverse complement strand
GGGATCAACGAGATCTACACCCGCTGCAGCCAAATCCGCCATGACTTGACGAGCCTCATCCACGTTGGTGTCTAACGTATCTGCCACCACCCCATGGTCGTAGAACGCCTGTAGCGTATTGGGGGGAATGGTATTAACCGTGTTAGGACCAATCAGCTCAGCAACATAGAGCGTATCACTGTAGTTCGGGTTTTTTGTGGAGGTTGACGCCCACAATAAGCGCTGAGGCCGCGCCCCCATCTCTTCTAATCGCTTAAACCGGTCGCTGGAGAATAGACGCTTATACTCTTGGTAGGCCAACTTAGCATTGGCAATTGCCGCCTGACCCTGAAGACTCATTAGCTTAGCCTGGGCCACTTCATCATCAGTAGCAGCCAGTTTCGCATTCAACAGTGCGTCCACCTGAGTATCAATCCGACTCAGGAAGAAGCTGGCAACAGAGGCAACTTTGCTCAATTCACCACCCTGACTGGCCAGGGATTCCAATCCTGTGATGTAGGCTTCAGCCGACTGGATATAGTCTTCAATGGAGAACAGCAGCGTAACGTTAACACTGATACCTTCTGCAATTAGGCTGCTGATAGCGGGGAAGCCAGCTTCTGTACCAGGCACTTTGATCATGACATTAGAATGATCTAGAACCCGGAAGAATCGTTTCGCCTGACGGATGGTTTGGAGTGTATCGTTAGCTAGCTTAGGAGAGACTTCGATGCTGACATAACCATCTTGGCCATTGGTGTACTGGTACAAAGGTTTGAACACATCGGCAGCATCAGCAATATCTTGAAAAGCCAAGTACTCGTACACCTGATTGACGTCATCACTGTGGTTCAGGGCCGCCTGGATACTTTGATCATAATCAGCATTGCCGGCGATGGCTTTCTTGAAAATAGCAGGATTGGAGGTAATACCTCGAACACCGCGAGCCTGAACCCAATCCGCGAGCTCTCCACTTTGGATAATGCTGCGGCTCAGGTTATCCATCCAAACACTCTGACCATGATCAAAAAGTTGATGTAGGGGAGAAGTCATTGAAATACCTCATAACTAACGTGTAACTTTCAAACGGAATGATTAAAGACGACGCGACAGCCTGCCATCTTTGCCTCATCCACTGTGAAGGATCCCACCGTCACAATGGAGTCTGGAAACCCTACCCTCAATGGGCTACGAAAAACTGTTCAACCTCAGCCACATTCTCAGAACTGCCAATGATCAAGGGGACTCGTTGGTGAAGAACCGTGGGCTGGATATCAAGGATCCGTTCATAGCCTGTAGTGGCTCGGCCCCCGGCCTGTTCAATGAGGAAAGCGAGAGGTGAGGCTTCATACATCAAGCGCAACTTACCCTCTGGACTCTTGTCTGTTCCAGGATAGAGGTATACCCCCCCTTGAAGCAGGATCCGGTGAACATCAGCCACTAGAGCGCCACTGTAACGACTGGCATAGCCCTTCTGACGAGGGACTGACTGAACATAGTGACGAACACCGTCTGACCAATGGCTAAAATTGCCTTCATTGGTGCTGTAGATGGATCCCTGTCGGGGCATCTGTATATCCGTTTGGGTCAAGATGAACTCCCCTAAGCTAGGGTCTAGCGTAAAAGAATGTACACCTCGACCCAGAGAGTAGATCAGCTGTGTACTAGGTCCGTACAGGATATAACCCGAAGCTATCTGAGCCGATCCGGGTTGAAGTAAGTCTTGATCGTCCTCGTTGAGCCCTTCAGCTTGCAGCACTGAAAAAATGGATCCAACCGTGAGATCGGCATCGATATTAGAGGATCCATCCAGCGGATCCACCAACACAGCATAACGACTGAGGGCACAATTTTCTGGGAGACGGGTGGGCACTTCCATCTCTTCCGAGACGATTCGGCACACTAATCCAGTCTGCTCCAGAACCCGGAGGAAGGCTTGATTAGCATATACATCCATCTGCTTCTGTTCTTCACCTTGTATATTCACAGTCCCTGCAACGCCCAAGGTGTCTTCAATTAATCCAGCACGCCCTAGTCGACGGGCAATCATCTTCCCCGCCAGAGCCATGCGCGACATCAAAGCACTGAAAACTTTAGCATCAGCCGTGAATTCATCATCAAAGTGCTGGAGCACATGCCGAGAGAGAGTCATCGCATCTCGAGACAGAGACCAAGACTCAGGCTCAGGAGATGTCTCGGACGGCATTGAATAAGGGGATGGCGGAGTGGTGACCATATCACTATTTCACCAGATATCACTATTTCACCAGACTGAATAACAAGGCTAACCCAGGGCCAACCACAGCAGGATAACCGATGGACATGGATCCTTCGATTCACTGATGACTCTTATGATAGGGAACCTGGCTGATAATTTGATGAACATAGGCCGAGTTACAGAATGAATTCAGAATTTTCCACACAAAGAATTGAAGGTCTGTTAAATTTCGAAACAATGAAAAATATATGTAAACGCTCTATTCATAAATTGATGCCTCGACAAGAGATAGAGTTTGACAGTTCTTTTGATTGATTTTAGATTTTGGTTGATCTTAGAATTGCCAGCGATTAATTTTAGATTTTAGAATTGCTAGAATTGTATGGATAGATGAGCTTTAGAAAATGTGGCGGGAACTGTCTCTACACTTAGAAGCCAATCAGCCATAGCTTAAATACTGATTAGCTATGAAGGATGCCACCTGTGTGCGGAAAGACTATTTACCAAAAGACTATTTACCAAAGGATCCTGGAATTGTTCAACTCAAGGGGTTGCAAGGATCCTATTCAAACTTAGCGATTCAAACTTAGACTGGCTAAACGACTTCACCTAGAGTCCAGGTGAGCTTCGATAAAATGAGTTACACTTGCTTGACCTATCTGCCCTGATGGATCCTGTTTTATGTCACGTCCTCAACCTTCTCATTCCAAACCCTTCCGTAAGAAAGGATCCAAGTCTCGCCCCAGTCAGTCCCGTGGATCCTCTACCCCTGATGCTCCCTCCAAGCCCTTCCGCAAAAGTAATTCTCGCCGTCCCGGCAAGCCAGTTTTGAATACCTCTAAGCGGTCTCAGCGTCCCTCCCTTGACCATAGGTCTACTCGTGATGGGAGCTCACCCCACAATCTAGAGCCACTAGAACGGCATTCTAAGAGGGCTAGTCAGGAGACAGCCAGTCAGGATCCTGAAACACAACGCAATTCAAATGCCCTGAAGCCAGACGATAGCCTAGAGTCAGATCTGATTTTTGGACGACATGCTGTGTTAGCGGCTTTACAATCAGAACGGACTTTGAACCGGGTTTGGGTCACACCCCAGCTTCGTTACGATCCTAACTTTCTCAGTTTACTCCAGGAAGCCAAACAACGAGGGGCTGTAATTGATGAAGTGTCTCCACAGCGGTTGAAATACCTAACCCACGGTGGCAACCATCAAGGTATTGCTGCTCAAGGAACACCGTATGATTATCAAGATTTAGAGGCCCTGGTAACAGAGTCTCTGGCTCATTCTAAACACCCTGTCCTAGTGGTTCTAGATGGAGTTCAGGATCCACACAATCTTGGGGCCATTGCCCGCACAGCTGAAGCTTTTGGGATCCAAGGCATTGTAATTCCTCAGCGGCGAGCGGTTGGAGTCACATCATCTGTGATTAAAGTCGCCGCCGGAGCGTTGAGTACACTACCTATCGCTCGGGTTGTGAACCTCAATCGAGCCCTAGCCTTTTTGAAGAAACAAGGCTTCTGGGTCTACGGCACGGACACACGCGGGAGTCAGCCAATTCACACATTCAAGTTTGAGGGACCTGTTGCGATCGTTGTCGGATCCGAAGGTGATGGTATCAGTCTTCTCACCCAGCAACACTGCGACCTTCTCCTGTCTATTCCTTTAGTTGGACGCACAGAGAGCTTGAATGCTTCAGTGGCTGCTGGCATCGCCCTCTATGAAGTTTACCGTCAACGTGCTAGCAGCATATTGAAACGGGGATCTGACTAGCTGGTTCTACTAGATCTATGTCCACCAGCAGCACAACATTACCAGCACAGCACTATCGGAAGCAGCATCGTAACCTGTGCAAGGCTTCATAAATAGTTGTTACCTCTTCTGGACTGAGAGCCTGCAGACGTGCTTTCAGGTGATTCACGTGGGCCGGAAACGTTTTTTCAAAGGCGGACTGACCATCAGGTGTTAGGACAATGACAAAGCACCGCCGATTTGTAGGTGGCACCTCACGCTTGACCAACCCTTTCTGCTCCAATCGATCCACAATGCCAGTCAGAGTTCCTTTCGTCACTAGGGTACGCTCTGCCAGCATATTCATTGTCATGCCTGTTGAAGCATTGCCCAAGGCTGCGATCACATCAAACTGGGGAGCTGTGAGGCTGAATTGTCGTACGTGGGCATCTGAATAATTCGCTAGGGCTTGATAAACCTCCGTTAACTCTCGGATCATCCTCAGGATCGGTTCATTCGTACTATCAGTACAGTGGTCAGGATCCGAAACGATACGGGATAGAGGAGGAGCAGTCACAGTGTTCATGAGCAGGGGGTAGGGAGGCAGCAGAGTGTTCTTCTAGGATAATCGTCATGGCGAGAGTTAACGAGGGTAGTTACCCATCGATCTAGGTCTACCCCAGTAAGAATTCTCGTGTGAATGAAAACACTTGCTCTCGGTCATAATCCATTGTGAGGATATGGTCAGACTGCTCCAGCCAGTGCAGCACTTTCTGAGTTGAGCCCATGTGATCAATGACAAATTGCGCACCACTCGGGTCTACGACGCTATCAAGGCGAGACTGAATCACTAATGTGGGCGTTTGAATCTGAGGGAGCTCTTGTTTAACCATCTCAATTAACTCTAAGGCACTGCGGACCGAGGGTAAATTGAATGTCTTGAAGTAGATAGAGGCCTCAGCGAGCCTGTTCATCTCTGGATCCCGGATCGGCAGACGCAATCGCGCCACATTCTCAATCAAGCGGCCAATCGTATACAGATAGACATCTGGTTTCAAACCGTAATACCATTGATGCTTAATTGCCATAAAAGGAGCTAGTAAAACAAGTTTATGAACAGGCTTCGAGCTGGTGGCCGCAATATGCAGAGCAATGGGAGATCCAGTCGAAAATCCAATCAGGGAAACTGATTTAAATCGGTCGAATAACTGCTCATAAGCTTCCAAACTGTGATGAAACCAGTCTGACCATTTCGAGCGAGGCATCACGGCTGAAGGCTTATCATGGCCTGGATAATTGATGCCCTGAGTCGTCAATCCGGCATCATGAAGATAGTCTGCCAAGAGGCGCATCTGGTAAGTACCACCACCTAACCCGTGCAGCAATAAGCAGGCATGGTCTGGTTCCGAGCCGATCAATAAAAACGGATCATTACTCAGCATCTAGTCGTCCCTCATCTGCGATTGTCCTCTATGGCCTGAAATCCTCTACGGTCTGAAATAATGGGGACAGATTGTCATCTAGCCTGATGGGGCTCCAGTATTATCCTGGGCATCATTTAAGGTCGGATCCAGTTTTGACACAACAGTTTTGACACAACCTTGAGGTAACGATGACGGATCCCATGCGCTCAACGACTGATATCCGCTTAGTAATCCTAGATATCGATGGCACCTTAACCGGATCCTCCAATCAAGTCTCTCCCACCGTTCGCAAAGCAATCCAATCGGCTAAGCAAAAGGGGGTTCGTATCGGTATTGCTACGGGTCGCATGTTCCAATCGGCCCAGCGCTTCCACTTTGATATTGAGGCGGACATGCCTTTGAGTGCCTACCAAGGAGCCTTCATTCAGGATCCAGCCACCAATACCCTACATCACCACTGGGTGCTTGATCGCGCGTTAGCTCAACATTTATTGGACCATCTCGCCGATCTACCGTTCATTGTGCACGTTTACATAGATGATCAACTGTACGTGAGAGAACTAACTGAACTGAGCCAGCTCTACGCAGAACGATCACAAGTCCCCCTCAACCTCCTATCTAGTCTTGGATCCAATTGGCCGACCCACCCCACCAAAATCCTAGCAATGACAGAGGATCCAGCCATGATCGAGGATTTAATGCAAGCCCTACGGCGCCGATTTCCTGCTCAACAGCTCTACCTCACCCGCTCAGTGCCCACCTTCCTAGAGGCCACACATCCTGAGGTCAATAAAGGCAACGCGGTTAAATATCTAACAGAAGAGCTCTTGGGCCTCACCCCAGAAAACGTTATGGTTGTGGGAGATAGTGACAATGATATTGAAATGCTGTCCTATGCTGGTTTAGGTGTTGCGATGGGAAATGCCCGTCCTGAGATTCAAGCCTACGCTCACTGGATTGCTCCCACTGTGGATGAGGATGGAGTTGCGGCTGCACTAGAAGAGTTTGTCTTGTAGTCGCTGAGACCTTGCAGCCGTTGAGATCCTGCAGCCGTTGAGACCTAGGATCTAGGACTCTTGAATCAAGCTTTGAATCCAGCCACGGGTCCGTTCCAGTCTCAGTCACTCATCGGATCCGTACTACCCTAGGTAGAGTTGTTGAGGTGATGGAGTAACCGACCATGATCGAATGGGGTATACGGTCACATCTGTTAGGCCTTGTTTCGCTTTCTCCGGATGGATCCCTGGTTTTGACCTCACCAGGACCCTTCATCTTTCAGTTTCCTGAGAGTTGGCCCTTAGTAGGTGGGGCAGGTTTACGTTGGTACGGCTTGTTAATGGCGGCCTCTGTTCTCATTGGTCTGTTCTTAGCCAAGTCACTCGCTGAATGGCGACAGCTAGAGAAGGAGCCGGGCCAAGCGAGTGAACATGTGGAACAGCTAGCACTGTGGTTGGTCTTAGGGGGATTTGCAGGAGCCCGACTCTACTATGTTCTGACCCACTTGGGAGATTTTGAAGGTAATCCACTAGCAGCCTTCGCTATTTGGCAAGGGGGCATTATTATTCATGGCGGTGTGCTAGCTGGAGCTCTGGCACTCTATGTCTACTGTCGACTCACTCGTATCAATGGTTGGGCCTACGCAGATACCCTAACTCCGAGTCTAATTTTGGGGCAGGCTATCGGTCGCTGGGGCAACTTTTTCAACTCAGAAGCCTACGGAACTCCCATTGCACCGGACAGTTGGTGGCCAATCCGAGAGTTCATTCCACTGGATAGTCGGCTCCCACAATTGAGCACAACAGAGCTTTACCACCCGATTTTTCTTTACGAGAGTGTACTGAACTTAGTCCTATTCGGGATCCTATACAGCACTATGCGCGCCTATCCCAAACTCAAGGATGGCACGTGGGTATGGATGTACGTCATTGGCTACAGCTTGATCCGGATCCCTTATGAGATTCTGAGAATCTCGGCAGTCGCCTACCTAGGATCGACATCAATCAAGGTTGCCTACCTGGCCAGTGCTATTGGTCTAATCTTAGGAATCAGCATGCTAGTTTACATGTATCGATTCCGATATGATCCTGACTTTGCAGCCATCACAACCTGGATGACAACAGTCTCTGGAATTGATGCTGAAGCAGCGGATAACGTCGTTAGGCGAGCTTGGTCCATTCAGCGCCGCAATGCCCAGCTGGACATTACTGATCGGGTCTCATTGGCCATGCCCAATCTGCCACCGTCCCTGACTCGAAACCTACCGGTTACCAAGCGCCAAGACCTGATGCAGGATATTTTCCAACAATTAGGGGGGCAAGATCCCACTGCATTCACGGCACAGGTTGTGGCGTCGCAGAAGGATCCTGACCCTGGCTCAAGCTTAGACACTGTAGGGTCATCGCAGAACCCTGAAGTGGA
The DNA here is from genome assembly GCA_964443615.1 of uncultured bacterium. GTDB lineage: Bacteria > Cyanobacteriota > Cyanobacteriia > Thermostichales > Thermostichaceae > CAYSWV01. Next base: position 339 of record CAYUEE010000156.1, on the reverse strand, counting down.
GGCATCGGAGCGCTAGCGCTTGGACGTAGGTGAATCTAAGCTTTAAGCACACATCATGGAGAGGGATCACCACACCCTCACCCTAGGGTATTAGTTGGCTGATGTCGGAGCACATACGCTCACTGACTCAGCCTGCACAGCCTCATCCAGCTCCTATCTAGCTTGAACTGATCTGACATGAGGGCCAGAGCCGCCCGAACCAGAATCAGGAACGGTACATCTCCAAAGAAGTGTTTGGGGGTGAAAGGCTAGAAGCTGGAAAAAGGCTCAGTGGGGCTGGCTGTCATACTACGAGGGCGACCACCACCTGTCTGGCGGGGTAGGGCTTTGTTAACACGT
>CAYUEE010000155.1:0-8217 GCA_964443615.1 uncultured bacterium | reverse complement strand
TCGGGCGTGGGGGGCTCGCCGCCGTAGCGCCTGGGTGGGGGATTTCAGTGGGGGCCAATGAGAACAACAGTTGATTGGGAGAGCCGGATCCGGGATTGACAACAACATTAGGTGTGGACTGGGATAGGATTTGCTGACTCACCTCGGCGGGTGGAGCACTGGGATTTTCAGACAGATAGAGGGCTGCCACTCCAGCTACATGCGGAGCCGCCATGGAGGTACCACTAAGGATCCGAGCTGATGTATCTGAGCTGATACCAGCAGAAATAATTTGGTCACCAGGGGCAAATATATCGAGACAGGATCCGAAATTTGAAAATCCTGCTCGGGTATCTGTTGCAGTTGTGGCACCCACTGTGAGGGCAGCAGAGACACTGGCGGGTGAAAAGTCACACGCATTTTGATTTGAATTTCCAGCCGCAACCACATACGTCAATCCGGTAGCAATGGAGGTGTTAACCGCCTGGTTAAGACTGGTGCTCCGACCGCCACCAAGACTCATATTCACCACAGCCGGCCCTTGGGCATTCTCTGTCACCCAATCTACACCAGCAATGACCGTCGATAGAGGAGTAGAGATAGAGCAACCAAAAACTCGCACAGCGAACAAAGTAGTATCTTTGGCTACTCCAACAATTTCTCCTCCAATGGATCCAGCCACGTGAGTTCCGTGACCATTACAATCATTACCATTGAGTCCATCTCCGATCAGATCAGCACCCAATCTGGCTCGACCACTGAAGTCCTGATGGGAAAATCGGATCCCAGAATCAATCACATAGACATTCACACCGGATCCTGTGGATTCAAACGTGTAACGGCCGTCTAATGGCAATGTCCGCTGATCAATCCGGTCAAGGCCAAAGGTAGCATCGGACTGCACAGCGGTGAGACTGACCTCTTGGTCCGGTTCGCAATACGCCACACCGGGGGTACGGGCAATCGCATCAGCACCCGCTTGGGAGAGTCTTGAAACTGCAAATCCCCTTAAAGCGGTCCGATAGGTGCGGAGGAGACGACCTCGTCTAGATTCTACTAATTCGCTAGCGCGTGTCTCAATACCAGCTAAGGCCATACTGTTTTCGAATACGCAAATATACTGGTCTCGCAGGATCCCTCTTCCCGATAAAGCAACTACAGGTTCAACATCATTAGAATCAGATAGACCAGGAGCCTCAACTTGAGTGGGGACAGAGCCGGATCCACAACCTGCAGTTAATACACTAACGCAGACTAGTATTCCTCCAAACGCCTGGAGAAAAAAAGGATTAAACCGTTCAGACATAGTTACTCCCGAGCAGAAACTTGAATTGAGACGCATCTCTCTAAATCCGTGAGCTTGCACTAGCGCCAAACTTGAAGCTCTCGGCAATGGTCTATCTTGAATACGATCTGCACTAACAACTGGATTTACATAATTGCATAATCCCAGATTGAGTTATCTGGTCCAATTTATTGGGTCTGAGGCTGGCAACCACATTTGAATATGAGTTAATCCTGAGGCATCCCTTAAAAATGTTTAAAGACACAGTAATCAGCTTCGGTCGCCTCTAAGTCTGAAGAACTCTCATCACTTCTCACTCTTATCAAAGGATCCTCTCAGTAAGTTTAAGTCAGTAAGTTTAAGCAGATATGACCTGAAGCCAAGTTAGCGTGGCAGAGGACTGGATCCCAAAGATATACTAGTCAAAGAATTAGCTACTCTAGCTGTGACGAACCTCTCCCTAATTGGGCCAGAGGATTTAGTGAGCTTGTGCTACTCCTCCTTTTTTCGTTTGGGATCGAACCTATGCAGAACCGTATGAGTCCTGAGCTAGAAAACCAGATGGAGCGCGCAGTCTCCGAAGTGATCAACGACATCCTGCTATTGGAGACTCAGAATCGCTTCTGTTCCTGCGACAAGTTTCAGGCTGATACCGCTGCTCTGGCACTCAATCACCTCAGCCCCCGATACGCCACGAGCTTCCAAGGATCCTTATATACATTAGAAGATATTCAAGCAGATCAAGATCTCCAAGTTGAAATCCGCCGAGAAGTGATGAAAGCCATGGAGTCTGTCGCTGCAACGCCTCGCTGTGATGAGGCTGAATGTCCTCTTAGAGGCTAGCGCAGTTCAGAGGCTAGCGCAGTTCAGAGGCTAGCGCAGTAAATGTCTGTTTGAGGATTGGATTACGGAGACAGCTCTGTGTAGCGAATTCAAGGTCGATTGAGCGTAGGCGTGTATAGTACGGGTGGTGTTGCTTCGGATCCGGTTGATGACCACACCTTCCCCCGCTGTTCAAGACATACTAGCCCGTGAACAGAAGCGGATTACGGCACTGCGACTTGGCTATGTCCTAATTGCGCTAGTGGTGCTTGCGGTCACCTATCAACAAGGTGAATTGAACTTTTTTAAGCTCATCCAAAATCGAGGTAACATGGCTGAGTACTTAGCGGCTTACTTCCCGCCTGATCTTTCAGACTGGCGATTGTACGCAGAGGATACTTTTATTACGATTGCGATGGGGCTGTGGGGGACGCTAATTGCGGCAATTGTGGGCGTACCCCTGGGCCTACTCGCATCCAAAAACATTGCTCAGGATGTTATTGTTTTTCCCATCCGTCGGATCCTCGACATCATGCGAGCGGTGAATGAAATTGTCTTTGCCCTCATTTTTGTCGTAGCTGTAGGCCTCGGCCCCTTTGCTGGTGTTCTAGCCTTAGCCGTTCATACCGCTGGGACCTTAGGTAAACTATTCTCGGAAGCAGTTGAAGCCATCGAACCTGGACCGGTGGAAGGGATCCGGGCTACAGGCGCGAACCGATTGCAGGAGATTCTATTTGGGGTGTTGCCGCAGGTGATGCCATTATGGGCGTCGTTCACACTGTATCGATTTGAATCGAATGTGCGGTCTGCTTCAGTGCTTGGGATCGTTGGAGCCGGTGGCATCGGGGTTTCACTCTACCAGAGTTTCGGTGCGTTTCAATATCAGAAAGTCTGTTCAATTCTAATTATATTGGTTGTGGCGGCTTCGATCATCGATATCATCTCAGGGAGTATCCGTCGTCAGCTAGTCTAGGGTAATCATCTAGATACACTGGTTAATAAGACTAATTCCTGTTGTGATCTGCTAGAGGCATCTATGGCTTTTGATTGGTTTCGTCGTCGCTTTAATGAGCAATCCCCAACACCGACTCCAGCCCCGGTTCCTGATCCAGCTCCTACGGATCCGACCCCTGAAGCGACCGATGCGATGGACTATCTAGCCTTTGCCAAAGCTGCCTACGCCAATATTAAATCTCGCCAAGACCCTGAACCCACTGCTACTGAACCGGATACTAAGTCTGCCCAGGATCCTTCTCCTAAAACAGAGGCCCCAACAGGTGAGCAGTCAGATGAGCCAACAGATAAGCGGACAGATGATCAGGCAGAGGCAGCTTCGGGTACCGACAGCCAAACTCAGGATCCTGAACTGCCAGCGGTTGCCCAAACAGGTGTAACTGAAGCCATACCCTCCCAAATTAGTGGGCATGAGACCGTGACGGCAGAGGCTACTATTCCCGAACCACCAACACAGGATCCTGGTCGACCTACAGCGTTCTTTGACATCGCCCCCCGTGCGACCCAGCGACTAGAAGCCCTTGAAGCCACTGCTGTTGAAGACATTGTTGTAGAGACTGAGCCTACCGCTGCAGAAACGCCAGATGAAGCTGAGCTGGCCTTTGACGAGGGGTTTCGTTGGTCCGCCGAGATCTTGGCGGCGCAAGGACGACGGGCTGATGATATCTCGGTGGAAGAGATTACCTGGCTCCAGAAGTTGCGACAAGGATTGGGCAAAACTCGCCTCAATTTGATCAATCAACTAAAGTCCTTGGTGGGTCGTGGTCCCATTGACCAAGATGCGGTTGAGGAAATTGAAGCGGTTCTGCTCCAAGCTGATGTGGGGTTTGATGCCACCGAAAATATCATCAAGGCGCTTCAAGCTCGCATGAAGAAAGAGGTGCTTCCGCCGGATGAAGCCGTCAAGTATTTAAAAGAGCAGATGCGGAACATGCTGACTCTTGGTCACCCCACGTTTGCACCAGAGCGAGATGAACTCAATATATGGTTGATTGTGGGGGTTAATGGTGCAGGCAAAACCACGACAATCGGCAAAATTAGCCATCTGGCGAGTAAGTCGGAATACAAGGTTCTCATTGCAGCCGCTGATACCTTCCGAGCCGCAGCCGTTGAACAACTCAAGATCTGGGGTGAGCGTTCTGGGGTTGAGGTCGTTGCTAATCAGGGTAAAAATACGGATCCTGCTGCTGTTGTCTTTGATGCCATTGCAGCAGCTCAGGCCCGCCAAGCTGAATTGCTACTTGTGGATACAGCGGGGCGCCTGCAAAATAAGAAAAATCTGATGGACGAACTGTCTAAGATCCGTCGTGTAATCGAGAAAAAAGCCCCCAAAGCCAAAGTGGAATCTCTCCTCGTTCTCGATGCCACATTGGGTCAAAATGGCTTGCAACAAGCCAAAGTGTTTGGAGAAGCCGCTAAGCTTAGTGGCGTTGTTCTGACCAAACTGGATAGTACGGCCAAAGGGGGAATTGCGTTTGCCATTACCCAACAGATGAAGCTGCCTATCCGCTTCATTGGAGCCGGGGAAGGGCTCGAAGACCTCCGCCCCTTTTCCAGCTATGAATTTGTTGAGGCTTTAATTAGCGAGTACTAAGGCCATATCCAGCTCGATTTGAGTCGCTACGCTTGGGCTACGGCAATTCATAAGTTTCACACAGCTGAAAGTTTTCGACGATTTTTATTGGACAAGGTGGAGCAGGCGCACTAGTTGCAGGGCGATTTAGGCGACTGTCAGCAGATTACTTGCCTTGACAGGAGCATCAGCAGGATAGCTGATACTAGACCCGACTAGAAACTTGGCTCCTGCGCACCGCTTTGGCAATCTGCCTCAAATCTTGTAGGACCTCTGCTGTCGATTGGTATCGCTCCGTTGAATTAGGATGAATCATTCTGTTCACTAAAGTTGTAATGGCTGGATTGACTTGAACTTTCTGCTGCCAGAGCAATTCACCTGTGTTGTAGTCGTCATCCAATTGGTCTGGCGCAAGGCCTGTGAGTGCATGAACAGCAACCATACCGACCGCGTAGATATCACTGTTATACCGAGGCCGGCCAGCATACTGTTCAATCGGGGCATATCCTCGTGACCCAATACCCACGGTGTAGGCCATCTCAGTGCGGTTCAACGTAATTGCCTTAACGGCTCCAAAATCAATCAATACCAGCTTTTTGGTTTGCTTACGTCGGATGATATTTTGAGGCTTGATATCACGGTGGATCACATTCTGCCGATGCACGTACTGTAGAGTATGTAAGAGATCCCAGAGCATCGCTAACACCTGAATTTCTGAAAAGCGTTGCTGATCTAGCTCTTCACTTAATAAGGATCCTTCAATAAACTCTTGGACAAGGAAAAAATCCTCTCGTTCTTCGAAGTAAGCCAGCAGCTTGGGGATCTGGTCATGCTTGAGCCGTTCTAGTGTCTCAGCTTCAGTATTGAATAGGCGTCGGGCCATTTCTAGTGAGCGAGCATCGGTTTGGCTAGGATACAGCTGCTTCACCACACAAACAGGCTCGCCAGGGCGATGTGTATCACGAGCCAAATAAGTTCGACCAAAGCCACCTTCACCTAAGACCTGAGTCAGTCGATACCGTCCTTTCAGCAAGTTAACATCTACTGCTGGGGGAGCCGTGGCAACCTGGCGTTTGGCCTGGTCCTGTTCAGACTGCTCAAGCCGAGCCACCTGCGTTTGAATCCTTGCTAGAGCAACAGGAAAGTCTACAGGTTTAGTAATGTAATCATTTGCACCTAGCTCCAGAGCTTTGATCATATCTTCACTCTGATCCTTAGCCGTCACCATGATAATCGGGAGCTCTGAAGGCGTGTAAGACTGGCGCAGTTGTGTTAACACATCGATTCCATTAATCCCTGGCATCATCACATCTAGCAGGATGAGATCAAATTGATGCTCTCCCTTCTGAAGTAGGCTCAATGCTTCGGATCCATCTGCGGCTGTGGTGACGTTGTACCCTTTTTTCTCCAGTCGACGAGACAACATATCCCGATTATTCTCATTATCATCTACTAACAAAAAGGATCGCTTCTTCTCTGCAACCGTCGGGCTTGAGCTGGGTTTGGATGAGCCTGAGTCTGCAGTGGAAGCGACAGGCCGGACCTCTGCAATTAGTAGTGCTTCCATTTTAGGCAGCAGACGCTTCAGATCAACCGGCTTTGTATCATAATCGTCACACCCTACTGCCAACGCTTTCTCTTTATCCCCTGACATCGCATGAGCCGTTAATGCAATCACAGGGATTCGCTGAGTCGTCGCCTCAGCTTTCAACCGCCGGGTTGCCTCCCACCCATCCATCAAGGGTAAGCTCATATCCATCAAGATTAGATCCGGCTGTTCTGCTCGGGCTTGCTCAACACCTTGGACTCCATCAACGGCGATGATGACAGAATACCCCTTACGCGTGAGGCGGCGAGACAACATATCACGGTTGTCTTCATTGACTTCTACGAGCAAAATTCGTTTGGATGACATAATGTCTTGCCTGTCCTCAATCAGTTGCTGGCTCAGCTGTTAATTCATCAGGTTTATTCTTACAACTATCTCATTTGTCCCTGTGCTGAGAGTAAGACTGCTAATTACACAGAGATTAACTTGGGCTCCTTTCCTCTATCTCAACATTACTCGTCTAACTGACGTGAACATGAACTAAACGGTGAATCTCATTCAACAAATCTGAACGCTTATAGGCTCCTTTTTGCAGGATCTTTTCAACACATCCATTCAGTCGCTGGCGATCCTCAGCTGTAATGTGTTTGGCTGTCAGGACAATAACGGGGATGTCATTCCAGTCTGGATTGCAACGTAGGTGAGTCGTAAACTCAAAGCCATCCATCTCTGGCATCATCAGATCAAGCAAAATCAAATTGGGATGATTTTCAATAACCATCTTCAATCCGGCTTGACCATTTTCCGCTTCAAAAACCGTCCAGCCATCTTTTTGTAACATCCGACTCAACATTTCACGGCTAGGCTGATCATCCTCAACGACCAAAATGCTTTGTTGATTGTGAGAGGATTGGTAGCGCTGTAAAATGCTAGCTAAATGATCACGATTTACTGGTTTGGTCAGATACTCTGTAGCCCCAAGAGCATAACCTAGATTCTTGTCATCGACGATTGTAACCATCACAACAGGTATCTGACTGAGCTCTCGATCGTTCTTGAGTTTGTTGAGAACAGCCCATCCATCCATCTCGGGCATCATCACATCCAAGGTTATAACGTCAGGACGTAGGTCCTTCGCCATTTGTAGACCATTAGCCCCGCTGTTAGCTACACTTACTTGGAAGCCGTCCTTAAGTAGAGAACGACTAATCAATTCGCAAACTGATGGATCATCATCGATCACCAGAACTTTAGCACCATGATTCTCCGATTTCGTTGTTCCTAATGACATAGAGCCAGGGCTCGTCTGGTCCATGGCCGGGGAAGTAGCTCTCGGATCCTTGACTTCAGCGGGGATATGGAAAGTGAATGTACTACCTTGACCCACTATACTTCCAACCTTAATGTCACCTCCCATCATCTGACAAAACTTTTTAGTAATGGAAAGACCTAACCCCGTACCACCATACTTGCGAGTTGTTGATTCATCAGCTTGTGTAAAGGCCTGGAACAATTTACCAAGTTGTTCTGGGGTCATACCGATACCACTGTCACGAACTTGGAAGTAAATAACATCTTCCAGATTAGACTGTTGTCGAGTTACCGCTAAGGTGATCTCACCCTCATTGGTAAATTTGCTAGCATTACTTAGTAGATTGAGTAAATTTTGACGAACCTTAGTCATGTCTGCGTGCATTGAACCCAAGTTAGGCTGGAGAGACACTTGTAGAGTGTTCATATTCTTATCGATAAGAGGTTGAATAGTTACAACAACTTCGTCAATCATGGTCGCAATATCAAATGTTTCCAGATATAAATCCATTTTGCCAGCTTCAATCTTAGAAAGGTCTAGAATGTCATTAATCAAACCTAGTAGATGTTTGCCAGCTCCATGGATTTTCTTCAAATCTGGGACAAAATCTTCTTGAACTTCCTCTGCCTCTTCCATCAACATTTCACTATATCCAATAATGGCATTCATCGGTGTTCGCAATT
>CAYUEE010000154.1:0-8241 GCA_964443615.1 uncultured bacterium | reverse complement strand
AGCAAACAGACCCAAGCTGACTGTGAGCAAAAGGGCCATAAAAGTTCGAAATAACTTCATTGCGATACCTCAAAGTGCAAGTATAGGAGAGCGTTACTCATCCCTTTCTCCATTCAAAGCCGGAAAAGCCACCGACAGGGTTAATATTTTGTAAACATTGCTCTAACATTCCTTGTTTGGCAACGAATCAGATCTAGCCTCCAGCTACTTTAGACTGCGTAGGTCAATAGTCTGACCCTGGAGTTGGCTCTCTTAACTTTAGGAGCAATTAGGATCCTTAAAAATTGAAATCACTGGTTAAGTGTTAGACTATCTCAAACTCTTCAACTTGCTCATTTGGGTCTATTGACAATTCCCGTTAATACGACTTCCTGGCAAAGGGTAAAGGCGTTTTCCTCCCTTAGCAGCAAGACATAACTGTAATTTTTTTACAAGACTCAACAGTAGTATCTCGGTAAGCCATTGTGCATAACTTCTTCGTCAATTAGTGCAGTTTGATCCGTTAACTTACGATAAACCCCCATAGCATTCCGAGAATATATAGGGTATGTGCCAATACTTACTGAGAGGATCCTAAGAAGCACTAATCCTGACGGCGTAAGCGATTGAGCCGTTGGCGCAGTAAACAGATCCTCGAACTACGCGAACCTCCTGTAATCTATCAGCGTTATGGCGGACTAAAAACAGGATCCTTCTTGCTACTGTAGGCTTGGAATACGCACTTCCCTACATAACGGTAGCCCTAGGAGACTGGGGCTTTTTTGTGTTTGAACTACCTCCCACTACTGTTGAGTTAAGGATTTCATTGCCATGCCTGTGATTAAAGCTTATGGTCTAGCCATCAGCTGCCCTCCCCAAGCTAACTTGAGGACAGTGTTGATCAAGAATGACATTCCCGTTCATAACGGTACGGCCAGCGTCATCAATTGCCATGGTCTAGGGACTTGTGGGACCTGTGCTGTTCAGATAGAGGGAGAGGTTTCAGAGGTAGGCTCCCGCGAGCGGCTCCGATTGTCATTGCCCCCGCACTCCGTTGATAGGGGGCGGCGCTTAGCCTGTCAGACCCGTGTCCTCGGGGACATCGAGGTGACCAAGTATACAGGATTTTGGGGGCAGAATTCAGACGTGGGCTGGACACCCTAGACAAGGGCACGACCCTTAGACTTGACAGATTTAGCTAAATCATTGAGTAGCTCTTCGGTTTCTTCCCAGCCGATGCAGGCATCTGTAATGGAGACACCGTATTTGAGCGAGGATCCTTCCTGCCAGCTTTGCTTGCCGGAGTTGAGATTACTCTCGATCATCAGACCCATGATCGCAGGTTGCCCTTGAGCGTACTGGTCAGCAACGGTACGACATACTTCACCCTGACGCGTGTAGTCCTTGTTCGAGTTTCCGTGGGAGCAATCCACCATAACTGGGCGTTGAATCCCTTGCTCAGCCATGAGGGCCGCCGCATTCTTGATGGAGTCAGCATCGTAATTGGTGGTGCCTCCCCCTCCGCGCAGCACAATGTGACGGTCGGGATTTCCGCGCGTTTTGCACATGCAGGTTGTCCCCTCTTGGTTGATGCCCAGGAAACTATGGGGGTGGCTTGCTGAGAAAATCGCGTTGAGGGCTACTTGCAACCGGCCATCAGTTCCGTTCTTAAAACCAACAGGCATAGATAAACCGCTTGCCATTTCTCGGTGAGTCTGACTTTCAATGGTCCGAGCTCCAATCGCAGCCCAACTAACTAGATCGGCCATGTACTGAGGGGTAACAGGATCCAACATCTCCACGGCGCAAGGCATTCCCATCGCATTGATAGTTTTCAGGATAGTGCGTCCCAACTGCAGCCCTGATGGGATGTCACAGGATCCATCTAGTCGAGGATCATTGATGAGCCCCTTCCAGCCAACAGTGGTGCGAGGTTTTTCGAAATAAGTCCGCATCACGATGAGCAGGTGATCTTGAGTGGCTTCAGCAACGCGCTTAAGACGGCGGGCATACTCGTAAGCAGCCTCAGGATCGTGGATGGAGCAAGGGCCAATAATGACTAGTAACCGTTCTGTATCCTGACCGTGAATGATATCGCGAATGGCTTGACGGGTGTTCAGGACTAACTCAACAATCTCGTCTGTGAGAGGTAACATCTCTTTGATAGCTCGGGGTGAGATCAAGGGTGTGGTCTCCTCAATGTGACAGTTGTCGGTTTTAACGGACATGACAGGATCCTCAAGTAATGGCAACTCAACAGCAAAACAACGGATAGACACTCCCATAACGAAAGCCCCAAGCGGGTTAGGCTCAGGGCTCTCAAGGTTCAGCTGAAGACAATCTTTACGCTGCGCTCCATCCACTACCTTTCAGCCCTGACATATGCCAGGGGTAAGTAAAGTAGCTAAATCGGAGAGAGAAGAGTAAAGACATCTCAACAACAGGTAAATTTTGATATTTGCAAATTACACCATGGATCCGTCTAAGTCAAATATGAGCTAAACCTTAACTGCTCTAGCAAGGAGATGGCAGAGGGGCTGGAGCCGCAGGTGCTCTGATAGCAGGGAAGGGGTGGAAAACACGGATCCCTCACGCTAGCTTAGACATCGTAATGCCACCTAACACGCCCACATGAAGATTATTGGTTATGACACTGCCTAGGATCCTGGGAGTAGGGGTGAGGATCCTTGTGTACGAAAGATCTCGGAGTTTTTATATCATCGACCAATTTCTGCCCTGCTTCTTCAAAAGTACAGTAAGAGGTAGCACATTCTTCCAGCCAAAAACCGGGTCTTTTCACCTGCACTCGCAGTTGATGAACAAGTCGGGATGACAGGATTCGAACCTGCGGCCCCTTCGTCCCGAACGAAGTGCGCTACCAAACTGCGCTACATCCCGAATTAATTGCCCTTGCTACACTTTCCCGCGGCTGTCGGAGATGGCTAGGCAACTTCTAGGCCACGACATTATAACAGCACTCCTCTAGGCTGACCCGGATCCCATTATTTTTATTGACGGATCCACCGTTAAGAATCCTGGATCCTGGCGTAAGCTAAACAAAAGACTCCCGTAGGATCCACCATGGCTCTATCCAGTTCAGCCGTGACACTCAGACAAAGGCGACTGGTCTACTACCATGACCTGCTGCGAGAATTAGTGATCCGAGACATCAAGCTGCTCTATAAGCGATCTGTTCTGGGTCTAGCCTGGACTATGATTAATCCCATTTTACAATTGATTGTCTTCTCGTTTGTGTTTCAATCGGTTCTCAATGTTGGCATTGATCAGTATGCATCCTTTGCCTTTACAGGACTACTCATTTGGACATGGTCACAATCAGCACTCTTTCAAGCTACGGGATTAATTACAGGTAATCGTCCTTTAATCCGACAACCTCGGTTCCCAAGCGCGATCCTGCCCATTGTCACAGTTACAACAGGATGGATCCATTTTGTATTAGCCCTGCCGGTGCTGATGGTTTTCCTGCTTATGGATGGGGTCAAACTTCAACCTATTGTATTGTTACTGCCCATCATCATGGCGTTGCAGTTCGTATTGACGGTTAGTTTTGCCTATCCTCTGGCTGCACTGAATGTCGTCTTTCGAGATACCCAGCATACGTTAGGCGTGTTACTGCAGTTGTTGATGTATCTGTCGCCAATTTTTTATCAGGCAGATATGGTCCCTGAGTTATTTCAACCTCTATACAGCCTCAACCCTATGGTTCCGCTTATCGCTGCTTACCGAGCGATTTTACTAGAGGGTAAATCACCAAGCTGGATCTCACTAGGCGTTTTAAGTCTGGTTACCGCAGTAGTTTTGCCTATCGGTCATGCTATCTTCAGGCACCAAGGGCGTCGGTTTGTGGAGGAGTTGTAATGGATCCAGTCATCACTGTTGAACAGGTGAGTAAACAGTACGTTCGTTTCTCGACTCAGCGACCCCGCACTATCATGGAAGCTGTTTTAGCTGGGTGGCGCTATATGAGCCCACTGAACACATTTTGGGCCCTTCGGGATGTCAGCTTCAAACTCTATGCTGGTCAGATGCTCGGAATCCTGGGCCACAATGGAGCGGGAAAATCGACCTTACTCCAACTGATCAGTGGCATCACAATGCCGGACGAAGGATCCATTCAAATTCGGGGCCAGATTGGGGCTTTGCTGGACTTGGGTGGCAGTTTTCATGGGGATTTAACAGGGCGGGAAAATCTTTACATTGCTGGAATCATTGGTGGCCTAACTCGAGCAGAAGTGGAGTCAAGGTATGAGGCTATTGTAGACTTTGCTGAATTAAGTGACTTCATGGAAAGTCCATTGCGGACCTACAGTACTGGGATGCAGATGCGGCTAGCTTTCTCAGTAGCAATCCATACTGAGCCTGACATACTACTGATCGATGAGTTTCTATCGGTGGGCGATGTGTCGTTTCAAGCAAAGTGTTTAGATCGAATTGTGCAACTCAAGCAACGCGGCTGTGCCATTGTCTTAATCTCTCATGCCCCTGAGCAAATTCAACAGTTATGTGACCAGGCCTTGTGGCTAAAGAATGGATCTGTAGTGGCCTATGGGGATCCTGCAGTGGTATCTCGTCGGTATATCACGGACATGGGATTAAAAACGACTGGGGTTGAACGGCAGTACACCCGTGAAGTTGAAATTCTCACTGTGCAGTTACTAGACCAGGATCATCGGCCTATTACAGTCCTGAAGAGTGGAGATCCGTTAGTGGTAGATATCCAATATCGGGGCCGGCAAGCTATCCAGAATCCCATTTTTAATGTCAGCATTACGCATGAAACAGGTCCAATCTATTTCAATACTAATACTTCAACAGTTGATTATTTTCTTGGTACGGTTCAGGATCCGAGTAGTCTCCGTTTGGTTATGCAGCGGCTTGATTTAAGTAGTGGTCACTATTTTGTAAATGTCAGTGTTCATGAATCCAATTGGAGCTATGTCTACGATTGTCACTGGCACCAATATCCGTTACGGATTCAAGCTCCGGCACATCATCAAACAATTCTATGTCCACCCCATCAATGGGAGAGTTCCTCCTTCCGGACCCGAGTCTAGGCTTTTATGATGACTACTCTCGCAAATGCTACCGCTTGGGTCTTAACATTCCCAAATTTGACCAACTGAGCTAGGGTGCAAGGGATCCGTATATCATATCGCGCTTAATTCATTCTATGACAGAGACTTACGATTCCATGTATCCAGGTACTGAGCCACACCTCGAAGCGCCAGCAGAATGGGAGGAGGATGAGTCATACGTCGATTATTACTATGATGAACCGGGCAGTTTACCAGGCACCTTGATGATTGATGAGGATGCGTCTCCCACAACAGTAGTGTTGATTGATTACAGTCCCGCTAAAGTGAAACGGATCCCAGTTAAACAACCTGAAGATTGTAGTCCTTATCTTGAAAGGGAGACAGTCTCGTGGATTGATGTTCAGGGCTTAGGATCCGAAGATATCCTGCGGCGACTGGGTCAGGTGTTTGGGTTGCATCCCTTAGCACTGGAAGATGTTGTGAATGTACCTCAGCGGCCCAAGGTTGAACAGTATCGGGATCAAATTCTGTTAATTACTCGCATGGTTTTGCCTAGAGCAGATGGTAAAGGCTTTCTGACAGAGCAGGTGAGTTTTATTCTAGGGAAACACTATCTCCTTACAATCCAGGAAGAAGCAGGCCATGATACTTTTGGCTCCGCTCGTGAGCGAATTCGGACAGATAAAGGTGTGATTCGGAACCAAGGTTCAGACTACTTAGCTTATACACTTTTGGATACTATTGTGGATGGGTTTTTCCCCATTTTAGAGATTTATGGTGAGCAACTAGAGGAATTGGAAGATCAAGTAGTCCGCAGCCCTAACCGACAAACATTGGAACGGATCCATCATCTCAAGCGTGGATTATTTAGTCTCCGACGCTTAATTTGGCCGTTGCGAGATGCGATTAATATTACGATTCGAGATACTGGTGATCTCATTAGTCCCGAGGTTCGTGTCTATCTACGGGATTGCTACGATCATACTATTCAGGTAATGGATATTGTCGAAACATATCGTGAACTAGCATCGAGTCTGATGGATGTCTATCTATCATCATTAAGTAATAAGATGAATGAAATCATGAAGATACTCACAGTAATTTCTACTATATTTATTCCATTAACATTTATTGTAGGTGTCTATGGAATGAACTTTAACCCAGATACTTCTCCGTTCAATATGCCAGAACTCAACTGGTACTGGGGTTATCCCGCCTGCTGGGCTCTTATGCTAATAGTCTCCATATCATTGATCCTCTTTTTCAGGCAACGCGGTTGGTTCGAAAATCTATCAATAGCCCCTCCTAACTCTGAAGATCCGGCGTCTTAGTCGGCTGCTGTGGCTGGACGCCATTAGCAGCTTAAAATAGCAAGCAGTATGTTGCGGCTGGTGATTCATGGCTACTCCCGGATCCCCCCTATCCACCTCAGTTGAATTCCCGGATCCTACTCGCCAGCGCCAGGTCCAACAGGTGCTTGTGATTACTTTGGTTCTGAATATCCTGGTTTTCGGCATCAAGCTGATCTTAGGGTTTACCACCGGATCCCTGAGTCTGATTGCGGATGCATTACATTCTTCAACAGACAGCGCTAGTAATATACTAGGGTTAGTGGCAATCCATTTTTCGACGCCTGAACCGGATGAGGATCACCCCTACGGTCATACCAAGTTTGAGGCTGTGGGTGCTCTGGGAATTGCGGCTTTCTTAGGGGTTGCCTGTTTAGAAATTGTGCAGGCATCAGTAACTCGATTTTTAGAACCCAACAGAACAGTTGAGGTCAGTGACGGATCCCTGAGGCTCATGATTGGCGTATTGTTAATCAACATTTTTGTTGCCGTTTATGAGCACCAGCGTGGCAAAGCTCTATCCAGTCGACTTTTGTTAGCAGATGCCAGGCATACCTTTTCTGATATATGGATTACTCTTGCAGTCCTGGGGGGATTAATCGGCACTCAATTAGGTTGGGTCTGGCTCGATCAAATGATGGCCTTACCTGTGGCAGCTTTAGTCATGTATAGCGGATGGGAAGTACTACAAGAGAATATCCCGTTTTTGACCGATACAGTTGCAATTCCTCCCAAAACACTTCGGAAGTTGGTGATGAGTGTGCCCGGCGTTTTAGACTGCCATGAGATTACATCAAGAGGTGTCATTGGACAGATGGTCTTTATTGAAATGCACATGGTGGTTGAGCCTACAGATATCGACACAGCGCATCGGATCACAGAGCGGGTTGAAAAGCTACTAGAAGATCGATATGGAGCTGTCAAAACTACCATTCACCTAGAACCTTACGCTTACATTGAATCTAAATAACTTGTACAGCGAGCAGATTTGAAGCATGGGAACCTCCAATTGGCTTCTCTCCAATACCTCTGTCGCTATCGCTACTAGGGGAACCATCTACACCTGCCAAAAATCAATCTGCACCACATGGGATCCTTTGTGCAGCTCGGAGCGATCAATCTGTAACACTAGGGATCCTCCATGCAGCTCAGAGCGATCAATCTGTAGCAGTGAAGATCCTTTATGCAGCTCAGAGCGATCAATCTATAGCACTGGTCGGAGCCGTTGCACCTCTGTGAGGGAGTGAAGAAGCATTGTAGTCCCACAACTGAAGTCTGATTGCGATAGGCGGACAAATAACCTCGTCTGTCGCGGTGTAAGCTTGAATCCAGATAGGACTCAGGTGGGATCCCGTTTAGCCCAGAATGCCTGCAATAGTTGTCGCGCCAACTCAGGATCCTGACCCCAATGAAGGTGTAAGTAGGAGGCATGGATCTGGTCTGTCACCCATCCTTCAACTCCACCTGTCCATCGATAAATGGGAGTTAATGGTGTTGGTTCAAGTACCGATCGATGAAATTCATGTCCTCGAACCGTTTGCCCCAGTCTGAGGAGAAGTGTAGATTGCAGCGCTGTTGCATCCCGATATCCCAACGACAACCGAGCTCCCATGCTCACCTGAAATGGTAGTAATCTCGCCATCAAATGAACTTGATTGTTCAGATCCTGCAGTGAGTGCCCCAGTACCATCAATCCCCCACACTCAGCGTAGATAGGCTTATGACAGTTTGAAGACCGGATCCGTTCCGAGAGCTCTGCGGCAAAGAGTTCTGGAAAACCACCCCCCAGAATCAGGCCGTCACAAGGATCCGGTAATTCCAACCCCAGCCTCAAAGGTGAAAAGGGGACAAGCGTG